>JABLXM010000023.1 GCA_013177815.1 Anaerolineae bacterium | reverse complement strand
GCGCGCGTGACCGTGGTCGAGTCCCAGATGTCGGCCGACGGCGAGACCGCCGGAGGCGTGCGGCCACTGGTGGCGGGGGCCGTCGAGATCGTGGCCGGGCCCGGCTCCCGCATCGACTACGTGGCGTTGGGGCATATTCACAAGGGGCAGGACCTCAACCGTGACCAGGACACCGGCGCGCAAAGCCATCCCCCCATCGTTTACCCGGGGTCGATCGAGAAGGTGGATTTCGGCGAAGCTCGCGATGACAAATTCTTCGTCATCGCCAACATCGAAAAGGGCAAAACGACCGTCGATTGGCGCAAGCTGGAGGGGCGGCGCTTCATAGATTTATTCGTCCGTATCCACAAGGGTGATCCCATCCAGGATATCGTGATGTCCAAATTGCCTGCGCAGAAAGACATGGCGGATGCGGTGGTGCGATTGATCGTGGAATACCCGCGCGACCTGGAAGTGTTCATCGATGAGCCAGCCATCCGCGCTGCCGCTGAGGGCGCTTACGAGTTCCATTTCATCCGCAGACCGCAAGCCGACCGCACCCGCATCCTCATCCCGGAGGGCGCCGGCGTCAGCCAGATGTCTCCCATCGCGCTGGTGTCCAAGTACTGGAAGACCATCGCTGAACCACACGAAGAAAGTGATCAATTGACCAAACTGGCAGAAGAAGTGATTGCCGAAAGCACCAGTCTGGAGGGAATGACAGGCGAACCTGATGGCATCCATAGCCCTTGAAATCTCGTTGATTGCTGTATTGATCCTTGCCAACGGTATCCTTTCCATGGCGGAGATGTCGCTGGTCTCTGCCAAACGCTCCCTGTTGGAGCAAGCCGCCGATGATGGCGATGAAAGCGCAAGGAAAGCCCTGGAGCTTTCGCGCACGCCTAATCGCTTCCTGTCCACAATTCAAATCGGCATCAGTTTGATAGGGATTCTCTCTGGCGCGGTGGGTGGTGCCACCCTGGCGGAACAGGTCAGCGTTGAACTTGCCCGGATCAAGTTCCTGGAGCCGTTCAGCCAGGAGCTGGGCGTTGTCATCGTGGTGTTGGTGATCGCTTATTTCACCTTGGTGTTGGGTGAACTGATCCCCAAACGTATCGCCATGTACGATCCCGAGAAGATCGCGCGCACCTTCGCCGCCCCGATGGGCGCCATCAGCCGGTTTGCATCGCCATTGATCAACCTGCTTTCCGCCTCCACCAATCTTGGGCTTCGGATCATGGGGTTCAAGCGTAACGATAAACCGGAGGTGACCGAAGAGGAATTGCGCAGCATGATGGAGCAGGCTTCGCGCACCGGCGTCATCCTGCAAGTGGAGCAGGAGTTGATGGAAAGCATCATCCGCCTGGGTGACCGGCGTGTGGATGCCATCATGACCCCGCGCACCGAGATCATCTGGTTGGATACCGAAGAGACCTTGCGCGAGAATTACAACCGCATCATTGCCAGCCGCCACAACCACTTCCTGGTTTGCAAAGGCTCGTTGGATGACGTTCAGGGCGTCATCCTGGGTCGTGACATCCTGAAGACCCTCATCAAAGATGGCAAGGTGGACCTGCTTTCACTCTGCCAGGCGCCGTTGTTCTTTCCTGAAAGCACCCCCGCTTTGCAAGTCCTGGATGCGCTCAAAAAATCCTCGACCCATATGGCAATCGTTTTGGATGAGTTCGGCGGGGTGATGGGCGTGGTCTCGTTGCAGGATATCCTGAGATCGGTCGTCGGCGAATATACCGAGGACGGCGGCGAAATCGAACCCATGATCTCAATGCGTAATGATGGCTCGTGGCTGATCGATGGGCTGCTCCAGACGGATGAGTTGAAGGAATTGCTCCACCTGGATGACCTGCCGGAAGAAGACCATTTGGGCTACCAGACGCTGGGTGGCATGATGATGGCGACCCTCGGTCAGATTCCGGTCAGTGGTCAATTTATCGATTGGCAAGGCTATCGTTTTGAGGTCATCGATATGGATAACCATCGCGTGGATAAGGTGCTGATCACGAAGATGGATATGACTGATGGGACGAATGCGGCGGTGGAGCAGCCATGATCCCGGTCAGGATGGAGGTCAGCGGTTTTCTGTCGTACCTGGATACGGTCGTGGTGGATTTTACCCCCTTCGACCTGGCATGTATCTCCGGCAGTAATGGCGCGGGTAAATCGTCCTTGCTGGACGCCATGACTTGGGCGTTGTTTGGTGAAGCCCGCAAACGGGATGATTCCCTCTTGAACGCCCGCTCGCAAGATGGCGCCCGGGTCGTGTTTGATTTCGATTACGAAGGGCTGGAATACCGCATCGTGCGCGCCAAAGCGCCCGGCAAGACCGCCTTATTGGATTTCTTCTCGCGTAGACCGGATGGCGCATGGCATACCCTGTCCGAACACGCCATGCGCGCCACACAGGAGCGCATTCAGAACACCATCCGGCTGGATTACGAAACATTCACCAACGCTTCCTTCTTCCTGCAGGGCAGGGCGGACCAGTTTACGCAGCAGAACGCCTCCAAACGCAAGCAGATCCTCAGCAGCATTCTGGGGCTGGATATCTGGGAGGTTTACCTGGAGACTGCCCGCAAACGCCGGCGGTCGGTGGAGGGCGAAGTCGCCAGGCTGGACGGCATGATCCACAGCATCGATGAGGAACTGAAGGAAGAGCCGCAGAGGGTGGCGGCTTTAGAGCGATTGCAGAAAGCCCTGGTATCTGTCCAATCCAGAAGGAAAGCGCAGGAGAAGAACCGGGAAAGCATCCAGAAGATCGTTGCTGTTTATGAGGACCAGCTAAGCCTGGTTCAGACTCAGGAAAACCGCGTCAAAGAAGCCCTCGAAAGGGTTCGAATGCAGCAGGAAGAACTGGTGCGCAGCCAGATGGAAGCCGCCGGTTACCGGCAGGAACTGGGTCAGGCGCAACAGATCGAGCAGGATCACCAACGCTGGCAGGAGGTGCGCGCCAACCTGGAGGAGATCGGCAAGGTGGCGCAGCGCTTTCATGAACTTGAAATGAAGCGGGCAGTGCCCTTGGCAGAGATCGCGGCTGAGGCGGCGCGCCTTGAACAGCAACTGCGCAATCTGGAGGAGCAGGCGCAGCGCATCGAGTCCGCTGCCGGCGCGTTGAAGCAATATCACGATGAATTGACGGGTATTGATGCGCTCCTGGCAGAAACCCGGCGTGAGGTGGACCTCAAGCCTGAACTGGAAACAAGCCAGCGCTCGGCAACCAATCACATGGCAGAACTCAAGGCGGAGAATAACCGGCTCAAAGCCGAGATGGACCAGATCAAACAGCGCATCACCCGCCTGGAAGAAAGCAGCGGCAGCCTGTGCCCGCTTTGTGGTCAGCCGCTGACTGCTCAGGATCGCCAGCGGCTGATCGCCGAATTGATGGAAGAGGGCAAGGCGAAGGGTGATCAACATCGCACCAATCAGTCCATGCTGACCGAACATCAAATTGAGATCCAGGCGATCGCCGCGCACCTGGAGGCGGTCCGCGCCGCCGAGGTGAAAGCCCAGCAGCAAACCCGCCAAAAAGATCAGGTGTCTCACAAGATTGAGATAAGCCGTTTGGAGATTGAAACCTGGGAAGGGGATGGCAAGAAACAGCAGGCGGCACTGCAAGAGCAATTACGGTCCCAAGCGTATGCCCAACCCGCCCGGGAACGCCTTGTGGCGGTCGATGATCAGTTGCGTACCATGGGCTATGACCCCCAGGCGCATGAGATGCTGAAGAAGGAGGAACAGGAATTGCGGGGATCGGAAGACCGCATCCGCGCTTTGGAAAGATCGCAAGCTGCCCTGGCTCCATTGGAGCGTCAGATTGCTAAAATGCAGGACGAGTCGGTGAGTCTTGAAAAGACCGCCGGCAAGGAGCAAGAGAACCTCGCCAAATTTGAATCGCGATTGAAAGAGATGCTGGAAACCCTGCCCGATCTGCAGGCAGCCGAGCAGGAATTGCTGGCAACCCGTGAAGAGGAAAGCCAGTGTAATCGTGAACTGGGCGCTGCCAGGGGGCTTGTGGAGGTGCTCGAACCCCAGAAACTGCGCCGCGAAAAGCTGACCGGTGAGCGCGCTGCCCTGCAGAAGAAAATATCCCAACTGAAGAAACTGGAGAAAGCCTTCGGCAAGGATGGCATCCCGGCGCTCTTGATCGAACAGGCGCTGCCGCAGATCGAATCCCAGGCGAATGAAATTCTCGATCGCCTCACAAACGGCAGCATGTCGGTGCGTTTTGTCACCCAACGTGATTATAAGGATAAGAACCGCGAAGATAAGAAGGAGACCCTCGATATCCAGATCAGTGATGCTTCCGGCACCCGCGAGTATGAATTGTTTTCTGGCGGCGAAGCCTTCCGCATCAACTTTGCGTTACGGCTGGCGCTTTCGCGCGTGCTCTCGCAACGGGCAGGCGCGCGTTTGCAAACCCTGGTGATCGACGAGGGTTTCGGCAGCCAGGATATGGAGGGTCGCCAGAGGCTGATCGAAGCCATCACCCAGGTGCAGGGCGAATTCCAGAAGATACTGGTGATCACGCACCTGGATGAATTGAAGGATCAATTCCCGGCGCGTATCGAAGTCGAAAAGACGCCGCGTGGTTCGAAGGTTAATGTGGTGGTATGAGCGCCATAACTGGGCGGGTCGGCATCCAGCAACGGGTGCTCGCCAATTACCGCGTACCATTCTTCGACCTGTTGTCCCAGGCGTATCCCGCCGGCTTGCAGGTCTACGCCGGGCAGCCGCGCCGTGGTGAGACTATCGATGTAGCAGGTTTACCGGATGCCACCCGTTACATTGTGGGTCATAATGTTCATCTGCTGGCGGGAAAATTCTACCTGTATCGGCAGCCTGGGATCACCGATTGGGTGCGTCAATTCCAACCGCATGTTCTGGTGGTCGAGATCAATGCCCGCAATCGTTCGCTGGGGAGTGTGATCGCAGCGATGCGCGCATCGGGTGGGGCGGTGGTTGGTTGGGGTTTGGGCGCCCCCGAACGTGGTGGCTGGTTCGCGCGGTTGGCGCATTCAGCGCAGCATGCCCTGCTGGAACGCCTGGACGCCGTCATTGCATATAGCCAGCGTGGTGCGCAAGAGTACGCGCGCCTGGGCTTCCCGGCGGAGCGGATTGTCGTGGCGCCCAACGCCGTTGTTCGGTCGCCCGGCGGTGATCGCCGGGTGCGGCGTGCAGCGGTCGCCGGTAGAAAACAGGTCGTCCTGTATGTTGGGCGGCTGCAAGCCAGGAAACGGGTCGATTTGCTGCTGCGCGCCGCTGCCGATCTGCCTCGCGAGATCAGACCTGAAGTGTGGATCGTCGGGGATGGTCCGGAACGACTCCCCCTGGAACGGCTTGCCAGCCAGTTAGCCCTTGATGCCCGCTTTTTCGGCAGCCGCTTTGGTGATGACCTGGACGAACTGTATGAGCGGGCATCCTTGTTCGTCCTGCCGGGCACCGGTGGTTTGGCGTTGCAACAAGCCATGGCGCACGGCTTGCCTGTCATTGCGGCGGAAGGCGATGGCACCCAGCAGGACCTGGTGACGCCCGATACCGGCTGGTTGGTTGAACCGGGCAATCTGGCGTCGCTGAACAGCGCCTTGAAGGATGCCCTCACCCATCCGGAGCGCCTGGATTCTTTTGGTCGCGCTGCCTGGCAACTGGTGAAAGACGAGGTCAATTTGGATATCATGGTAGACCGTTTCGTCGAAGCGATCAATTTGGCATTGGAGCTGCAATATGCGCGTTCTGGTCGTCGCTGATGGGCGCAGCCCGATTGCGCGTCGCTGGTTGCAGGGGTTGGTTTCACTGCGCCATGAGGTCATCCTGGTCTCATCTTTCCCGTGCGATCCTTTGCCAGATACGGTGACGACCGTGGTGATGCCGTTGGCTTTCGGCGGCATGGCTGGCTCGCAGGTGGGCGGCAAGGGTGGTGTCGTCCAAAGGCAGACCCGCAAAGTTGTTGGCGGCACCCGCGGCGGTTTGATGCGGTTGCGCTACCTGCTGGGACCGCTCAGCCTCTCGCTGCGCCGCGGGGCGTATCAGGCGCTGGTCAGACGCCTGGCGCCGGATGTGGTGCATGCTTTGCGCATCCCTTATGAGGGCATGTTGGCGTCCTACACCCCCAAGCAGTTCCCCCTCATTATTTCGACCTGGGGCAATGACCTGACCCTGCATGCCTGGGGCTCGGCTGCCATGCAGCGCATGACGCGCCGAACGTTGCGTCGTTGCGATGGGTTGATGACCGATACCCGGCGTGATCATCGCCTGGGGCAGTTGTGGGGCTTGAGCGCTGAAAAGCCGCATGTCTGCCTGCCTGGTAACGGCGGCATCGATCTGGCAGAGATCCACAAAGCCCGTGATG
Organism: Anaerolineae bacterium; assembly: GCA_013177815.1. Taxonomy (GTDB): domain Bacteria; phylum Chloroflexota; class Anaerolineae; order Anaerolineales; family Anaerolineaceae; genus JABLXM01. The sequence goes on along the minus strand of JABLXM010000023.1, from coordinate 20,875 downwards.
GTGCAGTGCCGCTGCCGTTGACCTTGCCCCCTGCCGATGTGCCGCTGATCGTCAATCCGCGCGGTTTTCGCCCCGGCAGCGTGCACAACGATGTCTTCTTCCGGGCGATCCCGCTGGTGCTCAAGTCGATCCCGGCGGCTAAATTCTGGTGTGCCGGCATGAAGGATCAAACCCAGGCGCAGCAGTGGGTCAGTGAATTACAGTTGCATGAAGATGTGCACCTGCTGCCTTTTATGAGCCAGGAGCAGTTGTGGCGCATTTTCTGGAATGCGACTTGCTCGGTGACGATCAGTTCGCACGATGGCACGCCCAATTCCCTTCTGGAGAGCATGGCGTGCGGTTGCTTGCCGGTGGCGGGTGATATCGAATCGCTGCGTGAGTGGGTCACGCCGGGACTCAATGGCTTGCTGGTGCCCCCGGAGGATGTCGAACGTACGGCGGAAGCAATGATCCAGGCTGTGCAGCAACCCCAATTGCGCCAGCAGGCAGCGGAAACGAATCTGCAAATCGTGGCGCAGCGCGCGGATATCCATTACGTCAGATCGCAAATTCAGGTCTTCTACCAGCGGATCAGCGATCGAACCGGAACGTTGATCTCGCCTGCTGCATAAGAAAAAAGATCGCAAGAATTCTGGGAATGCATCGTGGTGGTTATGTGTTATGGTTATACATCTTCTCTTCCCATAAAAGCAACGGGAGAGGGTGTGAGATAATTTAAAAGTCGAGGTGGAATATGTCAGAAAATAAACCCGGTCAGATATCGCCACCCAATGGCGGATTTTTTCCAGAAATGGCGTTACAGTTGAAGTTGATCTGGCGCCTCATGGGCGACGCCCGTGTGAACTTCTTCCTGAAATTGATCCCGGTGGCTTCCATCGCTTATTTGATCAACCCGGTTGATCTGCCCACCCCTATCGACGATTTTGGTGTCATTGGTTTGGCATTGTACCTTTTCGTCGAACTTTGCCCTGAGCCGGTGGTGAGGGAACATCGTAATATTTTGCGTAATGTTGTTCCCGGTGAGTGGAGTGATCCGAGGGACGAAGCCATCGATGCAGAATTCGATGAGGTTGGTCCGGAAGATGGCGGAACTTCATGATGTCGCCGAAGGAAATTCATGTATAGAAAATTCATAATCGGTAATGTGCTGGTCTTGATGATTTTGGCGGGTTGTTCTCCGGCGGCGTCTCCACAACCCGCCCCGTCCCCTACCCCGATCGTTGAGCAGGCGCTCCCGCCAGCCGCAGGCGTTGAGCCAACAGCGGCGCAAATCACCCCACAGGCAATCGCCACGCCCGCGTTGCCGCAACCGGTGCCGTCAATCCCAAATCCCGCCAATTACGCCTGGCAGGAGGTCGCCGGTGGTTTCAGTCGCCCGGTAGCCCTGGTCGCCCCGCCGGATGGCAGCACGCGTCTTTTCGTTGTCGAACAAACCGGTGCCATCCGCATCACCCAGGACGGTCAGGTGTTGGCGCCGGCTTTTTTGGATGTGTCCGGTCGCATCACCACCGCCGGCAACGAGCAGGGCTTGTTGGGGTTGGCTTTTCATCCTGAATATGCCCACAACGGGTATTTCTACCTGAATTACACCAACCGAGACGGCAATACGGTCATTGCGCGCTACCGGGTTTCCGCCGATCCGCTCTTGGCGGATGATGCCAGCGAGTACATCCTGATACAGGTGCCTCAGCCATATGGCAACCATAACGGTGGTGGGTTGGCGTTTGGTCCGGATGGCTATCTTTACATTGGCTTGGGCGATGGCGGCTCTGCCGGTGACCCCGAAGGCAATGCGCAGTCATTGGATAGCTTGCTGGGCAAGATGCTGCGTATCGATGTCAATCAGCCGGAGACCGGTTACCGCATCCCGCTGGATAACCCTTATTCCGGCGGCGGCGGGCTGCCCGAAATTTGGGCGTTGGGCTTGCGCAACCCCTGGCGGTTTTCGTTCGACCGCGTCACCGGCGATCTGTGGATCGGCGACGTGGGTCAGAATAAGTATGAAGAAGTGGATTTCCTGCCAGCCGGTAGCCCGGCGGGTGTTAATTTTGGATGGGATTACCGCGAAGGGGTACATTCGTATGAAGGTCAGGCGCCAGCCGGGCTGGCGCTCATCGATCCCGTGTGGGAGTATGATCACACCCAGGGTTGTTCCATCACCGGTGGGGTGGTCTACCGCGGCATTCAACTGTCCGAATGGCAGGGAGTCTATCTCTTCGCCGATTATTGCAACGGTAATATCTGGGGCTTGATTCCGGATGGCGGCGCCGGCTGGACTGCGACATCGTTGTTCCAGACCGGCGCAAATATCAGTTCCTTTGGGCAGGATGCTGCAGGTGAAGTTTATTTCCTGGACCTCCGCGGGCGCGTCCTGGGGCTGGTGCAGCGATAAAATGTTTGAACTATAATAATGATGTCAGTTAACACCACATTATTGGTATGCGTGATCAGATTGAAAAGAGGAGGCAGGCGATGACAGGAAAAGAATGGAAAGACATCAAAGTCATCTACTGTGATCATGTGGATTGCGAAGTATCCTTGCAGGGTCAGGTGGTCTACCCCGCCGAGTGGATGCCGGAGCAGCCACCCCGGATCATTGCCGAGCGCTGTTCACACGGTTTGGAGTGTAATCTGTACCAGAAGGCAGTTTGCCATTGGTCTGGCACCAACCCGGGTGTAGATCCGTTTTCCGAATAGCGATCCAATCGAAACGTCATTCTTCAAAATCACCCGGCGCGATCACCGATTTCCCGATCGTCGTTCCGGGTTTTCATTTACCTGACGACTGCCTTTCATAAATGTCATCTATTTTCAAAGTCGGCGTGCTGGATGCCTGCTGGCTTGTCTTTTATGATTTGGGCACAGCTTCAACCGGGTCGCATCTGGTCCTTGTGCCACGCCGAGGGTGACAGGTTATGACCGGATGGTTGGATCTGAAATCAAAGGAGTGAATTGATGAATAAACGACTGATTATCCCGATTATTGTGTTGCTGCTGGCGTCCATGGCGTGCTCAACCCGTTTGCCGTTCATGCCGGCGCCGACTGCGGAGGTATTTGCAACCTTACCGCCCATGACCCCAACTTCCCCGCCCGCCACACCCACGCCAACTGCGGAACCGGCGCTGCTGGAGGAATTCGACCTGATCTCCCCGGATTGGTCTGAAGCGCATATTATTACGACCCAGGCGATCAAGGGACGCGTCTACTCTAAACTGGAATGGAAGGACAGCACGCTGAAATTCAACCTCCAGGATAAAGAGACTTACATGTATTCCTTCTTCCAGAAGCCGACTACCCCCAACGTCGTCATGGAAACAGAGGTGCTGCCGACCGGCAATGTGTATTATGGCATTGCGTTGGTGTGTCGCGCCAAGCCGGACTTGTCGGAGTGGTATGAATTCCGCATCAACGGCACTCTGGAATACTCGGTCTATTATTTCAACCGGGCTCGTAGGGATGTTGATGAAAAGAATCCATATATCGAATTGGATCACGGCATCACGGACGCAACCCGCCCGCTCAAGAACAATTTCATCCGCGCCACCTGCAATGGACCGAACCTGATCTTGGAGATCAACAATCAGGAAGTGTCCAACATCAACGATGTCACGTTGACCGAGGGTGGGCTGGTCGGACTGGGCGCAACCTCGTCCGAGATACTTCCAGCGGTGTTGAACTACGATTATTTGTTGGTGCGTCGTCCTTAGACCTTTCGTGGTACGCGCCCAGCCGACACGTATAAGCTGGTAGATGCCAGGGCTGTCCGTCCCCAAAGCAGCCCGTTACCTTGAACGCAGCGAGGCGCCTCTCGTAACCACATGAGATGCTTCGTTGTGTTCTTTTTAAATTTAAGACGCCTTAGAGGGGGAACGAAATAAGGAATATAACACGACATAAATTATAATTGCCTAATATCTTAATCATCAAAGGAGGCGTCAAATGAAGAAACGATTGGTCGTCCCGCTGATTGCTACTGCTTTTGTCCTGATGTCCTGTCAACTTTTCGGTGGTGGTGGAGAGCCGACAGCCATACCCCCGCAGGACACAACTGCGCCCGAAGTACCCACGCTGCCGCCACCAACCCAGGAGATACCGACCCAGCCTGTGCCCACTCAGGAAACGCCAACGGAGGAACCGGTTTCCAAGTATTTCACCGAGGAGTTCGATGATTCACTCTCCAGCGATTGGGCGTATTGGACCGCTGCCGGCGATTCGACCAAATACTACTTCGACGAACTTTCTGGTCGTTTGGCGTTCGAATTACCGGCGCCCGAAACTTATCATTACGTCGAATACGAAGGCGCTACTTATGACAATGTCTACGTCGAAGCCAAGTTCGAAACGATAAATAGTGGGCAGAATGGCATTGCTATCATTTGCCGTTCCTCGGATGATGGCTGGTACGAGTTTCGCGTCTCCACCAGCGGTGTTTCCGCCGGCAGGTTCAATGTCTATCGCTACGACACGGTCCTGAAAGAGCAGAATCGTGTCCCCTATGTCAATCTCCTGACGGGTTATGAGAGCTTTGCCACGCTGGATCTGGTCAACGGTCGCAATAAGTCCAATGTGATCGGCATGTTGTGCAATGGGTCGGAACTCGCTTTCCAGATCAATGGCAAGCAGGTGCAGGGTCCGGATAAAAAGCCCCTCGTGATCGAAGATGACACCCTAACCGATGGTTATTTTGGCGTGGGCGTGATGTCCTTCAGCCAGGGTGAGGTGAACGTCGAATTTGATTATGTCGGTGTCCAGGAACCATAGCCGATAAATAAATAAGGCGTTAGCCGAGGGGCTGACGATTAAAAATGCTCGTCAATCCGTTTGCCCTCCCGATGCCCTCCATCGGGAGGGCGTGGTAATCATGCCAGGGAGCGCAGCGAAGGATCATACATAACCTGTATGAGATGCTTCACTTCGTTCAGCATGACGAGCGTGTTTTTTAGTCAGCCCCTTCGAAATTAAAATTCCACCCTATGTTATAATTCATAAAACATATGTTCAGCCAGACTGTGGGGAAGCGCCATGCCGGTTAACTTTCAACACATCCAGGGGCAAATTCGCGAGATGGGGGCGCAATTACCACAACGGTTGGAAAAATTGGAGCAACGTCGCCTTGAAGCACGCCGGTTGTTCGAAGATTACGCTGCCGACCTCGATGGGCTAGGGCAGCGTCTCGCCCAGGCGTTGCAGACCAACCAGAACCTGCGTTGCGCCATACCGGCGTTGGAACGGTTGGACTTCGCCCACACACCGGTCGATGCGCCGCTCCCACGGGTGATACTGGCTGCGGATGGCTCACAGGTCAATCCGGACCGCCATGCAGCGGTTGAATTTGGCGTCATCAACATTGGTGTTTTTCGCATGGTGCTGGCTGATGACGCCGTGCCGTCGGAACGGGTGGAAAGCCGTTTGTTGGGCGACCAGGAACTGTATACCGACCAGGGCATGATCGGGGAAGAAGTTGTGGCGCTGATGCGTGATTATGAAGAACGGGCTGCCCTGCTCCGTCTCGCCAAGGACGAAGCTGCGCCGGTCGTCACGTTGACCGATGGACCGCTTGAGTTGTTCCGTGAGCCGCGCAGCCAACAGCGCTATCAGGAATACTTCCAGAAGTATCTTGGGACGCTTCAGGATATGGCATCCCATCGCATCCTCTGTGCGGGATATGTCGACCGACCGCGCGCCGACCTGCTGGTGCGCCTGCTCGAACTGGCGCACCCGTTATATAAGCCGGAGATCAACGGCGCCAGACCGTTGCGGGGCATCTCGGATGCGCTGCTCTTCCAGGATGTGTTGCAGCCCGGTCAGCGCAGCGCAGTCTTCGGCATCCAATCCAGATCAGCCGCCAGTTTCACCGGTGAGATCGCGCTGCATTTCTTCTATCTTAACCTGGGCAGACCCGACATGCCTGCCATGGCGCGGGTCGAGATTCCAGCTTGGCTGGCTGCGGATGCTGCCCAACTCGACCTGTTGCACGCGGTCATCGCGAGCCAATCCGCTCAACTGGGAGCCCGACCGTACCCTTACGTGCTCCACCGCGCGCATGAGATCGCGGTCGTGACCTACGATGAACACCGGCAGTTGGAGTCGATGATCCAGTATGAGATGATGCGCAACGGTATACCGTTGCAGACCAGCTCGCATAAACAGTTCCATAAAGACCATTCCGGGGACCGAACGAGGTATCAGTCATGAACGCGATCGAGATCGGACGCTTGTTGAGAGCCGGCACCGCCGGTTGTGTGGTGGGCTGTAAAGTTACCCAGATGGAGACGCCGGAATTCGGCGGGATGGTTCGCATTCCGCTGGAAGATGGCTATGATATTTACGGGTTGATTTACGATATCCATATCGATGACGATGGCTTGGTGCGCCAGTTGGCGACCGCGTCTGCCATCAACGAACAGGTCATTCAGGATAATCGCGTCAACCGCAACGTCCCGGTGGAAGTCAGCGTCCTGTTCACCGGCTACGAATTGCGCGGCGAGATCATGCATCTGCTGCCGCCGCGTCCACCGCTGACGTTGGACCGCATCTTTGCCTGCACCCCGGCGGAATTGTGCCGTTTCACCGCTCATGGACGCTTCGGCTACTTCCGCCATGTCTTGCGCGCCGGCGACCTGCCGGTGGGGGAACTGCTGGCGGCGCACCTGCGCCTGGCGGCGGTCGCTCACGCCCAGTCCGGGCGACCTGATTGGCGCCATGACGCCACCCGCGAGTTGATCGTGCTGCTGCGGGATGACTATGGTGCGCTGATGAGTGTCCTTTCCGCCCTCGGCGATACCGGTCTGTTCCAGGGCGCACCGCAATCCACCACAGCGAGGTCCCAATGAGCAATCATCTGGTCGCAAACGCCCCTTCACCGGAACCCGAATACCTGGGCTATATCGTTGGTGGCAGTCTGAAGGATCAGTTGCGGGTGCGGCTGACGGTGGCACCCCAGCAGGTGCAGGAGGGCAGTTTTGTCGTCGTCGAGGGCGATGGCTGGCTGTTTTACGGTCTCGTCACCGATATGCAATTGGGTTCCACCGACCCGCGTTTTGCCGATGAGCAATCCGAGGAGCGCCTGCCGGGCAATCTCTCCGGCTTGCTGCACGGTCAAACGCTGTATACCAACCTGGTGGTGTTACCGGCGCTGATGCTGGAACGCGGTCCGGACCTGGACGATCCGAATTACATGCAATGGCAACGTGAGCATGGCGAAGAGAATCGTCAGCCGCTGCCGGTCAAGACCATCCCGGCGCATCATGCCCGGGTGCGCATGGCGGGCGCCGGCGATATCGCCGAGATATTCGGCGACCCAGCCAAAGAAGGCAATTTTGCCATCGGCACCAGCCGCGAACAGGGTCTGCCCATCTGTATCAATCTAAAAAAGTTCGTGCAGCGCTCATCCGGCATCTTCGGCGCCACCGGCACGGGCAAATCCTTCCTCACCCGCATCATCCTGGCGGGTCTGATCAAGCACAATCAGGCATCCGTGCTGATCTTCGACATGCACAACGAATATGGCGTCGATGATACCGCTTCGGACACCAACGAGAAGGTGATCGGTCTCAAGACTAAATTCGGCGCCAAGGTGCAACTCGTCGGTCTGGGCAGCGGTGCCAACATCCGCGGCATGAACCCGGATTTCAATTTGGTGATCGATGAGCGGGATATCACCTCAGTGGATATCGAACTGCTCACCCGCGAACTCAACCTCAAAGAGACCACGCCCACCACTCTGGATGCGCTCGAAAGTAGCCTGGGCAAGCATTGGTACACCCAGTTCAAACATATGCGTTCTGGCGCCGTGATCGAGGACGAGGACGGCAAGAAGATTCCCGCGCCGGATAGCGTTGCATTCTGGGCGAACCAGAACGGCGTCAACGTCATGGCTGCCGAGGGCTTGCACAGCAAACTTGCGCGCCTTTTCCACGCCCCCTATATCGTCGAAAGCGCACCGGCGGATTCGGTTGCTCAGGTCGTGGACGCCCTCAAAGCGGGGCGGCACGTCGTGCTGTCCTTTGGCAAACACGAGTCAGACCTGGATTACCTCTTTGTCACCAACCTGTTGACGCGCAAGATCCGGGCGGTTTGGGAACAGCAGACCAACGAGTTCCGCTCTGCCGCGTCCGGCAGCTTGGAACCGCGCCCGCTCGTGATCGTCGTGGAAGAAGCGCATAAGCTGCTGAACCGCGAAATGGCGCTCCAGACCACCTTCAGCACCATTGCCCGCGAGATGCGCAAGTACTATGTCACCTTGCTGATCATCGACCAGCGTCCCTCCCAGATCTACGACGAGGTGATGTCGCAGTTGGGCACGCGCATCAGCGGCTGGCTGGGCGATGACGCCGATATCTCCGCCGTGCTGTCCGGTTTGGCGGGACGTGACGTCTTGCGGGGCATGCTCTCGCGCCTGCAACCCAAGGAAGAGGTGCTGCTGTTGGGTTGGGGGGTGCCCATGCCGCTGCCCATCCGGTCGCGCCGCTATGACCAGGTATTCTGGGATGACCTTTTGGGGAGCAAAAAAGGCTCGTCGGGCGCGGCGGAAGCTGGCGTCAGCCGTTTATTCCCCGATCAACGCTGACTCACCATAGCAGCCACGTGACAATTGCGATTGTGATCCCCAGCAGGAACCCGACCACCACTTGCCGGGGCGTGTGCCCGAGTACTTCTTTTAGATGTTCCTCAGAAATTGGGTGACCGCTGAAGAATTCGGTGATCAATTGATTGATGCGCTGCGCCTGGATGCCCGCCTGCCGGCGCACACCTGCTGCGTCATACATCACCACCATCGCGACTGCTACCGAGAGCGCGAACAGGGCGGTGTCGAAGCCTTCGAACAGCCCGATCGATGTGCTGGCGGCTACCAGCAGCGCCGTATGCGAACTGGGCATGCCGCCGCTGCTGAACCATAACCCCCAGTGCCATTTTCGGTAGGTCAGATAGTGGATCGGCACTTTGAGCAACTGCGCCAGGAACCACGCCGCCATCGAGGCGATCAATACCGGGTTATTGAACAATTGGCGAAAGATCATGCGTTAAGTTGTGCCATTTCATCGTCGTTTAACCGGCGCACCCGCAATGTTGCCTGCTCCAGCAGCATATTGCAGCGTTGCGCCAGCGCCTGCCCGCGTTCATACAGGCGGATGGAATGGTCCAGATCGATCGCTTCCTGTTCCAGTTCAGTCACGATCGTTTCCAATTCTGCCAGTGCCTGTTCGAAGGTCAGGTCATCTACCGGCTTATCGTTCATTACCGTTCTCCTTATTCCTGCGTGGTAAGGGGTCACTGCTCACCTTTACCGCAAAATTCCCGTCGAGCACTTGCACATCCAAACGATCATCCGTTCGAACGTTCGCGATCGAGCGCACAAGCTGGTTCTGTTGATCGCGGACCACGGCGTAACCACGCCCCAACACAGCCGTGGGACTGAGGGATTTCAGTTGGCTTTCCAGGCTACGGCTGCGGGTCGCAAGGATTTGCAGGTGACGGTTGAGCGCCAGCGTTGCCTGGTTGTTCAGTTGGCCCAACCGTTGGCGCTCGCTGCGGATGCGTAACCCGGGCGAGGCTCGCAGTAGCCGGTGCGTAACCATCCTGTATGCCTGCTGCCGTTGTTGGATGGCGGAGTCAAATATCAGCGTCAGTCGGTTGTCCAGGTCGCTAATGGCGTTCCTCAGTTCGAACTGGTCCGGCACGGCTGCCACCGCAGCCGCCGTGGGGGTTGGCGCGCGAACATCCGTGGCGAAATCCACCAGGGTAAAATCCGTCTCATGCCCTACACCCGTGATGACCGGTTTGATCGAGGCTGCCACCGCGCGCACCACCCGTTCGTCGTTGAACGACCATAAGTCCTCCAACGATCCGCCGCCGCGCGCCAGCAGGATCACATCCACCGCATCGATTTTGTTCAGTGCATTCAGCGCGCATACGATCTCACCCGGTGCTTTGTCACCCTGCACCGAGGATGGCGCCAGGATGACCTGCGCCAGTGGGTAGCGCGCCGAAAGCGTGTTGAGCATATCCTGTAGCGCGGCGCCGGTGGGCGAGGTGACGATGCCCACGGTTTGCGGGAATACCGGCGGTACGCGTTTGCGCTCTTCGGAGAACAACCCTTCCGCCTCCAGCGCAGCCTTCAGTCTAAGAAATTCCTGGTAAAGCCAGCCTTCGCCGGCGGGGCGCAGGTCATCGATGTACAACTGGTAGATGCCGTCCCGTTCGTAGACGCCGACATAGCCATGTGCTTCGATGGCGGCGCCGTTCTGCAAGTGGTGTCGCAGCCGGGTCGCGGCGGTGCGCCAGATGACGCATTTCAAGCCTGCCCGTTCGTCCTTGATGGAGAAATAGATGTGCCCGGATGGCGGTTGCGAAAGGTTGCTGACCTCGCCGGCGACCCACACATCCTGCAGTACGCCATCACCCTCCAACAGGCCTTGGATGTGGCGCGTGATCTCGCTGACGCTGATGGCTGTAGCCGGAAAGAGGCTGGCTTGCTGCATGACCTAACCCATCCGCTTGACTACCTCGACCCCGTTGAGCGCCAGGTGGTTGAGGAATATGGCGTGCAGCAGTTCAGCCGGGTGCGGGTAGGCGCCAACCGCCAGCGCTGCCTGGACGGGAATGTCATAAGTATCCACGCAGTCCACCGGCAGGATGACGCGCCTTTGCAATTGGCGACCGTTGGCATCCAAACGCAGGTGCATTGCCAGTTGGTAAGTGCACAGGTCGGTGCAATCGCCAACCGTGATATACGTTGTTACCTCTGGATGGTCGCGTACCCAGCCATCCAGGTCGGTGTTCAACCCCGAGGCGATCGAATTTTTCTCCATGACGGTGATCGAATTGAAGAATGGCAGGTCTTTGAACGCTTGAACTGTCTCGGCTTCGTGTGTGCCGCGCACGCAGTGCGGCGGGAACTGCGCAAACTCCACCGCATCCGGGAAGTGCGCGTCCTGTGTCAGGATGTAATGCTGCACACCCAGTGCCCAAGCGCTTTCGAACAGGCGCGTGATGGGCGCCACGATATCCGCCACCCGCGGGCTCGCCAGTGGTCCAACGTGGCAGAAGCCTTCGATTACGTCGACGGAGATGATCGCGCACGTGTTGGGGTCGCCAACCACCTCGCTTAATGCGATTTCGGGTAAACCGGCGAGCCAGTCGTCAAGGTAGGATAAATATTCACCCGATGTCGCCAGCAGATTGCTCTTTGTCATGATCACACCTCAATTCTTGATAATGTACCGTTGATACTCATGAAAGTTGCTGCCTATGATTATAGTTGATTTCGTATTGCCGCTTGCGGCACGCTATGCTGCTAATGATTAATAATAAGCAGGGACGGGTCATTGCGCCGTCCCTGCCGGGCTGGTGAGCATGATGGCGGGTTGCTCGCCGTTAGCAACGCCCCCGTTTTATCCTATTGCACGATCCGTGGGTCGATCCACACCGCCCAATCTTCGCTGGTGGAGCCATTCGCTGCCACCGCCAGTACGATTTCGACCGAACTGCCCGCCAGCGAACTCAAGTCGATGTCCAGCGATTGCAATGCCCCGTCGTAGATCTCGTTCCAGGTGCCTAAGGTTTGCAGCGTTCCGCCACCTTCACGATAGTTCACTTGGAAGTTGACGTTACATGCGTCGGCATCCTTGAGGCAGCCAATCTTGGCGCGGAAGCGATAGCCGTTCTGGATGAGGATGGCGGGAAATTTGCCTGTGATCACGCCGTCGTCCACCCATTTCGGACGCGTTTCCAGGCTGGCGCTCCCGGCGGCGTTGTTGGTTTCCATCGTCGGGTTGTTCAGCTTGAGCACATAGCCATCACCATCGCTGTCGTTGCCGGGGCAGGGCAGCACCACTGCCGGCTCGCCTCCGATCCATTCCGCCAGGCAGTAGTTGGTCACGAAACTGTAGATCAGGGTCTCGCTTGGAGATGTGCTCGTTCGGGTGGGCGTCACACCTGGCGCGATCACTTTGATATTGACGAAGAATGGCACGGTGTAGCCGAAAGTCCCAACACCATAGGTGGCGCCGGAAGTGTTGCGGATCAGGAAGTTGCCTTGGTAGGTCCCGGGTGTTCCTGGTGCGGTCATGTTGATCGAAATATCGATCGTTTGGTTGGGCGCAACGCTTCCCGGCATATTGAACGCTGCCGGTGCGCCCATCGCGTCGCCGCTGGCGAAGATGATTTGATATGACGTGCTCCAGGTGCAGGACCCGCTATTCCTTAATCGCCAGGTCTTGGTGAAATTCTGGTTGGGCGCCATCTGTGTGCCATCCGGGATGGTAATATCCGCGATGAAGGTTGCCTGGTCGCATGGCACGGCAGTGGGTGGTACAGGTGTAGGTGGTATGGGTGTGGGTGGGACGGGGGTCGGTGCCAGCGTGTTGGTCGCAATACCGCCAGGAGTCGGCGAATTGCCGCTGGTCGGAACAGCCGAGACCGTCAATGCCACGCTGGTCAACGTTTGTTCTGCCTCATCAGGCGTTGGCGTCCCGTTGTACCACAGCGGCAGGTTGCAAGCCATGACTGCCATCAGGAGTAATATGAATGGAACCCCCAGAGTTTGTTTTAGATCCATGTGCTCCTCCTATAATGAGGTGGATATTGAATCTCATGACTGTAGATGCGGCGTAACCGCATATTGCAGGATCATTGACGTAATTGCTGCAAGAAATGTTCCAAATTTAATATCACGGGTATGTGCTAAAATTCCTGACATCACCATCATGAAAATGGGACTGATGATATGACGATTGTTCAGAGAGGCTTTCGCAAGGTCAGCCGCGAATTGAAGAAGACTTACCGGCGGCAGTTGGCGCGTAAGAGCGGTGTCATATGCGTGCCGCCGAATTATTTGTATCTCGATCGGTTTACCCAAGCGTCGGTCGTGCTGGATGCCGGCTGCGGTTTCGAAGCCGACCTCTCCGTCCACCTGATCAACAAGTACGGCTTGCACGCCTACGGCATCGATCCCACTCGCAAACACGCGCCGGCGTTGAAGCTCCTGGCAGGGCAACTGGAGGGCAGGTTCACACATGTGCCGGTTGCGGTTGCCGGGCGCGATGGGACCCTGGTCTTCCATGAGAGCGAGGAGCATGAAAGCGGCTCGCTGTTCGATGACCATACCAATATCCGTCGCGACCACACCCGCTCCTACGAGGTGGAGGGTTGCACCCTGACGACGTTGCTTGGTCGCCTGGGGTTGCAGCGCGCCGATTACCTCAAGCTGGACCTGGAAGGCGCTGAATATGCCCTCATCAGCCAGGCGCGGCGCGAGGATTTTACGCCCTTTGCACAGATTTTCATCGAGTTTCACCACCATGCCATCGGGCATTACACCGAGAAGGATACCGCCGCCATGGTGGCGCGCATGCAGGATTTTGGCTTCCAGGCTTTCTCGCTGGAGGACCATAACTTTCTGTTCTTCAATTGAAAGAATTTATTGGCGTTCCATCAGGAAAATCCCGCCAGCGCTTTTTGAGCCCTTGCCAGCCAGGTGTAATCTGACGCGTCGGTTTTGGCTTGAGCGGATAGGCGCGTGATGCGTTCTGGGTGTTGCATCAGGCTGCCCAGGGCATCCACCCAGGCGCCGGCGTCTTCCGGCGGGCAAAAGACCGCGTTCCCCTCGTTCAACACTTCATGGATGACCGGCAGGTCGCTGCTGAGGATGGCGCGCCCGCTCGCCAGGTAGTCGAACATCTTCATCGGGCTGCAATAAGCGGCTGAGTCGCCGCCGCTGGATCCACTGATCACGCGTTCGTATGGCATCACCAGCACTTCAGCCGCTGCCTGGTAGATCGGCAGCGTCGCCATTGGCACAAAACCGGTCAGTGTAATGTTGTTGATCCCTTCTCGTTCCAACCGCGCGCGCCAGGTCTCGATCGCTTCCGCATGACCGCCAACCCACAAAAAATTTATCTGGGGGAAGTGCTTCGCCAATGCCAGCAGGATGTCCATCCCGCGTCCGGGGTAAAAATGACCGGTGTAAGCTACTGTCATACCTTGCGGCAGGTTCAGGTGTGCGCGCGCTTCGGATGGCTCCGGCAGGTCGCGGTAGGCTTCCATATCGAAGCCGTTCGGGCTGATTTGCGTTATCGCGGTCAGACCCAAATTGGGGAACGCCGTTGCCAGCATCTCCTGCAGCGCCTGTGTGATGACAAGCGCCCGTTTGTTCGACGGCGTTTTGAGGTAGCGGCGGAAAAATCCGGGTGCCAGCCTGCCGCTCAGGGGTCCGTGCATTTCAATGATGGAAGGTAACCCGGCGCTTGCCGCCATCCATGCCACCGGCACCATCCAGGTGTAGATGAGATCGGCGCCCCATCGCCGGGCTTGGCGAAACCCGCCCCACATGAAGTCGTAGCGCCTCAGTCGTGGGCGGGATGCCAGCCAGGAGATTTCGAACGTATCCGCCAAGCCATACTGCTCAACCAGCCTTTGCCAGGGTACACCTGTCGTTCCGGGCACCCACAGGCGCGCCTGGTGACCTGCCTGCGCCAACGCGTGGGTCGCTTTCATTACCTGAATGCTGTTCGCAGTGGTGGCAGGCACCCTGGAAGGCGTGATGACGGCGATCTTCATGCGCCTACCCCCCGATCTGTAACATACAGCGGGTCAGCGGTCGGTTGGATGTCGCCAGTTCGTGCCCGCTTGGTTTCAGGTCGATTGCCTGTTGCAGGATGGGCAGGATCGGCTCGCCGGCGCGCAGGGCAGGCAGTAACGGTATCTCGATATCGCTCAACAGGCACGGGCGCAGGTTGCCGTCGGCAGTGATGCGCAGCCGGTTGCAGGTATCGCAGAACTTCTCGCTGACCGGGGTGATGAACCCGATCACACCCTCGCCGTGCCGGGGTTGGTACTCCCGCGCCGGACCGCACCCGTCCGCCGAAGCGAGCGGCTCCAGTTGCAGCGGTTTGAGAATTTCAAAAATCTCGTTGGTTGAAAAATAGATCGCGGAAGGTTCTGGAAAGCCGTCACCCCAGGTCTGCTGGTTGTTGATTGGCATCAGTTCGATGAAGCGCACATGCCACCCGCGCTCCAGTGCCAGGTTGGCGATTGCGAGCAGTTCGTCATCATTGACCGAACGCATGGCGACGACATTCAATTTGATCGGCGTCAGCCCGGCTGCTTCTGCCGCCAGGATGCCCTCCCAGGTGCGGGAGAATGACCCGCCGCGTGTGATGCGGCTGAATTTTCCCGCCTCTAAAGTGTCCAGCGAGATGTTGATGCGCTTTAACCCGGCGCTCGCCAACGCTTCCACCATCCCATTCAGCAGTATACCGTTGGTCGTCAGGCTGATATCTTCGATGCCGGGGGTGGCATGGATCATCGCGATCAGCTCGGGTAGATCTTTGCGAATCAGTGGCTCCCCGCCGGTGATGCGCACTTTGCGCACGCCATTGGCGGCGCACACCCCCACGATCTGGGCGATCTCTTCGTAGCGCATGATCTGTTCATGCGTCTTTTGCGTCACGCCGTCTGATGGCATACAGTAAACGCAGCGCAAATTGCAGCGATCGGTAACCGAGATTCGCAGGTATGTCACCTGGCGACCAAAGCGATCGATGAGCATGGTTTTCCTTTGTCTCCCTGCATGAAGATGTTGAGTGATTCTATCACAGGCAAGTGTTAAGTGTTCGTCGGAGCGCACCCCGTGACCCTGTGATACACTTACATCAAGGCAATACGAGAATAGTGTACGAGGTGTACGATGAATTGTCCGAAATGTGCTGCCGCGCTTGAGCACCAGATCCTGGGTCACACGCAGGTGGATGAATGCCCGCAATGTGGTGGCGTCTGGCTGCGCAGCGGCGAACTGGCTGCTATTGTAGAAGATGTCGAAAGCGATGTCGCCTGGATGGACGCCAGGTTGTGGCAAAAAGAGGATCTCTTCGAGGTTGATTCACATGCTACAGCCCATTGTCCCAGTTGCCAGCATGGCTTGGCGTTGGTGACGCCGCCAAACAGTCAGGTGCAGATCGATATTTGCCCGCACTGTGAAGGCATCTGGTTGGATCGCGGCGAATTGCGCAAGATACTTGAAGAAATGGAAGCCGAATTGAGCCAGAAGACCGCCGGCGAACTGGTTCGCGCTGCTGTTCATGAGGGTCTTGAGGTGGTTGGTGGCGAAAAAGGCATCGTTGCCGAATGGAAGGATTTTTCGACCGTCATGCGTCTGCTGCAATATCGCCTGCTCTCGGAAAATCCCAAGTTGCGTGAGGCATTGTTGGCGCTTGCAGCTTCCAGTCCTTTCAAATAAGCCTTCTCCGGCGGTTGGTGTACCAGACCAGGTGAGGTTAGGATGGCTGATATAACCAGTGTCATCAAACGCAGTGGCGCGGTGGTGCCGTTCAATCCTGAACGTATCACCAACGCCATCTATCGGGCTGCGGTGGCGGTTGGCGGCAGGGATCGAGCCATTGCAGAAGCCTTGACCGTTCAGGTTATTTCCTTGCTCCAAGCCAATCATCCGCCTGGATATATGCCCAACATCGAAGAAATTCAGGACGCGGTTGAAAAGGTGCTCATCGAGAATGGTCATGCCAGTGTTGCCAAGGCGTATATCCTTTATCGCGATGAGCGCAGCCGGCTTCGGCAGGGCAAGGCTTCACAAGGGGGACGACTTTCGGAGAGTATCCCGTGGAAAAAGATCTGGTACGCGCTCGATTGGGCAATCGATCATGGCGTGCATACCATCTCTGGCTTGAACCGGCGCATTGCGGCGGGTGAACTGGGCGAGGTCATCACGGCTTCCGAGGCGGCGTACCATGGGGATATCGACCAGGCGGTAGACGCCATCGCCGCCTGGCGCCAGCAGCTAAAATTGATCCTCATCAGTGGTCCATCCTCTTCCGGCAAGACCACCACCACCATCAAGCTAAGCCAGCGCCTGGCGCGCATGGGGATGAAATTGGTCACCCTGAACGTTGACCGCTATTTCTTCGACCTTGAGGAACATCCAAAAGATGAGTTTGGCGATTACGATTTTGAAACCCCCCAGGCGCTTGATCTTGACCTGATCGATGAACATCTGCGCCGTCTGGTGGCTGGCGAACGGGTCATGATCCCGAATTACGATTTCAAAACCGGTCAGCGTGAGTTGAATCACACCCCCATGCAGGTTGCGGAAGATGAGGTTATCCTTATAGACAGTTTGCACGGGTTGTATCCGGATATGACGCGCTCGGTGCCGGATGAACAGAAGTTCAAGGTCTATCTTGAGCCGCTCCTCCAGATGAAGGATGAAACCGGCAACTTTATTCGTTGGACCGATATCCGTCTGATGCGTCGTATGTTGCGCGATGCCTCGTTTCGCGCCTATGACCCGACCAAGACGCTTGAGCATTGGCACTATGTCCGATCCAGCGAGATGCGGCATATCATCCCGCATGTTATGGAATGTGATGCCATCATCAATAGCGCCATGCCGTATGAACTGTCGCTCTACAAACCGGCTTTGTTTCCACAATTTTCATCCTGGGTCGATATCTACCGGGATGACCCACTGCGCCAGGATGCTTTCGAGCGCGCCTTGCGCTGTCATCATGTGCTATCACGCATCGTGGCTACTCCCGACCAGGCTGTCGTGCCGGTCGATTCGGTACTGCGTGAGTTCATTGGTGGGAGTGTGTATAATTACTGAGAGAGGATTATCATGCCGCCTAAGAATTTACCTGAAGAGAAAAAGATCGTCGTGTTCCTGGAAAAAATGAATGCGTTGGATGACAAGCGTCAGACATGGATTGACCAGGTTCGCGCCGAGGGGATGAGCGAACCAATTGCAGAGGAGATCCAGGCAGCCATCACCGGGTTGGAGGACTCAGGAGTCAACCGCACCCGTTATATGGTCGAATTTGCCAAACTCGTCAAGCAGTGGCGGTTGGCTGCCGGCGCCAAGCAATTCCGCAAGCATTAGTAGGGAGTGACTGCAATGACTGACAAGCCTGACGAGATGATTGAGCCCACAGTTGCCGCGCCGCCCAAACCTGCATCGCAAAAGCCGCGTAAGATTCGCAAGGGCTTGTTGGGCGCTGTCATTTGGGCGCTGATCCTGATATGGATGGGTGCCGTTTTACTCGCACATTCAACCGGCTTGCTGGAACAATACCTGGGTGCACAACAACCGGTTCGTGTCGGCGATTTCTGGTTCCTGCCCGTTCCGTGGGGTGTCATCTTGCTGGGCATTGCGGCGTTGATGCTTGTGGAGGTGTTGCTGCGCGCCCTAATTCCCGCTTTCAGACGCGGTTTGCTTGCCAAACTGATTCTGGCAGTCATCCTGCTCAATTTGGCGTTGGGTGAAGCGTTCCCCTGGCAGACCATCTGGTCTGTTGTGTTGATCGCGATCGGCTGCATGTTTTTGATCCGCGCCCTGTTCGGAAGACGCAAGTAGTCTTGACACTCTTTAAGCGGGTTGTATAATACTGATAATTGAATATTCGCTTCCCGGGTTCTATAAAACCCCGGATGGTAGGATTAAAGGCGAAACCGGTGAAAGTCCGGTGCTGTCGCGCAACTGTAAATGCAGCCAGACTGCATGAGCCAGGTCGCCCACCTGAGAAGCGTTTTCCACGACCTCGCGTGAAGGAGGTGGGAACTGGTGGCATTGGCATACCAACCCCCTCTCTGTCTTCTGCGGCAGGGAGGTTTTTATTCAAGTCGTTTGGTATCCCTGCAACGCGATATGCTCCTCTTTACGAATTTTGAATAAATGGAGATGACGAATGAAGGTTAAATTATTACTGATAGGTACGTTGGTTTTGCTATTGGCGGCTTGCACGCCGCTGAGCGCGGCGCCCACTTCATCGCCGGAGATGGTCCTGACCGATGGTCTTGGCAGGCAGGTGACTTTCGAAGGACCGGCGCAGCGTATCGTTTCCCTTGCCCCGTCGATCACCGAGATCCTCTTCAGCATCGGCGCTGGTGGTCAGGTGGTCGGTCGGGATGAGTTTTCCGACTACCCGCCCGAAGTGAAGGACGTTGCCAGTGTTGGCGGCTCGATGGGAGATTACACGCTGGAAGCCATCGCGGCGCTCGAGCCGGATCTGATACTCGCAGCGGAGATCAACACACCCGAGCAGGTGAAATCCATGCAGGATTTGGGATTGCGGGTTTATTACTTGAAGAACCCTGTCACGCTGGAAGGGATGTTCGACCAACTCATCCTGGTTGGCAGTATGGTTGGGCGCGAGGACGAAGCTGCTGCTTTGAAGGAAGATTTGGTTGACCGGGTTCAGGTTGCCCGCGAACTTGCTGCCAATGCCCCTGAGAAACCGCTGGTGTTCTACGAACTGGATGGATCGGACCCCGCCAAGCCGTGGACTGCCGGGCAGAACACCTTCATCGATACGCTCATCACTGAAGCGGGCGGCATCAATATCGGCGGCGTTTTGGATGGCGCCTATGCACAGATTAGCCAGGAGGAGATCCTCTTGCAGAATCCCGATATCATATTGTTGGGCGATTCCGCCTACGGGGTCACGCCGGAGCAGGTCAGTGCGCGCCCGGGCTGGGATTCTATCAAAGCCGTGAAGCTGGCGCATGTCTACCCGTTTGATGACAATCTGGTCAGCCGTCCCGCTCCGCGCCTGGTGGATGGCTTGGAACAACTTGTGTTGCTCTTGCATCCGGAAGTAGAGTTGCAGCAATGAGAAAAGGCGCGCGCAACGGCTATTGGGTCACCGGCATCACATTATTGTTGATGTTTGTGCTCAGCATCGCTGTTGGCAGCGTGAATATCTCCCCACTTGAACTGGTCGACACGCTGTGGCAAAGGGTTGCAGGCGGGTCGACCAGTTCGAAAGTCTATGAGACCATTCTGTTCGATTTGCGCATCCCACGCTCGATCTTGATGATGCTCACCGGCGCCGCGCTGGCGGGCAGTGGCGCCGCCTATCAGGGTTTGTTCCGCAACCCGCTGGCGGACCCTTACCTGATCGGCGCGGCATCCGGCGCAGGCTTGGGTGCCGTCATTGCCATGAGCATCCAATGGCCCTATTCGCTGGCGGGGTTGCTGGTTATCCCAATGGCTGCCTTCATTGGTGCCTTGAGCACTGTGGTGGTGGTCTACTGGCTGGCGCATATCAACCGCGTCGTATCGACCACCAATCTGATCCTTGCCGGTGTGGCGGTTAGTTCGTTTGCCACCGCATTGACCTCTTTTCTCATGATCCAGGCGGTCGATGAGGTGCGGCGCGCCATCGTCTGGTTGTTGGGAGGCGCCACCATGAGTGGTTGGCTGCCGGTCATCGCGGTCCTGCCTTACGTGCTCTTGGGCTTGGCGGGCATGTTAGTGCACGGGCACGCCCTGAACGTGATGCAATTCGGCGAGGAACAGGCGCAGCAAATGGGGGTTGCGGTCAACCGTGTTCGCTTCTTCGTGGTGGCATCTGCCACGCTTGCAACTGCGGCGGCGGTATCATTTTCCGGCATCATCGGCTTTGTGGGGTTGATCGTGCCGCATATCATTCGCCTGGTGTGGGTCAACGATTACCGTCACCTTATCCCGCTCTCCCTCATCGCCGGAGGCGCGTTGCTGCTGTTCGCGGATATTCTCGCCCGCGTTGTCTTGGCGCCACAAGAAGTGCCGGTCGGCATTCTGACCGCTTTGGCGGGCGGACCATTCTTCCTCTGGTTGCTGCGGCGCAACCGCGTCAATGGTGGGTCATGATGCTTGAGGTAAAGGGCGTTTCAGTGATGTTGGGTGGACAGGTTATCCTTCAGGATATCGATTTTTCACTCACCCGTGGCGCAGTGACCGCGGTTATCGGTCCCAATGGCGCCGGCAAGACCACCCTGTTGCGCGCTATCAGCCGCGTGTTACCGCTGGCAGGAGGCGAAGTCTGGCTGGAGGGTCGGCGCATCAACCACCTGCGCCCCGACGCGCTGGCGCGTGAGGTG
>JABLXM010000227.1 GCA_013177815.1 Anaerolineae bacterium | reverse complement strand
GGGGCATCGCTTCAAGCGGTGGCAACGCTATATATTCACCATCCTGGTCAACGGTTTGCGAAAAGCCGAAACCACGGCGCTGGCAATGGATTGCCGGGCTTTCGGCGCCGCGCCCAGGCGCACCTATGTCAAGGATGTTGTCTTCCACTGGGGGGATTTATCGCTGTTGGTGTTAACCTTCGGAATCAGTTTGAGCCTGATCCTGATCGAACGCCTGGGGTGACCCCGCCGGCATGCCTGCCCGGATGCGCTCCGGCGCGGCATAGATCACGAACGAATCCCGCCGGGCATATCCCACCAGCGTCACGCGCAGCGCCTGCGCCGAGCGCACCGCCAGGCGGGTGGGTGTGGTGCGCGAGACGACCACGCCGCAACCCATGCGGGCGGCTTTGTGCAGCATCTCGCTGCTCACGCGCCCGGTCGTCAACAGGGTGGGCTTTTCCACCCGTTCGCCCGAGATCATCCACATCCCTGCCAGTTTATCCAGCGTATTGTGCCGCCCGATGTCGGCGGCGTGCAGACGGATGCGCTCGCCGTCGAACAGCGCCGAGCAGTGCAACCCGCGGTATTGCTGGTACAAACCTTCCACCTGGTAGAGGGCTGTCATGCCTGCCAGCAGCGCATTGGGTGACACCTCCCAATCGACCGGCAGCGGTGCCAGGTCGGTAGGCAGCGTTGCGCTTGCCCCGCCGGTGCAGCCAGAGGTGCGCTGCCAGGTGGGCGGGCGTTCCGCCGCGTGCGTCAACCAGATGTCCACGTTGCTGTGGTCGTCGCAAACCCTGGCGTGCTCGATTTCGCTGATAGCCTTGATGATGGCTTCATTGAATAGAAAACCAACCGCCAGTTCTTGCAGTGTTGCCGGCGTGCACTGAAAGGTCAACCAATCCGCGCCGTTGACGCTCAACGTGACAGCCTGCTCATCGATCAGCGTTTGCTGAATGGGTTGCAGCCCCTGTGGGGAATATTGCAGGTAATGTGGGTCGGGTCCAGCCGTCTGGGTCATGCCGGCATCACGCGGAGCGTGTTTTGCGAAGGGTCTTCGATGATCAGACCGCCAGCCTCGGTTTGAAAGCTCCACCCGGCGCCCGCCAGCCGCTCTTTGACCGCTTCTACACCGTCTGCTGTAACCAGCAAATCGATTGATCGCAGCCCGGCGCTGCCCGCGGGCGGAGGCGGCGCGTCTTTGCCAGCCCAGGTGTTGATGCCGATATGGTGGTGATAACCGCCAAAAGCGAGAAAGGCTGCCGACGACCCGTAACGCTGGGTCAGGTGCATCCCCAAGATGTCGCGGTAGAAGGCGATGCTCTGTTCCAGGTCGGCGACGTGCAGGTGAACATGCCCAATGCTGCTGCCTTCCGGCAAGCCGGACCATGCCTTTTCGGGTCTCACCAGTTTCAGCAGGTCGTCCAGGTCGACCTCGTCGGTGCCCATCTGCAATTGACCCTTATCGTCTCGCTGCCATTGGTTTTCCGGGCGGTCGCGGTACATCTCGATGCCGTTGCCCTGCGGGTCTACCAGGTACACCGATTCGCTTGCCCCGTGGTCGCCAAAGCCCTGTATCGGCACTTCCTTCAGCGCCAGGTGGTACACCAGTTGCGCCAACGCCTGGCGGGTTGGCAGCCGCACCGCGAAGTGATACAACCCGGTGCTGCCTGGCGCCGGTTTGGCTTGTGGATCGTCATGCAATGCCAGCAGCGCGTTGGTGGTGCCTGCGCCAAGCAGCGCCTGGGAATCTGCCTGCTTGAGGATCCTAAAACCCAGCGCGCTGGTGTAGAAATCCAAACTCTTCGCCAGGTCGCTGACCGTCAGGTCGACGCGGCTGATGGTGGTTTTGGCGGGTGAGTCGTTGGGCATCGGGTTCGCTTTCGCTGGTTATAACCTGGCTTTGCGCAGCCGCAGGCTGTTGCTGACCACAAAGATGCTGGAAAATGCCATCGCAGCGGCTGCCAACATTGGCACCAACAGCCCAACCGCTGCCGCAGGGATCAGGATGATATTATAAATGAAAGCCCAGAACAGGTTCTGCTTGATGGTGCGCAGGGTGCGCCGCGAAAGGCTGATGGCTTTGGGCACCCCACGCAGGTCGCCGCTGATCAACACCACCATGGCAGAAGCCATCGCCACATCCGTGCCGGTGCCGATGGCGATGCCAAGATCGGCTTGCGCCAGCGCCGGCGCATCGTTGATGCCATCGCCAACCATCGCTACCTTCTGTCCCTCGGCTTGCAGCCGCTTGACCTCCAATGCCTTGTCCCCCGGCAGCACTTCCGCCAATACCCGGTCCACTCCCACCTGGCGCGCAATCGCTTCCGCCGTGGTGCGGTTGTCACCCGTCAGCATTGCCACCTGCAAGCCCATCCGGCGCATCTCGGCGATGGCTTCCTGCGAGCCATCCTTGATGGTATCGGCGATGCCGATCACGCCCCGTACCCGTCCATCCAGTGCAACCAACACCGCCGTCTTCCCGGCTTTCTGCAGCCCGTCCAGCCGCCGGTCGAGACCACTCACGTCCAGATGACCTTCAGCCATCATGCGGGGCGAACCGACCCACAGCTGGCGTTCCCCCACGCTGCCTTTCACGCCCTGCCCGGCTTCGGCAGTGAATGAATCGGGATCGGAAAGCGCCAAACCCCGCTCGCCGGCTTCTGCCACGATGGCTTCACCCAGCGGGTGTTCGCTGCCTTTCTCTAATGAAGCCGCCAGGCGCAGCAGCTCTGCTTCGCCCGGGTCGTCATCGATCAGGACGATATCGGTCACGACAGGTTGACCACGGGTGATGGTGCCGGTCTTGTCCAGGATGACCGTTTGCAGCCGCCCGGCGCTTTCCAGCGCTTCGGAAGACTTGATCAATATCCCCATGCTGGCGCCGCGCCCGGTGCCCACCATCACGGCGGTCGGTGTGGCAAGCCCCATCGCGCATGGGCAGGCGATCACCAGCACCGCCACCATGTGGATCAGGGCGCGCGTGAACGCCGAGATCGTCGCATCCGCCGGCAGCGGCACCAGGAAGAACCACACCAGGAAGGTGATCAATGCCGTGATGATGACCGCCGGCACGAAGATCGCGGAGATCTTATCCACCAACTGCTGGATGGGCGCCTTGCTGCCCTGCGCCTCCTCCACCAGGCGGATGATCTGCGCCAGGGCGGTTTCCTTGCCGACTTTGGTGGCTTCGAACTTGAGCAGTCCCAATTTGTTCATGGTTGCGCCGATGACGCTGTCGCCGGGCGCCTTTTCCACCGGCATCGATTCGCCCGTCAGCATCGATTCGTCCACGGCGGAACGCCCTTCGATCACGACGCCGTCCACCGGAATGGTCTCGCCGGGGCGCACGATGACCACGTCGCCGATGCGCACATCATCGGCGGGGATTGCCTGCTCCACGCCGTCCCGCACCACCGTGGCGGTCTTGGCGCGCAGCGCCATCAACTTCTTGATGGCTTCGCTGGTCTGCCCTTTGGCTTTGGCTTCCAGGTACTTGCCGACCTTGATCAAGGTCAGGATGACCGCGGCTGTTTCGAAGTAGACATGTCCTTCCAGCCACCCGAATGTGACCGGTAACGAATACAGG
>JABLXM010000226.1 GCA_013177815.1 Anaerolineae bacterium | reverse complement strand
CCCGCCGTGGCGGCTTGTTGGATATCTGGCCACCAGCCGAACCCTACCCTGTGCGTCTCGATTTCTTCGGTGATGAACTGGATACCCTCAGGCAATTCGATCCCGCCACCCAGCGCACGGTTGCTAAACTGGAGTCGATTTTTATCACGCCTGCCCGGGAGCTGTTGTTATCCAAAGCCGCCCATCTTGACCTGCCGGCAGATGATTTGATTGAATATTACCTGCCGCTCGTTCACCCCGCCCCCGCCAGCATTCTGGATTACCTTCCGCAACAGGCGCTGGTGGTTTTGGATGACTGGGGCAATCTCACCAGTAGCGCCCAGGAGATCGAAGAGCAGGCTGTCGCCATGCGTAGCGAAGCCGTCGCTGAGGGTGTGCTGCCCGTCGATTTTCCCACCCCGTACCAATCCTGGTCGGAGTTGGAGGATCAGTTGTCCAGGCTGCGTGTGCTCGAACTTGGTCGTGCCACCGCGCCGGAACAAACCCCCTGGCAGCAAATGTTCTCCCCCGGTCCGCGCTTTGCCGGGCGGCTCAAACAAATGGTTTCCTATCTCGGCGAGCATTGCTCCGCAGCCGACCAGTGCCGCGTTGTGTCGCGCCAGTCTCCCCGGCTACAGCAACTCTGGCGTGAAAGCGTCGATGGTCAGTCGGAAGTTTGCCAGCCGGAGTTCATCGAAGGTATGCTCTCGGAAGGCACCATTCTAACCCTGCCGGATGGTCGCCATATCTACCTGCTCACGGATAGTGAGGTTTTCGGTTGGGAACGTCCCAAACCTCGCCGGCGTCCGCGCCCCGTCGCCGAATCTCCCGAAACCTTTTATGCCGACCTGCAACCGGGCGATTGGGTCGTCCATATTGACTATGGCATTGGGCGTTATGGCGGCTTGGTGCGCCGTATTCTGGACGGCATCGAGCGGGAATTCTTGTGCGTCGAATACGAAGGCGGCGACCAGGTTTTCGTCCCGGTTCATCAAGCCGATCGCCTCAGTCGTTATATCGGCGCTGATAACGAACCGCCCAGCCCCACCCACCTGGGCACCGCCGAATGGAGCCAAACCCGCGAACGTGTTCGCCAGGCTGTTCAGGAAGTGGCACGTGAACTTTTGGAGATGTATGCCCGACGACAAGTGGCGCGTGGTCACGCATTTGCTGCTGATACGCCCTGGCAAAAGGAGTTGGAAGCCAGTTTTCCCTATATCGAGACCGAGGACCAGTTGGCAGCCATTACCGAGGTCAAGCGGGATATGGAAGCCATTCGCCCAATGGATCGCCTGCTCTGCGGCGATGTGGGTTATGGCAAGACCGAAGTCGCCTTGCGCGCCGCCTTCAAAGCGGTCAATGATGGCAAACAGGTCGCCCTGCTGGTGCCAACCACCGTTCTGGCGCAGCAGCACTATGAAACATTTCGCCAGCGCCTGGCGGTCTATCCCGTTGAAGTAGAGATGCTCTCACGCTTCCGCACCGCCCGTGAGCAGCAAGAGATCCTTAAACGGCTTCAGGATGGATCGGTCGATATCATCATTGGGACCCACCGGCTCATCCAAACGGATGTTGCCTTCAAGGACCTGGGGTTGGTCGTCATCGACGAGGAGCAGCGTTTTGGCGTTACCCACAAGGAATATCTGAAGAAATTACGCACCGAGGTCGATGTGCTTACACTGACCGCCACACCCATTCCGCGTACGTTGTATATGGCGCTCACAGGTGTGCGGGATATCTCCACTATCAACACGCCTCCCGAGGAGCGCCTGCCGATCGTCACCCATATCGGTCCGTATGCACCTCGTCTCGTGCGCCAGGCGATATTGCGTGAGGTTGAGCGCGGCGGGCAGGTCTTCTTCGTCCACAATCGTGTCCAGACCATCCGCGGCATGGAACGTCACCTCAATCAGTTGGTGCCGGATGCCCGCATCGGTGTTGCGCACGGGCAAATGCCAGAGACCGATCTCTCCAGCGTCATGCTTGAGTTCACGCGCGGTCAAATCGACGTACTGCTCTGTACTTCGATCATCGAATCAGGTCTGGATATACCCAACGCCAACACCCTCATCATCGACCGTGCCGATACCTTTGGGCTGGCGCAGTTATACCAGTTGCGCGGTCGGGTTGGGCGCGGTGGGGTTCGGGCTTACGCCTATTTTTTCCGTCACCGCAAGCGTTCACCCACGCCAGAAGGTCTGGAGCGCATGGAAGTCATTGCAGAGAACAGCCGGTTGGGCGCCGGTTATTCTATCGCTATGCGAGATCTGGAAATGCGAGGCGCCGGGGAACTGCTTGGCACCCGTCAGCACGGCTATATCGCCTCGGTGGGTTTTCAGTTGTATACGCGCCTGTTGGCTCAGGCGGTGCGCGCTTCCCGTTCTGGTGTTGGTCTGCCGCGTGGCGAAGCCTTTCAGGCTTTTGCCCGTGATGTCGGCTTGCCGGTCAATGTAGACCTGCCTTTGTCGATTGGCATCCCGTTGGATTACATCACCGAACAACAACTTCGTCTGCGCATCTACCGCCGCCTGGCTGAGATTCGGGAAGAAGTCCAGATCGATCAAATGCAAGTGGAGTTTGCCGACCGTTTCGGCGCCTTGCCGGAGGCTGTGACCAACCTGCTTTACCAAATGCGTGTCAAATTGCGCGCCGAGCAGGCAGGTCTGGCAGCCGTGGTTGTCGAAGGGGAACAAATCGTCCTTCGCTTTCCACCCCTGCCGGATGACAAGAATGGGCGTGTGCTGCCGCCCGTTGCGGGTGCTCGTGCCGGCAAGAACGCTTACTGGTTGCCATTGCCGGGAGACTGGCAGGATCGCCTGCTGGAAGTGCTTGAAAGCATCATCGCTCAGACCGTCGACTCAATGCCCACCCGGTAGGAGTAAAAAGGGAAAGGTCGATGTGGGACAAGTCGATGAGGAATAAGTCGATCAGTAATTAGACCATTAGACGGTGGGCGGTCAACCCCCGAATTACTTCGCGAGCCGCGGAAGGCGGTGTGGCGGTCTCGAAAGGCAGTGGATGGAGATCGCGTCGCTGCGCTCGCGAAGTTGGGCGGGGTGCTTTGCGAGCCGCGGAAGGCGGCGTGGCGATCTCGAAAGGCAGTGGATGGAGATCGCGTCGCTGCGCTCGCGAAGTTGGACGGGGTGCTTCGCGAGCCGCGGAAGGCGGCGTGGCGATCTCAAGAAGGCATGACCACAGACGACGGACGGCTGACGCTGGCGGCGAGGAGGTCACGGACGCTGAGATGGCGGGAGGCGTTCGCCTGGAGGGTTTCGCGGAAGCTGGGGCTTTCCCCTTTAGATCGCGTCGCTGCGCCCGCGAAGTTGGACGGTTTTTCTCGCAAGGAGCGTGGCGATGGCAGGTGGGACATTCGGGCACGGCGACGGCGGGATTTGTCTCTGTTTTTTTACGGTTCGAATTGCAGGGATGGGGGGGTGTTTGGCGATGGCGCGATGTGACGGGTTGGGAAATGCAAAAAGCCCGACGGCAGGGTATTCGTTTTTGGGGTGCCGGTATTAAGAAACGAATGGAACGAATGGGCGGGGGGCAGCAATATGGGGGATGTTAAGGTGCAAGCAGGCAGACCGGCAGCCGAGCGATG
>JABLXM010000225.1 GCA_013177815.1 Anaerolineae bacterium | reverse complement strand
ACAGGAACGTCTTGAGGCGCATGACCAAATGCTCTTAATTGTCTCATTACAAAATGATCCAATGAAAATAATCGTTGAATACGCAAGAATCGTACGTCAAGTACAAAGAACCCCCTCGCATGGAATTATATATCCGATTTTGATTCGTGTCTCTCAGTATTACCTATTCCGGCATCTTGACGTACTTTCGCAGGTAGAATCTATCACCCTAAAACGAAGCGTGCTTGCTCGATCCGCAGCATTTCGTACGGCGTCACGCATCTGATCTTTAATCCAATACCCGCATCGGGAATTTTTATCTTTTTCGTGGATGTCGATGCGATCTCGTGAGTCACGATGGTAAACCCATGGGCAAGGGCATGCGCCACAAGATAATAATCAGCCAATTGAAGGAATGTGTTTACTGCCGCCTGCTCGTATTGCTGCATGGCTGCCCATGCGCTTACCCGACTAAGCGCAGGCAATATCGTGGCATCTGGCTTGAGAAAGAATTGGGCACCCACCTTTATCGCCCAAGCAGCGAGTTCATCTGCCCCCGCCTTGAGTTCGTCGCCTACCTTTTCGATACTAAAAACTTCACCGCCTGTGTTTTGAACGATTAGCCAATCCCAAAATGCAGGGCAAAAATCGAAGCCGTAATGCAAGTTCTTCGCCTGAATGAATACATTGGCATCAAGAAGATACGGCATCAGCTCATCACCCCCAGGCTCCTCCCTAGTTTATGAAAAGTCTCTAGTTTCGAAAAGCCGAGCATTCGAAATGCATCACGGTGCAACGTCTGCCCCTCCAGGGTACTAATGACAAGTGCACGCGCAAAACGCTTGCTTACCCGCGCAGCCTGGGTCAGGTAAAAATCACCGCCGCTGCTTCTAGAAACCGCCCGTAATTTGCCAAGTTCTTGTTGGTAGGATTGCCGGAATTCCTCGCGAGTCAGCCCGCCCGCATCGTAGATTCTACGAAGGATGACCAAGGTGCTCACCTTGAACAATCGCGCCAGGCGGTTGATTTCCTGTCCCAAATCTGCACCTGGGTCGTAGGCATTTCTGAACATAGCAAGAGGCACGAGTAATTCAGCCGCAACCTGATTGCACCAGGTCTCAGCTTCCGAACCTGGCTGTAATAATACCTGCGCGTCAGATACCGCAGATTGTCCCAGCCAGATATGCGCCAATTCATGTGCTAGTGTAAACATCTGGGCAGCTTTTGTATCTGCGCCGTTGATGAATACCAGTGGAGCCAGATCGTCTGCTATTGCAAAACCGCGAAATTCCTCCGGGTTGAGATGACGGTGATTGTTGTTGAGTACAACGCCGCTGCACATCACGAGAATTCCGAGCGAATCAGCCTGACTAATGAAACGACGTAATGCTTCGGTCCAGGTAGCCATGCGGCGCCGCTCTTCCACGTCGAATCCAAGTGTAGTGCGGATAATGCTTGCTGCCTCAATGACATCCTGTCTGGTTGTGGCAGAACCTACAAAGGCTAATGGCTCTTCACCTGTGGATCGAGCAAAATTGCGATACCACTCTTGACGCTGCTGGCAGATATAAATAGTGTCCAGCAAGTTAGGAGATGGATGAAATTTATGCACATTTCCGGCTGTTCGGAAATCTGGGATAGGAACGTTTTCAACTGGCGGTTCTGGCAGGAAAAGGAATCCAACGGGAGCATGTACCGCCTTGGCGAAACGCTCGACTTGATTGAGGGTCGGGCTCTCCTCACCGCGTTCCCATAATTCAAGCTTCGGGAAGGGACTAACGAGTTCCTCCACCGTGCGCCCTGCACGTTCACGAGCCCAGCGTAGCAGTTCCGGATTGATCGTAACGCGGGTCATTTCAACTCGTTTTTATTGGTCCTTACATGGTTCCGTATCAGGTTAAGAACAATGTAATTCTTCGATTGTTTACATAGAATGCCAAGATCTATCAAAGTATAGCATTTTACAGACAAATTCACAACGACCCCTACATCTTACTGCTTACCCACACTGGAGCATATGGAGACAAGTACCGCTCTCTAGGGTGCACTGGACATCCTCCCGACCCGATTTGGGAACAGACCTGACCAACTTTTCCGTCAGTTCGGGGCTGATGATGCCTGTCACCCGCTATTTCACCTTCCCATCCCCGGCTCCCTGGCGGTGTTGATCATGTTGACCTGGACGCTCTGCCAGGACCGTTTGTCACTGGTATGCCTGCGAACGCTATTACGGATTGACCTTCAACAGCGCCCCCACTGCGTACCCGACCAGCGCGCTGACCGTGCCGATCACCGCCATCTCCACACCGCTCCTGAATGGGCGCCCGACCATCATACGCGCCTTGTAGGCGCCGACGCCATAGAGCACCAGCGCAGTGATCAGCACCGATACCCACATACTGGTTGTCACAGGGAGGAAGATGAATGGCATCAGCGGGATGAGCGATCCAACGATGGCGGAAACGCCAACGATCAAAGCGGAGCGGGCTGCATCACTGCGGTCGGCTTGAACGATCTGGTGTTCCTCGCTCATCATCACCGCCACCCACACGTCCTCGTTGGCGGTGATGGTATCGACAATGCGGTCCAACAGTTCACCGGTGAAACCCTTACGGCTGTAGATCTCGCGAATCTCGTTCTTTTCGATGTGCGGTGCCTGATTGATGTGCCGATATTCTCGCGCTCGCTCGGCTTCATAATAATCAATATCCGCAAGCGTAGAAGTGTACGCCACCGCACCCATCGAGACCGATTCGGCAAAAGTGGCAGCCAAGCCAGCCACCATCACGATATGCGGATCACTGGTCGCCGCCGCAATCCCCAGAACGACCCCAAGCACATTGACCAGCCCATCCTGACCACCTAAGATGATGTCGGAGAAAGAAGATGCTTTTTTATGCGGATCGATGTGGTTGTGAAACCGGTTTTCATCAAGGTGGAAATAGTTCTCGTTCATTGTCTCTTCCTTACTTACCATGTGTCGCCTGCTAACAGATTATCCAAGTTGGGTAACTGATAAATTCCTACGGTGCCAGGTATTGAAACGATCAAGCATCAAATGCTATCACTTGAAAGATGACCACCCGGTATTAAAATTTCTTATTCTCGTCGCGAATATGCGCCACACCTTGATGGAATAAGGTCAAGATATGCGGATCTTCGATGTGATAATAGACTTCCTTGGCATCGCGCCTGGCTTTCACCAATCCCATCTGGCGCAACCCCCGCAGGTGATGAGAGACGGCTGATTTGCTGATCCCCACCAGCCGCGCCAGGGTGCCAACGTTCTGTTCCTTCACCGCCAGGGCAGATAAGAGGCGCACCCGGCTGGTATCACTGAACGCACGAAAGAGTTCAGCCACGTGTGCAGCGGTATGTTCATCCAGGACAGGAGAAAGCGGTTCCTTCATCATAATCAACAGTTGAATATATACTCAACTGTTGATTCTATTCAATTATCGCATTTTGTCAATAGGATCAATGCCATGAAACACGGTTTTCATAAATTCTGAATTTAGGTGCAAGGTGAATGGCAAACCGTCTTGCCCGTCATCTCGAAGCCTCGAACTTCGCGAACGCAGCGAAGCGATCTCCAGCTTTTTTTTCGTGGTTCGAATAACATTGAGGTGGACGGCACGGGGGTTGGCAAGCGGGCTGGCAGCCAACCC
>JABLXM010000224.1 GCA_013177815.1 Anaerolineae bacterium | reverse complement strand
GGCGGTGGGCGGCTTCATCGCGGCGTCCTCCTACAGCATCGCTTTCTACATTGCCGCCGGGGGCATGCTGACCTACAGCCTGCTGATGCTGGTAATGGGGCATGAGACCTTGCCGGCGACCGGCGATGGCAGCCGCCGCGCCCCGCCACTGCGGGACTACCTGGCGATCCTGAAAGACCGCGACTATGTCTATTACCTGACAGCATTTACCTTCACCCAGATCGGCGCAGCCATCATCTGGGTGCTGCTGGGGGTGCACACCAAAACCAACTTCGGCATCCCCGAGAACCTGTACGGCTTCATCCCCGCGACCAACGCCATCATGGTGGTGGCGTTGCAGTACCTGGTCACCAACCAGACCAAGAAACACCCTCCGCTGCCCATGATGGCGCTGGGAGCGCTGTTCTTCGCTTTGGGGGTGGGCAGCGTGGCGATGGGACGCGGCTTTTGGGCATTTTGGACCAGCATGGTGGTGGTGACAATTGGCGAATTGATCCTGATGCCCACCTCGACGACCTACGTGGCGCGCCTGGCGCCGGTCGACAAACGCGGCAGGTATATGAGCCTGAACGCCATCACCTGGTCCGTCGCCACCGGCATCGGACCGCTCATGGCGGGCGCCATCAACGATACTTTTGGCTCTGGTTGGATGTGGCTGGCGGGTGGTTTGATCGGGCTGCTGAGCGCGGCAATGTTCCTGGTGCGCGGCAGGCGCGTTCATGACCCGGTCGAAACGCAAACTGCACCTGCCAACCCGGTTTGATCCGCTTTTTTTCCCCCCCAATTCCACTGACGAATCAGCAGAATGTCACCTCGCTGGGTGACATTCTGCACTACCCGTTTCGTTGTTATGAAGTAATATATCATTGTATAACATGATATAACAATATATAACAAATGAACGAACTACTCACCACCCGCCAGGTCCAAGACCTATTGAAGGTCGACCGCATCACCATCTATCGCATGTTGAACGATGGGCGTCTGAAGGGCGTCAAGATCGGTCAACAGTGGCGCTTTCACGCCCACGAGGTGGAACGGCTGCTTGGCGGCAGCGAAAGCCCCGTTGCGGCGCTGGACCTGCCGGCGCGCGCCTTCCCCACCCACTGCATCCAACCCATCCAAAACCTGTTCACCCAGATCAGCCGGGTGGGCGCGGTGGTGGTGGATAACGCCGGCGCGCCGCTGACCGAACCCAGCACCGTTTGCGAATTGTGCCGCGGCATGCTGGCGACCGAGCGCGGCGCGGCAGCCTGCCGCCAGACGTGGCGCGAGATCGCCGCGGCGGACGGCTTTGGTCCTTTCACCTGCCACGCCGGGCTCAACTACCTGCGCCATGCCATTCACAGCGATGGGCAGCAAGTGGGTTGGATCCTGGTCGGGCAGGTGTTTTGGCAGGCAGGCGAGAGCGCACCCAACAATGCCCGCGCCCTCACCGAGGAAGAGCGACGCAATACGCCGGAATGGGCAGGCTACGCCGGACACGCCATCGAAGCCATCCTCAACGAACGCGCGGCAATGGTCGAACGCCTGCAAGCCATCGCCGATATCACCAAACTGGAATGATCTCATCAAGAGCATCATGACGAAAGGAAATCCATGAAAACACTGATGATCCTGGGGGGCGGCACGGCGGGAACCCTGATAGCCCGTAAGATGTACAAAGAACTCGACAAAGGCACCTGGAAGATCGTGCTGGTCGATCAGGACCCCAACCACTACTACCAGCCGGGCTACCTGTTCGTACCCTTCGGCATGTACACCGCCAAACACGTGGTACGCCCCAAGAAGAACTTCTTCCCGCGCGGAATCGACTACATCACCGCGGAAGTCGAGCGCATCGACGCAGACAACAACCGGGTTACGCTGACCGACGGGCGCCAGCTCTACTACAACTACCTGGTGATCGCTACCGGCACCGACATCCACCCGCAAGAGACCGAAGGCATGCTGGGTGACGGCTGGCGCAAGAACGTGCACGAGTTCTACACCTATGAGGGCACCCTGGCGCTGACCGAGGCAGTCAAGAACTTCAAGGGCGGGCGCATCGCCGTGCAAATCACCGAGATGCCGATCAAGTGCCCGGTGGCGCCGCTGGAATTCGCCTTCCTGGCAGATTGGTATTTTACCAAGAAGAAGATGCGCGATAAAGTGGAGATCGTCTATGCCACCCCGCTTTCGGGCGCGTTCACCAAACCGGTCGCTTCGCAGGCGCTGGCAGATATGCTGAAGCGCAAGAACATCCAGATGGAAGCCGATTTTGCCACCATGGAGGTGGACTCCTCTGCCAACGTGCTGCGCTCCTATGATAACCGGGAGATCCCTTATGACTTGCTGGTGACCGTTCCCGTCAACATGGGCGCGGCGATGATCGGGCGCTCCGGCTTGGGCGACGACCTGAACTATGTGCCGACCAACAAGGAAACCCTGCAATCCAACCGCTACCCGAACATCTTCGTGATGGGCGACGCCACCAACCTGCCAACCTCCAAAGCCGGCTCGGTCATCCACTTCCAAATGGAGACGGTGGCGGAGAACATGCTGGCGCACATGCGCAACAAGCCGTTGGAACACCACTTCGATGGGCACGCCCTGTGTTACATCGAAACCGGCTATAGCCAGGCGGTCATGATCGATTTCAGTTACGATGTGGAACCGCTGATGGGCAAGTACCCCTTGCCGGTGGTCGGTCCCTTCTCACTGTTGAAGTCGACCTGGATCAATCACCTGGGCAAGATGGGCTTCTATTATATGTACTACGAAATGATGCTGAGAGGCATCGACGTGCCCCTGCCGACCCGTTATTCGCTGGTGGGTAAGGAGAAGACGCCAACACTCAACCTGGAAAATGAAAGGACCCCAAAAAATGTCTGATGTACTGACCGCTGTTTCCTTTGACGCCGAAGGTTTTATGACCGACGGCAACGCCTGGAACGAAGAGATCGGCAAAGCCATCGCCGCCCGTGAGGGCATCGACCTGACCGACCGTCACTGGGTGGTGATCAATTACTGCCGCGCCGAGTGGAAAGCCAAAGGCGAAGCGCCCACGCTGCGCAACATCACCAAGAACACCGATGTCTCCACCAAGGAACTGTATGAGCTGTTCCCAGGTGGTCCGGGCAAACTGGCTGCCAAAGTGTCCGGCTTGAAGAAACCGACCGGCTGCATTTGATTTCCCATCCAATCAAAAGAAAGGTCACAACAACATGTCTGCAGAGATCAAAACCCCGCGTAAACTGGCGCTGATCGCCTCCAAAGGCTCGCTGGACATGGCGTACCCGCCGATGATCCTGGCGAACGCCGCCCGCATGTCGGGCATCGAAACCCACATCTTCTTCACATTCTGGGGATTGGATATCATCACCAAGAAGAAGATGAACAAATTGAGTGTCGCCACGGTGGGCAACCCATCCATGCACCCGTGGTTCCACATCCCCACCTGGTTGGGCGCCATCCCCGGCGTATCAGCCGGCGCCTCCTGGATGATGCGGCGCGAGATCGACAAGCTGGACTTCCCCCCGGTGGGCGAGTTCATGGAGATGATCATCGACGCCGGCGCCAAGGTCTATGGCTGCAAGATGTCGATGGACATGATGAAGCTGACCAAGGCGGACCTGGTGG
This sequence comes from Anaerolineae bacterium, assembly GCA_013177815.1. Taxonomy (GTDB): domain Bacteria; phylum Chloroflexota; class Anaerolineae; order Anaerolineales; family Anaerolineaceae; genus JABLXM01. The sequence continues at coordinate 66 of JABLXM010000224.1, read as the reverse complement.
ATGGCGCCGAAGTGTTGGGCGCGATGGAGTTCATGGATCTTTCGGAGAACGCCCAGACCATCTTCG
>JABLXM010000223.1 GCA_013177815.1 Anaerolineae bacterium | reverse complement strand
GACCTGGAGCGTGCGCTCAAGGTGTGCCCGACGCACGGCGAGGGCAAGGATTGGGCAGAGGGTGTGGCGCTCATCCTGCGCAAGATGAGCGGCATCCTGGAAGCGTATGGCGTCGAGCGCATCCCGGCGGATGGCGATTTCGATCACAACTTGCATGAAGCCATCTCGCTGGAGCAAAGCGCCGACCATCCATCCGGACAGATCATTGAAGTCCTTGAAAATGGTTATAAGATCGGTGACCGGGTCTTACGCCCGGCGCGAGTTAGAGTTGCAAAATAGGAGGAATATAGAATGGGTAAGATCATTGGTATTGACCTGGGCACCACCAATTCGGTCGTCGCAGTGATGATCGGAGGTGAGCCAACCGTAATTCCCACCGCTGAGGGTGAACGCCTTTGCCCTTCGGTGGTGGCAGTCAACAAGAACGGCGAACGTTTGGTGGGGCGCATTGCGCGCAACCAGGCGATCGTCAACCCGGAGAACACTGTCTTCTCCATCAAGCGCTTCATGGGGCGCAAATTCGACGACCCCGAAGTGCAGCGCACCGTTGGACGGGTGCCGTATAAAGTCACCAAGGCAGCCAATGGCGATGTGCGGGTGGAAATGGGCGGCAGGGAATACTCCCCGCCGGAGGTTTCCGCCATGATCCTGGCGAAGTTGAAATCGGATGCTGAAGCCTACCTGAGCGAGACCATCACCCAGGCGGTCATCACCGTTCCGGCGTACTTCAACGATGCCCAGCGCAACGCCACCAAGGACGCCGGCAAGATTGCCGGTCTGGAAGTGCTGCGCATCATCAACGAACCGACCGCCTCTTCGTTGGCGTATGGTTTGGATAAGAAAAAGAACGAAGTCATCGCGGTCTATGACCTGGGCGGTGGCACCTTCGATATCTCCATCCTGGATGTGGGCGAAGGCGTCTTCCAGGTGCGCTCCACTTCGGGCGATACCTTCCTGGGCGGCGACGACTTCGACCAGCGCGTGATGGATTACCTGATCGATGAGTTCAAGCGCGAGAACAACATGGACCTGCACCAGGACCGCCAGGCTTTGCAGCGTCTGAAGGAAGCGGCAGAGAAAGCCAAGATCGAGCTTTCCAGCACCATGCAAGCGGAGATCAACCTGCCCTACCTCACTGCCGATGCCAGCGGACCCAAGCACCTGGTTACGAAACTCACCCGCGCCAAACTGGAACAGTTGACGGGGGACCTCGTCTCACACTCGCTCGACCCGGTGCGCACTGCGCTTTCGGATGCCGGGCTGAAACCCGCGGATATCAACGAGGTGGTGCTGGTGGGCGGTATGACCCGCATGCCTGCTGTGCAGGAAGCGGTCAAGAAGGAATTTGGCAAGGAGCCCCACAAGGGCGTCAACCCCGACGAAGTGGTGGCGATCGGCGCCGCCATTCAGGCGGGTGTACTGGGCGGCGAGGTCAAAGATATCCTGCTGCTGGACGTCACCCCGCTGACCTTGTCGGTGGAGACGCTGGGCAGCGTGGCGACTCCCATCATCGAGCGCAACACCACCATTCCCACCCGCAAGAGTCAGATATTCTCCACGGCGGCTGATGGGCAAACCCAGGTGGAGATCCACGTGCTGCAGGGCGAGCGCCCCATGGCGCAGGATAACAAATCGCTCGGCAAGTTCGTCTTGGATGGCATCCCCTCGGCGCCGCGCGGCGTGCCGCAGATCGAGGTCACATTTGACATCGACGCCAACGGCATTCTCAAGGTGACCGCGCAAGATAAAGCCACCGGGCGCAGCCAGCACATCACCATCACAGCCTCCTCCGGTCTCAGCGATTCCGAGGTCGATAAAATGAAGAAGGACGCTGAAGCGCACAAAGAGGAAGACCTGAAGCGCAAAGAGATGATCGAAGTGCGCAACCAGGCGGATAGCGTGGTTTACACCACCGAGAAATCACTGCGCGAATACGGCGACAAGGTGCCGGCAGACCTGAAGACCAAAGCCGAAGAAGGCATCACCAAAGTGAAGGAAGCGCTCAATGGCGATGACGCTGCTGCCATCCGCGCGACATCCGATGAATTGGGTCAGGTGCTGCAGCAATTGGGCGCATCCATGTACCAACAGGCTGGTCCGGAGGCTGCTGCCGGTGGTGATGCACCGGGCGGCGAAGCTCCCACCGATGGCTCCCCGGGCGGCGATGACGTCGTCGATGGTGAGTTCAGCAACGCCTGATCTTTTCTGATTGTGTCCTGGCTTATGGTTGGATGTGTTGTACACCCCATAAGCCAGGATTTCCCTTTATTGGATATAATGACCCGATGACCCAACGCGACTACTATGAGATTTTGGGCGTTCCTCGCAGCGCCACCCCGGATGAGTTGAAGAACGCTTTCCGCAACCTGGCGCGCCAGTATCACCCGGATGTGAACAAATCGAGCGATGCCGAGGAGCGCTTCAAAGAGATCAACGAAGCCTACGCAGTGCTCTCGGACCCGGAAAAACGCGCGGCGTATGACCGTTACGGTCACGCCGGGCTGAACGGCATGGGCGGGGTGCCCGATTTTACCACCATCGATTTTTCGGACCTGTTCGAAGGGCTTTTCGGCTTTGGTGGCGGAACCCGCCGCTCCCGCAATGCCCCCCGCCGCGGCGCCGACTTGAGCCAGACTATAAGTTTGGAGTTCAATGAAGCGGTCTTCGGCATCGAAAAGGAAATCGAGATCACGCGCGACGAGGTGTGCTCCACCTGCCGTGGCTCTGGCGCAGAACCGGGCACCAGCCCTTCGCGCTGCTCGTCCTGCAACGGGCGCGGCGAGGTGCGCCAGGTGCGCCAGACCTTCCTGGGTTCGATGGTGCAGGTTACCACCTGCCCAACCTGCGGCGGCAAGGGCGAGGTCATTACGTCGCCCTGCAAAACCTGCAAAGGGCGGGGGTTGGAGCGCAAGACCATCCGCAAGGTCGTGCCTATCCCCCCGGGGGTGGATAACGGCACACAGATTCGCCTGGCGGGGGAAGGGCAACCCGGCAACAATGGCGGTCCCAACGGCAACCTGTATCTGGAGATTCGGGTCAACCAGCACCAGTTCTTCAGGCGCAAAGAGAACAATATCATTCTCAACCTGTCGATCAACGTTGCCCAGGCAGCTTTGGGCGCGGATATCGAAGTGCCTACCCTGGAAGGCAATACCCGCCTGACGATTCCCTCGGGCACCCAGCCTGGCAAGGTCTTCACCCTGCGCAACAAGGGCGTGCCCAACCTGCGCGGCAGCGGGCGCGGCGACCAGTTGGTTGTGGTCAATGTGGAGGTTCCTTCCAAACTCAGCGCTGAACAAAAGGAACTGTTCCAGGCGCTGGCAGAAACGCTGGGCAGCGAAGTCAACCCGCAAGAGAAGAATTTCTTCGATCGTCTGAAAGAGGTTTTGGGTGGATAAAGGCGATTGGATGGAGGTGCGCCTGACGGTGGACGGCGAACTGGCGGAAGCCGTTGCGGAAGTGCTTTCGCGCTATGCCATGAACGGTGTGGTGGTGGAGAGCGACGTGCGCTACAACGACGCCGAGGACGAAGGTACGCCTTACGGTCCGGTGCGGGTCTACGCCTACCTGCCGCTTGATGAACATATCGATGATACCCGCCATCGCATCGAAGAAGCGCTCTGGCATTTGGGCAGCATCCAACCCATACCGGATGCCGAGTTCAACCTGGTGCGAAACCAGAATTGGATGGAAGCCTGGAAGCAGCACTACCATCCCATCCCGATTGGCGACCGCCTGATGGTGCTGCCAGCCTGGATC
>JABLXM010000222.1 GCA_013177815.1 Anaerolineae bacterium | reverse complement strand
TGTTCAAGGCAGCGAACTTATTGTCCTCGATCGGGATGACCGTGCCGAAGTATTGGCGGAATACATCCGGGTGCTTACGCAAACCTTCCTCGATACTTAAAAAGATCACCCCTTGTTTTTCGAGATTTTCCTGGATGCTGTGGTAGACCATTCCGGATTCGTATTGCGCGCCAACACCAGCGAGGAATTTTTGCTCCGCCTCAGGAATTCCCAGCTTGTCGAAAGTATTCTTGATCGTATCCGGAACATCTTCCCAGGACTTGGCTTCCGCTTCAGAGGGTTTGACGTAATAATAGATATTATCGAGATCAAGCCCGCTCAGATCCGCTCCCCAGGTTGGTATGGGTCTTGATTGATAATGATTGAATGCCTTCAAGCGGAATTGCAGCATCCATTCTGGTTCGCCCTTCATAGCAGAAATCTGCCGCACCACCGACTCATCCAACCCTTTGCGGGTTTTATATACAGATGTATCTGGATCGCTAAATCCGTAACGGTAATCCCCCAAACCGCTCAGAATATCCGTATCAGGATTTTGTGACATCCCACACTCTCCGATCTACGACAGTAATAATGTGCAATTATTGCGCCGTACCATTCGTCACTTTCTCGCGCACCCAATCGTACCCCTGTTCTTCCAGGTGAAGTGCGAGTTCCGCTCCGCCAGATTCCACTATCCTGCCATCCATCATGACATGAACGAAATCCGGCTTGATGTAATTCAAGATGCGCTGATAATGTGTGATGACCAGGACGCCCAAGTGCGGACCTCTTAACGTGTTCACCCCCTCTGATACGATCTTCAGGGCATCGATATCCAAGCCAGAATCCGTTTCGTCTAGGATGGCGATTTCCGGTTGTAACACCGCCATCTGGAGAATCTCGGCTCGCTTTTTCTCGCCGCCGGAAAATCCATCATTCAAATAACGCCCCGCAAACGCCGGGTCCATTTTCAGCATTTCCATCTTTTGCCGCATCATCTTCAGGAATTCCGGAATAGGAATACCCTTATCTGCCGGGTCCTTCGAACGCCTGTGAGCATTGATCGCTGTTCGCAGGAAGTTCGCCACCGTCACACCCGGAATCGCGACCGGATATTGAAACGCCAGGAAGATGCCCATGCGCGAGCGCTCATCCGGTTCGAGGTCCAATATATTCACCCCATTGAAGCAAACCTCTCCAGCCAGGACCTCATATGCCGGGTGTCCCATCAACGTATAGGCGAGCGTGGATTTGCCGGTGCCATTTGGACCCATCACAGCATGAACTTCACCCTGCTTGATGTCCAGGCTGACGCCCTTCAATATCTCCTTGTCGCCTATGCCTACACGAAGATTGCGAATCGATAATTCAGACATTAATTACTCCTTCGTACCCCATTATTCATCAAGGGGTAGATCTCATCAAGAATTACTTCAGGATCAACCTGATGTAACATCAAGGGAGTATAGCACGTTCATATTTAATAGTCAATATTTATGATTATATTCTAGTATATTAATGTTAATAAATTGCATTATTATATGAATAATTGACAGAAATATTCGATTGATGCTATACTCTAGAAGAGATTAACAATGATGACCGAGATGAAAAGCACAAAAGACAGGATATTGCAAACGTTATTGGAAAATCCCAAATCCACTATCCAGGATCTCGCGGATTCGGTTGGTATAAACGCAATATCTGTCAGGCACCATCTAACGAACCTGCTGGCATCCGGGGTTGTGCTTTCCGAAGAAGAGCGGCATGGCGTTGGGCGTCCGCGCCTGGTTTATTCCCTGACGGAAGAAGGTCTGGAACAATTTCCCACCCGCTATTACCGCTTTGCCAATCGTCTGCTCGATTACATCAAAGGCACAATACCCGACAAACAGGTAAAAAAAATCTTCGATGATATGGCGCAAGGGTTAACGGTCGGCGTTCGCCCCAAAACCAACTCGATGATGATGGATCAGAGGCTGAATTTCCTAATGGAAATCTTATCGAAGGAAGGCTTCGGCGTCGAGTGGGAAAGATCGGGCGATCAATATCTCATCCATGAGAGAACCTGCCCATATTTCCAGATCGGTCAAAAACATCCTGAGGTTTGTATGTTCGATCAGACGATCATTTCTAACATCCTCAACATCCCCGTTGAGAAGATTGAATGTGTGCTTTCCGGAGATGCAATGTGCACCTATATTGTTCCGGCGCAGCCCACCGAGGTGAACTGATATGAATGAAGCCCCCGGCACGAACCGCCCTGTTTGGCAGGCAGAAGCTGACCACCCAGAGTTGTGCGAAAAACTACGCCAGGGCTGGGTTGAAGTGATCGATCCTGAACTCGGTTTCAACATTCTCCAACTGGGTTTGATCCGCGATGTAAAAGTCGACCAGGATCAGGTAACGGTGAATATGATCCTCACCACCCCCTTCTGCCCCTACGGTCCTGCTATGCTCGAAAGCACCCGCATAAAAGCGGAAGACGCCATACAAAAAACCATCAACTTGGAACTGGGTATGGAACCTTGGGATTTCTCGATGATGGAAGAGGGCTTAGGCGGCGATTGGGGTCTCTGGTAACCTCGTTTATATTAGCTAGCTGAAGAGCGAGGTGATTCTGGAAGCAAAACCGATATCACCGCTGATTTTCAACCTCCCTGAGAAAAATGCCTTTGTGCCATCCAGCTTACCCAAAAGAATGTCTGCCGTGTCGCTGGCATTAGCGGTCAGGGTAACGCGGGGATTTGCCGCCAATCCTTTTTGTACCTGGCATTGTTGATCTTTTATGGTCACATTCCAATCCCCGCCCCCATCTCCGGTTACTCGGAATTGTATGACTGCATCCACGCCGGCAGCAGCCTTCGCATTGAACGCATCTGCCATACCATTAAAGATTTGTTCGATTGACGGCATCATGATCTCTCCAAATTCTTTATGATCGACGCAAAACGTCTAATAATCACGTTTCAGTAGCCCACTCGCCAACGATTGGATTGCTTCCCTGGCTTCGTTGTTCTTCCCTGCTGCATGTAATGCCTTGAACGCATTGTCAGTATGCCGCTTTGCCTGAGCAAGGACATAATCCTTCGCCCCCACAACTTCGAGCATCCTTGCCATTTCGCAGGCATCTTCTGCATTTATCTTTGATTGCATCCATAATTCCGAAAACCGCGGGATTGATTGCAAACCAAAAACGACCGGCAAGGTCTTCTTTTTGCTGATCAAATCGGATTCAACGGATTTACCTAATTTGGCTGGATCGCCCCAAATCCCCAAGTAGTCATCGATTGCCTGAAACGCCATCCCCAACTGGAACCCAAATGTTTTAAATAGTCTTCTTTGTTCAGGGGTGGCTGGAGAACATAAAGCCCCTAATTCACATGAAGCACCCAACAACGCACCTGTCTTACCTTCAACCATGGTCCAATATTGTTCGATTGTGACATCCATTTGATTCTCATAGGCAATGTCCCAATATTGCCCCTGCGTCAATAAGATACACGTTTCCAAAATTATCTGGGATGCCCGATTTATGACCATACTATCGAAATGCGCATCAAGCCGGTGAACTGCGAGGTTGGCAATCGAAAACATCAGGTCGCCTGTGTTGATCGCCTGCGCCACCCCCCATTTCTTCCACACCGTATCTCTGCCTCGTCTGAGGTCACTGTTATCTTCGATATCATCATGGATCAATGAAAAATTATGGATCAACTCAACCGCAGCCGCAGCCGGGAGTGCAAGTTCCCACACCCCGCCAGAAGCTTCCGTGGATAACAAAGTTAATATCGGTCGGATCCGCTTCCCTTCAGCGTCCTAGATCGGAA
>JABLXM010000221.1 GCA_013177815.1 Anaerolineae bacterium | reverse complement strand
GAAACCGAATATGTACGAAAGCAACCATAAGCCAAACATGATATATCCAGCAACGCGGATGCCAGGGTTCATCTCAATCGGGGTTCCATTTCGCAGCCGCCAAATGAACCAAAACAGCACCGGCACCAACAACGGCAGGAACATAATCCACAAGTGGATGCCGCGCGTAAAGAAATGAATGCTGGGAATGATGCCGCCCGCCTGCGAGGCGAAGCCTAAATAGAACGGAAGGTACATCAAGGCGCCAGTGACGCCAATTCCGATGCAGACGCGCAAAAAGAGTCCAACCAACTGCAAGGACCATCCATTTTCCCGATAAGACAAGAATATCAGCGTGGCACCAAACAATGCCACATAGATGGGGAAATCCCACGTGTTAAGAAATGCCAGACCGCCAAAAATAAGAGCACCCAACCAAAATTCTGGTTGGCGCAGCCACCTGAGGAAGGCAATCTCATCAAGCCGAATAGTAGTGCCTCGCCACCAGGCTTTCACCCATTTGATCATTGGCGCGCCGGTCATATCCAACTTCCAACCGCCAAGGAATAAATTGAGGGTAAAGGCAATCGCCAGCAAGGCAAAAGGCATCGCAAGGACATGAGGATGCAAGTCCGCCAGGTAGTACGAGAAAAATGGAAATTCATCGATGATCTCTTTAGATTGACCAGCAGCGTCAAAATCTTGGAGGACACGCGATGCGCGCCACCACCAGATACCGGTCATGCGTTCCGGCGTCCATGAGAATGGGGGCACCGGGGGATCGGTCAACTCCTGGAGATCAATCCATGACCAGAACGACGATGACCAAGTACCATCCGGTAATTGCCTCCAAAAAATCCCCCTGGCGTGGAGCATCTCGAACAGACCCTCGATATTCGATACGACCAGGATAAAGAACGCAGTCAAGAATCCGCCCAACCCCGCCCAAGCCGGATGGCGTTGACCGGTCTTTCGCTGTTGATGATCCCGCCATGCTTCCATCAGATTCGAGCCAATGCCATAGGCGCTCACAGCAGTAAGCCCGAACCAGAGTGCGCTTGCCAAATTGAAGGCAACGCCAGGGTCGGTATGCAACAACTTCGTGATCATGGCAATCATGACGTAACCGAAGTAATAGTATGAGATGGCATATCCCGATAGCCAGGGATCATGTGGCGGGAACGACTCGGAGCGCAAAATGGCATTGATGAACGCCATTTCCATCGGTTTTTCGGTTCCGGAAATCTCCGGGCTGGTGGCGCGAATATATGCCCAAAAACCGAATGCGACGATATAGATGATCTCGACCGTTATCATACGGTTGATGTTGCCGCGCAACCAGTCTTTGAATTCGGAAAAGCGCTCACCACGTAGACTTAATACCGATAAGCCGAAAACCATAATGAGGGATAACAAAATGCTGCCGGGCGTGTTTGGAAGAACGCCAAAACTCGCCAGCAGCCAGAAGATATATCCCCAAATGAGTAGCCCCAACGCTTTCACCAACGCGTATCCACGGTCGGCGAGACGACCAAAAAATCGGAAAGAAAGCGGGAAAGCACACCACCCGACCAAAATGACAAGCAGAATCCACGCGAGCAACTGACCAATCACTTGATCACCTGATAGATGCTGGTCGAAGAATTCTCATAGACTTTTTCCCACAAATCCCCATCCCAGGATTCGAACTTCCCTAGACCGAGAGGGTCGTAGTAAGCATGTTCCAATTGACCAACGATGATATAGGACACATCATAACGTGTGAGGAAATCGACGACCGGTTTACGTTCGGTGGTGTCATAAAATTCACCGATATCATCCACCCGATCGGTGACCCATTCGGAAGGAGTGGCCACACGCTGCTGGCGTTGGTGCCAATTCCAACCGACGACACCCGGCAAGCCGGTGTAGATCGTAAATCGGGAACCCCACCGATATTCAGGCGTATTGGCTTCAACAATGACGGGCGAACCCACAACATGCTCCTGCATCCAAACGATGGCGTCCGCCTCTTCGGCACCTTGGATTTCTACGCCTTGATCACTCGCGACAGCATAATTCATGAAAGCCATGCCATCCAGGGTGTGGGGCGCCTCTGGTGCCATGCGATCACGAATCTTATCGGCGCCGCCCAGGATCGGGAAAAGGAAGGTGCCGAAAATGAGGGCAACCGCAACCGCCTGCCAGATCGTGCTCAACCACGGGCGGGCTTCGCGGGAGATCGCGAGGGAAAGCCAGACTAAGCTGGCGGCTGCCGAGAGTGAGAGCAGCGTCCAGGCTTGCAGATAAAGTTTGAAAACAGTGTTCATCCTGCCGATATCCCCGACCAGGACAACCTGCTCAACTGCCAATGTGAGAACCAACCCGGTGCCGATCATGAACAGGATCAAACGTTTACCATCCGCCTGACCCGGACGAAGGAGAAGCAGAACACACCAAACACCCAACAACATAACCAACCAGGCTATCTCTACACCTAAAATCTGCAATGCAATAATCACCGCCAGTATGATTAGGGCAAGCACAATGATGAGTTCTCGATATTTCTTCAAACGATTCAGCGCAGATACAGGCGTGCGTCTCATCCAATCACGCGTCTCAACGACCAACCATGACACGATAAGGAAAATGAACAACCCCCAATGGGTCATGTACGACCAGAAAGGCGTACGGGCTCCTTCCCATATATCCAAAGCGGTATAACCCGCGCCATACCATTGCCTGAAAGGTTGATAGAGGACGAGAGATAGCACGACTAAAACGGCGGCAAAGAAAATACCGATCACCAGCGAGCGCGCGTCCGGATCGAACCAGCGCAGCAGGCGGGAGGAAGATTTGGCATAGCGATAGGCGGTGAAAACGATAATGACGACGGCAATGATGATAAACGTCGGATAATCCCAGGTATTGGTGGGATACAACGATCCTACGAAGATCGCGCCGATCAGGAATGTAAGGATAAAACCAACGCGGCGTTCCCAAGCGGTACCATTCCACTGCCAGCGTGTGAGTAAGATATTCAAACCCCACAACAAAACGATCAATGTGATCGGTAGCGCGATCATGTGAGCGTGCGGGTCACCGTAGAGAAACGTGAAAAATGGGAATTCTGTTATGGGCTCGCCGGGAATTACGCGGCTGGGATTCCAGTACCATTCGCCAATGCCATAAGGCAGTGGGGAACCGGTGACGAACTTCCAGGCACCTTGGAGCGACCACAGCCAACGTTGGAAGAAGTTGCCAGTTTCGATCGGCACCGGTGCGACCAGCCGCTGCAACCCATGCCAGATCATGCGCACCGTTCCTAAATTGCCAAGGATCAATAAGCCAACCGCGGACGCAACGCCAGCAGCGAGCGGTACTCGCTTAAGCTTGAAGAACCGGGTCTGCCCATCCACCTCATCCGGAACAGAACCAAACCTGGCGAACAAATTCCACCCAAAACTAAACGCAATCATAGCGGTATTTGCGAAAAGGGTGGGCAGGAAAATGTTATAGGCAATGGATGGAACAATGCCCAGCCATTTTATAAAGGTGCCCAAGATGACAAAACCATAGTAATAGTAGTTGATATAGCCCCCTGCGAACCAGGGGTCGTAAGGCGGGTAGGTGGTCGATTTGATAACCGCGTTGAGGTATGAGAAATCCATGGGTTTTTCACCACCTTTGGCAGGGTGCCAGAGGTCCGGGTTTCCCAGACGAACCAACAGGAAGAGAACAAAGAATGTCAAGAAGATGAGTTCCACCGCCAAAAAATAGCGCCATTTCTCGCGCCATTCGGCGGCGAGTTGTACTCGCTGAAGGCGAAGGAGAACCAAACCCAGCGCGGCAATGATGACCGCAATGACAGTAATGGATATGCGAGTGACCGGTATGCCGGCTGAACCAGCCAACCACGACAGGTAAGCCATTACAAGCATGACTCCCATGCGCACTGCCGGAAAACCGCGATCTGCC
>JABLXM010000220.1 GCA_013177815.1 Anaerolineae bacterium | reverse complement strand
GGAGAACCCGACGATCGTGGTGATCACGGATCGGATCGATCTGGATGGGCAACTTTTCGGGATGTTCTCGGCTTCGGCGGAGGCGCTGCGGCAGACGCCGGAGCAAGCGACCGATCGGGAGGACCTGAAGGCGCGGCTGGCGGGACGGGCGGCTGGGGGGATCATCTTCACCACGATCCAGAAGTTCCTCTCGGGGGGCGGGGCGCTATCGGAGCGGCACAACATCGTGGTGATGGCGGACGAGGCGCACCGCAGCCAGTACGATTTCATCGATGGGTACGCACGGCACATGCACGATGCGCTGCCGAACGCATCGTTCATCGGGTTCACCGGCACACCGCTGGAATTGAGCGACATGAACACGCGGGCGGTGTTCGGGGATTACATCAGCATCTACGACATTCAGCAGGCGGTGGAAGATGGGGCGACGGTCAAGATCTATTACGAGGGTCGGCTGGCGAAACTGGAGTTGAGCGAAGCGGAAAAACCAAAATTAGATGAAGAGTTCGAGGAAGCAACCGAGGGGGAAGAGGTTGAGCAGAAGGAGAAGTTGAAAACGAAGTGGGCGGCGCTTGAGTCGATCGTCGGTTCGGAGAAACGGATCGGGCTGATCGCGAAGGATATCGTGACGCACTTTGAGCAACGGCAGGAAACGCAGGACGGCAAGGCGATGATCGTGTGCATGAGCCGGCGCATCTGCGTGGAACTGTACAATGCGATAGCACGGCTGCGACCAGCATGGCACGCGGAAGATGACAAGCGAGGGGCGATGAAGGTGGTGATGACGGGGAGCGCGAGCGACCCGCTGGACTGGCAGGGGCATATCCGGTCGAAGGCGCGGCGGGAGGAACTGGCAAAGCGGTTCAAGAACCCTGATGACGAGATGAAGATCGCGATCGTGCGGGATATGTGGCTGACGGGTTTCGATGTGCCGCCGCTGCACACAATGTACATTGACAAGCCGATGCAAGGGCACGGGTTGATGCAGGCGATCGCGCGGGTGAACCGGGTGTACAAGGACAAACCAGGCGGGTTGATCGTGGATTACCTGGGGCTGGCTTACCACCTGCAGAAGGCGCTGGCGGCGTACACCGAGAGCGGGCACCCGGCGGACACGGCGATCGACCAGGATTTGGCAGTGGGCGAGTTCCTGAAACGTTATGAAATCTGCCACGGGCTGTTTCACGGTTTCGACTGGACGAAGTTCAAAGAGGGGACGCCGCAGGAGCGGCTGGGGGTGCTGCCGCTGGCGCAGGAGCACATCCTGGCACAGAAGAACGGGAAAGGGCGGCTGCTGAAGGCTGTGGGAGAACTGACGCTGGCGTTCGCGCTGGCGGTACCGGACGAGCGGGCGCTGGCGGCGCGGGATGACGTGGCTTTCTTCCAAGCAGTGCGGGCGGCGCTGGTCAAGACGAGCGGGGATGAGAGCCGGACTACAGAGGACATAGAACACGCCATCCGGCAGATCCTTTCGCGGGCGGTGGTGACGGACCAGGTGATCGATATCTTCGCAGCGGCAGGGCTGAACAAGCCAGAGGTTTCGATCCTTTCGGATGCTTTCCTTGCAGACGTGAAGAACATGCCGCAGAAGAACCTGGCAATCGAACTGTTACGGAAATTGCTGAACGATGAACTCAAGAACCGGATGCGGAAGAACCTGATCCAATCGCGGTCATTCGCGGAGATGCTGGAACGGACGATCCGATCCTATCAGAACCGGACGCTGACTTCGGCGGAGGTGATCGCGGAATTGATCCGGCTGGCGCAAGAGATGCGCGAGGCGCAGAGGCGGGGGGATGATCTGGGGTTGAGCGAGGACGAGGTCGCGTTCTATGACGCGCTGGAGGTGAACGACAGCGCGGTGAAGGTGCTGGGGGACGAGACGCTGAAGGAGATTGCGCGTGAGCTGGTGGAGACGGTACGGAAGAACGTGACGATCGATTGGACGGTGCGGGAGGCGGTGCGGGCAAAGCTGCGTGTGATGGTGAAGCGAATCCTGCGGAAGCACGGGTACCCGCCGGACAAGCAGGAGAAGGCGACGCAGACGGTTCTGGAGCAGGCGGAGGTGATTGCGCGGGATTGGGCGGGGTGAGAAGATCGGTGAGATTGGGGGAACCCGGGGTTTGGACAGGATAATGTTCAATGGGGGAGGGCAGGGGGCGATTCCTGAATCGCTCCTACGGTATTGCACGGCATTTCCGACGCGGGTTGGGGTGATACGGTCAGAAGAGGGTCTTTATTGACGTTGGGTTGCGGCAGGGGATCGATCGGGTGGTGTTCGGTGACCAGGATGGATGGTTGGTCGCGCCGCAAGCCAACCTACAGGACTGTGGGATCGCTTCCTGAGATCGCTTCGTCGCTACCCTCCTCGCAAAGTGAGGGTGGTCCGTGGACCGTGGTGCAAAATTTGATCGGGGAGATGCTTCGCTCCGCTCAGCATGACGGGATGGGCGCTGACTATTGAAAGAATCCGTATCATCCGCGATCTAATCCCTTCCCCCTATACACCCCGCCGGGTCGCGCAGCCCACTCTGTTATAATCTCTCCAACACGCAAACAAGAACGGAGGGGCTTCGACACATGGAGAAGCAGGAATATATCGATCTTTACCACCAGATGGTCGTCATCCGCCGCATGGAAGAGCGCGCTGCCGAGCTTTACCAGCAAGGCAAGATCGGCGGCTTTTTGCACCTCTATATCGGGCAGGAGGCGGTCAGCACCGGGTTGATCTCCGCCCGCCAGCCGGAGGACCGCGTCATCACTGCCTACCGCGACCACGGCGTGGCGTACAACTGCGGGCTTTCGGTGCGCGGCATCATGGCGGAATTGCTGGGCAAAGCCGCCGGCGTTTCGGGCGGTAGGGGCGGCTCGATGCACATGGCGGATGTCAGCAAGAACTTTTGGGGCGGGCACGCCGTCGTCGGCTCGCACCTGCCCATCGCCGCCGGCTTGGCGCTGGGCGACCACTACCGCGAGCGGAAGGCGGTCACGCTGTGCATGTTCGGCGATGGCGCCACCAACATCGGCTACTTTCATGAAGCCGTTAACCTTTCCAAGGTGTGGAACCTGCCGGTGCTGTGGGTGTGCGAGAACAACCAGTACGGCATGGGCACCGCTGTGGCGCGCGCCTCTGCCGTTTCCGAGATCCGCCGCAAAGCCGATGGCTACGGCATGAAGAACGAGGCGGTGGACGGCATGGACCTGATGGCGGTGCGTCAGGCGGCGCTGCGCCTGTTTGGCGAGATTCGCGCAGGCAGCGGTCCGCAGTTCCTGGAGGCGCTCACCTACCGCTTCCGCGGGCACTCCATGGGCGACCCCGAGCGCTACCGCCAGTCCGAAGAGATCCACCGCTGGCAGGAGAACGACCCCATCGGCATCTATGAAAAGCGCCTGGTGAAGGAGAAGATTGCCACCGCCGCCGAGCTGGATGAGCAGGACCGGCAGGCGGAGGACGAGATCAACGACGCCGTGGCGTTCGCCGAAGCCAGCCCGGAACCCGCGCCGGAGGAACTCTACCGGCACGTCTACGTGGAGGGGTGAGCGATGGCACGGATCACGATGCGAGAAGCCATCTCCCAGGCTTTGTGGGAGGAAATGGAGCGCGACCCGGATGTCTTCATCCTGGGCGAGGAAGTGGGCGTGTGGGGCGGCACCTACGCCGTCACCAAGGGGTTCTATGATCACTTCGGCGCCAAACGGGTGATGGATACCCCCATCTCAGAAGCTGCCATCATTGGCGCCGCCATTGGCTCGGCGCTCACCGGGCTGCGACCGGTGGCGGAACTGATGACGATCAACTTCGCCTTTTCCGCCATGGATCATATTGTCAACGAAGTTGCCAAACTGCACTACATGTTCGGCGGGCAGATGGTGCTGCCGTTGGTCATCCGCACCGTGGGCGGGGGTGGACGCCAGTTGGGCGCCACCCACTCGCAGACGCCGGATGCCATCTTCGCCCACTTCCCCGGGTTAAAAGTGGTGGCGCCCGGC
>JABLXM010000219.1 GCA_013177815.1 Anaerolineae bacterium | reverse complement strand
GTCCTGTGTCGCAACGTGCTGATCTACTTCGACCCACCGACCCGTGCCCGGGTAGTGTCCCAGCTGCTCGACCACGTGGCCCCGGATGGATTGCTGTTCGTGGGGCACGCCGAGAACCTGGCGGGCGATATTGCCAACGCCGAAAGCGGACGATACTTCATTGGTTGCTATCCACAGAAAGCCATGGAAGCGGAATCGATGTGGGGTCGCTTTGTGGCGTGGAAGGAAGGCAAATAGCATTGTTTTGACCTCGAGCAAACCCCCGCTGAACGACCTGTTGCAGCGGAGGTTTGCCGGGGTTGGAATGAGGCTCCGTGAAGCAAAGGAGGAAAAAATTACATGAAGCCGATTCAATTTGACTATTACGCGCCAACCAGTGTGGATGAAGGGTTGGATAAATTGACCGAACTGGGCTATGACGGCAAAGTGCTGGCGGGTGGGCAAAGCCTGATCGCCGCCATGAACTTCCGCATGGCGCGTCCGGCAGCCCTGGTCGACCTGAACAGGATCCCAGAGTTAGCCTATATCAAGCCGACTGACGATGGCGGGCTGGCGATTGGGACGATGACGCGGGTGCGCAGGGTTGAGCAGGACGCCGAAGTTGCCAAACGCTTCCCGTTGTTGCGGGAGGTGGCACAGTTCATCGGTCATGCCCAGGTGCGCACCCGCGGCACCTTTGGCGGCGCCATCGCGCATGCCGACCCGGCGGGTCAATTGCCCGCCATATCGATGGCGATGAACGCCAACCTGCTGGTGTGCAGCAAGACGGGCGAGCGCTGGGTGAATGCCACCGATTTCATCTTTGGTCCGTTCATGACGGTGTTGGAGCCACAGGAGATGCTGGCAGAGGTTGTACTGCCACCGAACCCGCCCCGCACCGGCAGCGTCTACAAACAGGTCTCACGGCAGAAAGGCGGTTATGCCCAGGCGGCGGTGATTGCGATCATGACGCTGGACGAGGCAGGCGCCTGCCAAAATGTGCGTCTGGTGATGATGAGCGTGGGCGAAACGCCCATCGTATCCGAGAAAGCGGTTGAAATACTGGTGGGGCAAAAACCATCTGAGCAAGCATTCAAAGCGGTGGCAGAGGCAGTGGTAACCGGGGAGATCGACCCGGCTACAGACCTGCACGCCACGGCGGATTACCGGCGTCAACTGGTGCGCGTGCTGGTGGTGCGCGCGCTGACCGAAGCGTGCGAACGTGCCAGTAAAGGAGGATAACATGAGCAAACTACACCCCATCAAGGTGACCGTCAACGGCACCGTTTACGAACGAAGCGTCGAAGCACGGCTGTTGCTTAGTGACTTCCTGCGCCATGACCTCGGTCTGACCGGCACCCACGTCGGCTGCGAGCACGGCATCTGCGGCGCCTGCACCGTCCTTTTCGATGGCGAACCGACGCGCTCTTGCCTGATGTTCGCCGTGCAAGCGGATGGGCATGATGTGCGCACCGTCGAATCGTTGGGCACACCCGACGACCTGCACCCGCTGCAAGAGGCGTTCAGCGAAGAACACGCGCTGCAATGCGGTTTTTGCACGCCGGGCTTCTTGATGACGCTGGTGCCGTTCCTGGAAAAGACCCCCGATCCGACGGACGAACAGATCCGCGAAACCATCGATGGCAATATCTGCCGCTGCACTGGTTATGAGAACATCATCAAGGCGGCGAAGAAGGCATCCAAAGCGATGTCCGCCCGCTAGGAAAGGATAGGTGATACTGTGGCAGAAAAATATTTTGGAAAACCCATCAAGCGATTGGAAGACCCTCAGATCATCACGGGGCGGGCGAAATTCATCGATGACATTGATTTTCCCGGCATGCTACATGCGGCTTTCTTGCGCAGTGACTATTCACATGCCATCATCAAGAGCATCGATACCTCTGCCGCCAAGAAGCGACCAGGGGTAGTGGCGGTATACACCGCCGAGGATTTTGGTGATTACTGGCATGTTGGTCCTTTGCAGGTGCCCCCGCCGACCGCCATCGAAGGTTCGCGCTTCAATGCGCGCCCGCTGCCGCCCATTGCCAAGGGCAAGGTACGCTTCTCGGGCGAGCCGCTGGCGGTGATCCTGGCGGAAAGCCGCTACATTGCCGAGGACGCGATTGAGGACGTGATCGTGGAATTGGAGCCGCTGCCGGCAGTGGTGGACCTGGAACAGGCTTGGGAGGAGCAGCAAACGCTGGTTCACGATGACCTGCCGACCAATTGGGCGGCGCTGGTCATCCAGCAGCGCGGCGACTATGAAAAAGCCAAAGCCGAAGCGGACGTGGTGATATCTGAAAAGTTGTACGCCAACCGCAATGCCGGCGCAGCGATGGAAAACCGCGGAATCGTCGCCAGTTGGGATGACCGCAACCAGGAGATGACCGTTTGGGCAACCTCGCAGGCGCCCATCCCGCTACGCAACACCATCGCCGGCAATCTTGGATTGGCAGAGAATCAGGTACACGTCATCATGCCTAATATCGGCGGTGCGTTTGGTCCGAAAGTGATGACATCGCAAGCGGATGACGTGCTGCTGCCGTGGCTGGCGCGCAAATTGAACCGTCCGATCAAGTGGTTCGAGGACCGGCGCGAGAACTTCCTGGCAACCACCTCGGAGCGCGACCAGGTGCACTTCGCCGAGATCGCGCTGAAGAAGGACGGCACCATCCTGGGTGTCAAAGATGTGTTCTACCACAACACCGGCGCTTACAATCCATACGGCATGACCGTCCCGCTGAACACCCAGACGCACACGGTCAGCAACTACCGCGTGCCGGCGTTTTACACCGAAATCCGCATGGTGTTCACCAACACCATGGTGGTGACTCCGGTGCGCGGCGCGGGACGACCGCAGGGCGTGTTCGTCATGGAGCGGTTGATGGACGCCGCAGCCCGCAAGCTGGGCATGGACGTGGCAGAACTACGGATAAAGAACCTGCTGATGCCGGATGAATTCCAATTGCGCACCGGCATCATCGGGCAGGATTTCGTCGAGGGCGTGCTGGATAGCGGCAACTACAAGGGCAACCTCGAGAAGTGCATGGAGATGGTCGAATACGAAAAGTTCCGCAAAGAGGAACAGCCCAAGCTGCGCGCGCAGGGCAAACACGTGGGCATGGGCATTGTGACATTCACAGAAGGCACGGCGGTCGGACCCTATGAGGGCGCCAAAATCACGGTTGGATCCAGTGGCAAAGTGAATGTGGCGACCGGCATCAGCACGCAGGGACAGGGACACTACACCGTTTTTGCCCAGATCGTGGCTGACCAGTTGGGCGTCAAGATCGAGGACGTACGCGTGGTCACCGGGGATACGGATAAGTTCGCTTGGGGCGCAGGCACCTTTGCCAGTCGCGGCGCGACCGTGGCGGGCACGGCGATCTACAATGCCGCCATCAAAGTGCGCGAGAAGATCTTCAAAACCGCCAGCAAGTGGCTGGGTGTGCCGGAGGACCAGGTGGAACTGAGCGACGGCGAGGTGAGAGTCAAGGGTAAACCGGACACCGCCATCAAACTTGGCGACCTGGCGATGAAAGCCAACCCGACGCGCGGCACGATCGAACCGGGGGTGGAACCGGGTTTGGAAGCCACTGCCTACTATGGACCGCCCTACGGCGCAACCGGCGCCGGCGCGTGCGCCATGACCGTCGAGGTGGATACAGAAACGATGCAGGTCAAAATCAAACGACTGGTGCTGGTGCACGATTGTGGCACGGTCATCAACCCATTGCTGCTGGAAGGGCAGGTGCAAGGCGCCGTCTCGATGGGCATCGGCAATGCCTACTACGAAAAGTTGGTTTATGATGAAAACGGGCAGTTGGTGACGGCATCGTTCATGGATTACCTGATGCCGCAGGCGACAGATATGCCCGAAAAGTTCGAGATCGGTCACCTCACGACCACCAGCCCGCTCAATCCGTTGGGTATGAAAGGTGTGGGTGAGGCGGGAGCCATTCCGGTGCCGCCAGCCTTCGTGCAGGCGGTGGAGGATGCGTTGAATGTTCCGGACTTGTTCATTGCAGATTCCAACCTAAGCCCCAGTCTTATCTATGATTATGTGCAACAGAAA
>JABLXM010000218.1 GCA_013177815.1 Anaerolineae bacterium | reverse complement strand
GCAGTGCGGTCCAACAACACAGCGTGTTTCTCGTTATCCACAGCACTGACGGTGGCTTCGAATTTGCGCAGGTAACTATTCCGCTGGTAGATCAGTTCCGTCATAATCATTCTCCTTGTGCATGCCCGCCCGCTCACAGACTGCCCTCATGAAAGCGTCGAACAATGGGTGGGGTCGGTTGGGGCGGGATAAGAATTCCGGATGAAATTGCGTGCTGACCATGAAAGGATGATCCGCTATTTCCACGATTTCGACCAGGTTATTATCAGGCGATAAGCCGGAGTAGACCATCCCGTGTTCGCTCAACGCCTCGCGAAAGTCATTGTTGAACTCGAAACGGTGGCGGTGCCGCTCTTCTACCATGTCCTGCCCGTACGCATTTGCGGCAATGGTGCCCGGAACCAACTTGCACGGGAATAGACCCAGGCGCATGGTGCCACCCAGATCGGTGATCTGGCGTTGCTCTGGCAGCAAGTCGATCACCGGTATGGACGTAGACCGGTCGAACTCGGTGGAATTGGCGCTCTCGTCATCGAGCGCGTACCTGGCGAACTCGACCACCATCAACTGCATGCCCAGGCACAGCCCCAGGTAGGGCACCCGGTTGGTCCTGGCATACCGGGCTGCCAGGATCTTGCCTTCGATGCCACGGCTGCCAAAACCGCCCGGCACCAGAATGCCATCCGCCGAAGTCAACAGTTCCATCTTTTGCCCTCTTTCCAGGTCGGTGGCATGGATCCAATGAATAGCCACTTCCACACCGTTGTGAAGAGCAGCGTGCTTGAGGGCTTCCCGCACCGACATGTAGGCATCATGCAGTTCGACGTATTTCCCTACCAGTGCGATATGTACCACCGGTTTTTCGCGCCTGGTCTCGGCGACCAACTGCCGCCATTCATCCCACTGCGGCGATTGGCGCGCCTCAAGCCCCAGCCGCTCCAGGACGTATCCCGCCATTCCGGCATCTTCCAACAGCAAGGGCACTTCATAGAGGACGGGCGTAGTGGTCATTGGGATGACCGCTTTCTTGGGTACATCGCAGAACAGCGCGATCTTATCCCGCAGGTCGTCATCGACCGGGTAATCCGAACGAGCAATGATCATATCCGGCGAAATACCGATCGAGCGAAGTTCGCGTACCGAGTGTTGGGTGGGTTTGGTCTTGATCTCTGAAGTCGCGCCGATGTACGGCAACCAGGTCACGTGGATATAGAGGGTGTTGTCGCGACCGAGGTCCGACCGCAATTGCCTCAAAGCTTCCAGGAACGGCAAGCATTCGATATCGCCGACCGTGCCGCCCACTTCCACCAGAACGATTTCGGCACTGGTGGCGCGCGCCACCAGACCGATGCGGCGTTTGATCTCGTTGGTGATGTGAGGGATCACCTGGATGGTACCCCCCAGGTAGTCGCCGCGTCGTTCTTTGCCAATCACCTCCGCATACACCTGCCCGGAGGTCACGTTGCATACCCGGTTGAGGCGAATATCGATGAAACGTTCGTAGTGACCGAGGTCCAGATCAGTCTCGGCGCCGTCATCCAACACGAAGACCTCACCGTGTTGGTAGGGACTCATGGTTCCAGGATCGACATTGATGTACGGGTCGAGCTTTTGCACGCCGATCTCGAAACCGCGTTCTTTCAGCAGCCTGCCCAGCGCCGCGGCTGTGACCCCTTTGCCAACCGAACTGACGACCCCACCGGTAAAAAAGATATACTTGGTTGGCATTCAGCCTCCACCGCAATTGATCATATCCAAACAAGAGAAGCGGGGAGGGTCGCTGGAATGACACCTCCCCGATTGACTACTCAGGAGATTCACGAGGGTGCGTTTGGGATGCCTGTGATTGGCGCGTCTCATGTCTCGCTGGTTAGTTTACCATGAATCATTAACGCCGCACTGCTGCATTGGGGTTACCCAATGCTATGTGTTGGTCTTATGAATAAAAACACCCCCACAATTGTGGAGGTGTTGGTCGTATATTTGACGATTCAGGGTTGCTTTTTTTCCAACGTGCGCGCCAGGATATCTTCCTGTTCCTGTGAGACACCCTTGGATTTGCGGGTTTCGCCATCGTCTTTTTGGGTTTTCACCCGCTCCATCGCTGCCTCCCACGCCATTTGCATGGATGTTGGTTCCGGTTCTTGTGACGTTTCATCCTGGGTTAGATCTGCCTCGCGCTCGTGTTGCTTCTGTCCGCCTTTCTTACGACGTGCAGGTTTGCTCCCCGCGTGCGATTCTGTCTTTTCGACCAGGGTGATGTTTTCCAACTCCGGCATCAGCGCCTTGATGCTTAATTTGATCTGCTTCTTGCGTTTGATGACTTCCAAGACTTTGGCTTCAACCTCGTCACCCTCTTTGACAACTTCATCCGGCGTTCGTACGTATCCTTGCGCCAGTTCACTGATGTGGATCAATCCGGGTCGTTCTGCGCCGATTTCGACAAATGCGCCGAACTTTTCCAGCCGGACAACTTTCCCTTTGACGACCATGCCTTCCTTGATATCACGCCATTCCAGAGGCAGCGGTTCATTCATGGTGAGTTCGATGTGATCGTCGCGCACCCGGCGCACCCACACATCAAGTTCCTGACCAACCTCAAGCACATCCTCAACGCGCTTGATGGCGTCGGCTTTATCCTTGGCTGTGATCTGTGAAATGTGTAAGACAGCGGGCTGGCGGGAGCCGATATCGATCAATGCACCAGCTAGGCTTAACTTAACCACCTTTCCGGTAAATTTCATCTTTGGTTTGATCTGATCGGTTTTTTCTTCCATGCCAGGTGCCATTAATCTCATCTCCGGGTCTAATATCGCGAGGGTGAATTATACCCCCCGCTAATAAGAATGTCAATCAAAACCCATCAAAACCGGTTACATCGGTTATATAATACCTATAAATCCCTCAGAGGAGGTTGCCATGTCCAGCCTGGTTATTTCGCCCCACCCGTTGGTTGCACACAAGATCAGCCTGCTACGCAGCATCGACACCGAACCCAATAATTTCCGCCAACTCGTTCGTGAACTTGGCGCATTGTTGACATATGAAGCAACGTTGGATATGCGAACGGAATCCATACCGGTGCAAACGCCGCTGGCTGAAACCAGCGGCGAGAAACTGGTCGATGAAATCGGATTAGTCCCCATCCTGCGGGCGGGGCTGGGGATGGTGGAAGGCGTGTGGGAATTGATGCCCTCGGCAGAAGTCTGGCATATCGGGCTCTACCGTGACGAACGGACGCTCAAGCCAGTCCAGTACTACAACAAACTGCCGGTATTACCGCGCGTCTCGATGTGCTTGATCCTGGACCCCATGCTGGCAACCGGCGGTTCAGCCGTTGCCACCATTGACCTGCTCAAGAACTGGGGGGTATCGCGGATCAAGTTCGTCGGACTGATCGGCGCACCGGAGGGCATCGCCAGGGTGCAACAGGCTCACCCGGAGGTGCCGATACACCTGGGCGCGGTGGACGAACGGCTGAACGAGCACGGCTACATCATCCCCGGACTAGGAGATGCCGGCGACAGGCAATTTGGCACCGGCTGATCAAGGCTGATGAGAGCGTTCAACACCTGCCAGGATGACCGGTTGGTCGAATTGCCCCCCATTCAACACCTCCACTGCGACCTGATAGACCTCGCTCAAGATCTGACTGGTTAGAACAGCGGCGGGAGGTCCGCCAGCGCGCAAACGACCTTTATCCAGCAGGATGATCCAATCCGCATAGCGGGCTGCCAGGTTCAGATCATGAATGGCAAGGATGACCGTGAGACCATCCTGAACCGCAAGCTGGCGCACGATCTCCAGTATGCCAAACTGGTATTGCAAGTCCAAGTGAGCGGTTGGTTCATCCATCATGATGAGACGGGATTGCTGCGCCAATCCACGCGCGATGAGCACGCGCTGCTGCTCACCGCCGGATAATTCGCCGAGCCGCCGCTCCGCTAAATGGATGGTATCTGTGCGCTGCATGGCATGTTCTGCCACCTGGTGATCCGTGCGGCTAAATTGTCCGATCCAATTCAGATGCGGGGTGCGCCCCAACATCACCGTCTCACGGACGGTAAAATACTGGGGGATATTGAGAGCCTGCGGCACGACCGCCACCTCACGCGCCAG
>JABLXM010000022.1 GCA_013177815.1 Anaerolineae bacterium | reverse complement strand
GTCATTCGGGGATTATTATAAAGAGGAAGCCATTACTTGGGCATGGGAGCTATTGACAAAGGAGTGGGGACTGGATGCGAATCAATTATGGGCTACTTGTTTCAAGGATGAAAAAGGGGAAATACCAACAGACGATGAAGCGGCAGATATCTGGCGTGCACAAGACAAGTTCGATCCAGACCATGTAATGTTCTTTGGCAGGAAAGATAACTTTTGGGAGATGGCGGAAGTTGGACCTTGCGGTCCCTGTAGTGAAATTCACATCGATCTGGGCGAATCATTCTGTAATAAGAAGGGGGAAGCCGGTCATGTTTGTCACGTCAATGGAGATTGCAAGCGGTTCCTTGAGATATGGAACCTGGTTTTCATACAGTACAACCGTTTGAGTCCGACACAACTGGAACCGCTACCGGCAAAACATGTGGATACAGGTATGGGATTGGATCGGGTTGTTGCCGTGATCCAAAACGTTTATTCAACATACCGCACAGACTTGCTGATGCCGTTAATGCACAAAGTACAGTCATTGACCGGTCAAACGGAACAAGAAATGATGGAGAACGTCACCCCATACCGGGTTATTGCGGATCATGGACGGGCAGCGACGTTCTTGATCGCCGATGGCGTGGTGCCGGGAAATATCGGACGAAATTATGTTTGCAGAATGATCATCCGACGGGCGGCGCGTTTTGGAAAGATGATTGGATTGACGCGCCCATTTCTGTCGGAAATCGCTCAGACCGTCATTGACAATTATGGTGAAGCATTCCCAGAATTGCTTCAAAATAAGAATACCATTCTCGATAATCTCAACCGCGAGGAAACCAGGTTTGCGAGGACGATCGAAGCAGGCATGGGGCATTTGGAGGAGTTGATTGCTAACCTGAAAAAGCTCGGCAAAACACTGCTGCCAGGCAGCGAAGCCTTCAACCTATATGCGACCCATGGATTGCCGTTCGAGATCACACGGGATGTCCTACGCGAGCAAGGTTTAGATGTCGATGAAGCCAGCTTTTTGCAAGCGATGGAAGGGCACAGATTGGCGTCCGGAGCAAACAAAGCTTTTGGGACGATGGGCGCAGATGATGTGGATGTATATCGTTCGATATTCGAAAACCTGAAAAAGGATAACCTTCTGCCAAGCGATGGCGTCGGTTATAACCCTTATGATGATCTTGAGGTCGAAGGGAAGGTGCTTGCCATATTGATCGATGGCAATCCGGTAACGAGGGCGACCCAGGGCGATTTTGTCGAAATCATACTTCCAAAAACCGGTTTTTATATCGAATCGGGCGGACAGGTTTCTGATGAAGGATCAATCGTTGGCGCCGATGGCAAAGGGTGGGAAATCAAGGTCATGGATATGAGACGACCGGCTGCCGGCATTATCACGCATATCGGGGAAGTGGTTAAAGGCACTCCAGCGGTTGGCGACCGGGCAACGGCAACAGTTGATAGCCAGCGGCGCAAGGATATCATGCGCAATCATACTGCCACCCATTTGTTGCATGCAGCGCTTCACAATATCATTGGGAAGCATGCCAGACAGGCGGGTTCGTTGGTGGCGCCGGATCGACTGCGGTTCGACTTTACCCATCCACAAGCGCTGACACCAAGTGAGATCAAAGAGATCGAGGAATTTGTCAATCGCTCAATCCTGGAAAATTACAGGTTATCGATCGGACTCAAACCCATAACAGAGGCATTGGAAGATGGCGCAATGGCGCTTTTTGGGGAGAAATATGGCGAGATTGTGCGAACGATAAGCATCGAACGCCAGGAACGACTATCTCTGGAATTGTGCGGCGGCACGCATGTGGATGAAACGGGTGATATTGGCATCTTCATCATTACTAGCGAAGGCAGTGCGGCAGCCGGTATCAGAAGGATCGAAGCGATCACCGGGCGTGGGGCTTACCGCTTGATCCAACAGCGATTCGATGCCATCGCAAGGATAAGTGATATGCTTGAAAGCACGCCGGACAACCTTACCGGTAGAGTAAGCGATCTATTGGATGATATCAGCCATAGCAAGAAACAGCTGAGCCAATACAGGCAAGAAATAGCGAACTTAAAATTCAACCAGTCTCTTGATGAAGTCGTATTTATCAAGGGGATTGCGGTATTGAGCCTGGCGGTCCCGAATGTCGATGCGGATGCGCTACGAGGTTTGATCGACCGTTTCCGGCAAAAGTATAATGACGGTGTGGTAGCACTCGGAACCATTGTGGATGGAAAACCAATGATCGTATGCGGGGTGACCGATACCTTGGTGAAAGCCGGAATCCATGCTGGTGATATTGCCCGGGCAGTTGCCCAAGAGATTGGCGGCAGCGGCGGCGGAAGACCAAACCTTGCACAAGCAGGAGGCAAGGATGCCGGGAGACTTCAACTTGCGTTAGATAAAGTTATTCCGTTTGTAAAAGCGAAGATAGGCGAAAACGATTAAAGCCGACTCGGCAAGGCCGGAACCAAATCTGATAATAAAAAACGGGATGCTAATGCGTCCCGTTTTTTAGTGCATTGATCGATGGCTATTCTATGTCTTCTGGGATCCAGCAACAGAGGACCAGTTCTTTCGCCGCTTTGACCTCATCTAAACGACCGATCGGGGTGTTGTGTGGGGCACTCTTGAGCAGATCGGGTTGTGTGTGGGCTTCTTCAGCGATTTTGAGCAGGGCATCCGCGAATTGATCCAATGTTTGTTTGGATTCAGTTTCGGTTGGCTCGATCATCAAAGCTTCGTGGACGATCAGGGGGAAATAATTGGTGGGTGGGTGGAAATTGTAATCCATCAACCGTTTTGAAACATCCAATGCACGAATATCCGGTGCATCATCCCAGGAGCCTTCAACGACAAACTCATGCATGCAAATACGGTCATATGGGAGTTTGTATTTTCCTCGCACCCGAGATAGTAAGTAATTGGCGTTCAAAACGGCATGTTCAGATACTGCCCGCAAACCAGCAGCTCCGTGCATGCTGATATAGGTATAGGCGCGAACATGCATGCCAAATTGACCATAGAATGATTTGACACGACCGATGGACTTGGGTGGTTCGACAAATCCAAACAATGGATAATCGTCCGCATCGCCTTCCTTGATGACATCAACCAGCGGTCCTGGCAAAAATTCGACAAGGTGCTCCACCACACCCACCGGACCGGAGCCTGGACCACCACCACCATGTGGGGTCGAAAAAGTTTTGTGCAGGTTGAAGTGCATTACATCGAAGCCCAGGTCTCCAGGACGTACAATCCCGAGTACGGCATTAAAGTTCGCGCCGTCGCCATAAACAAGACCGCCAGCCTGATGAACAATATTGATGACTTCAAGCACGTTCTCGTCAAACAGACCAACAGTGTTCGGGTTGGTAAGCATCAGCCCGGCGATCTCATCAGTACACAGTGTTCGCAGAGCTTCCAGATCGACATTCCCGCGCGCGTCCGATGGCACGGGCACGACATTGTAACCACTCATAGCGCTGGTGGCGGGGTTGGTGCCATGTGCAGAATCGGGAATCAAGATTTTTGTGCGTTTTAGATCACCGCGATCGCGGTGGTAGGCGCGAATGATCATGACACCTACATACTCACCGTGAGCGCCTGCAGCCGGCTGTAATGTTACGGCTGAAAAGCCGCTGATTTCTGCCAACCAGTTTTGCAATTCATACATCAGAATCAAGTTGCCTTGTACCGTTTCGATGGGTTGCAAAGGATGCGTCCCTGTGAAACCGGGGATGCGCGCGGTTTCTTCGTTAACTTTTGGATTGTATTTCATCGTACAGGAACCCAAAGGATAGAAGCCGCCATCGATCGAGTAATTCTTGCTGGATAGATTGGTAAAATGCCTGACCACTTCCAATTCGGAGAGTTCCGGCAGCGGCAAATCGCGTCTCAACATATCATCCGGCAGAGGGGAAAGGGGGACATCCGGTTGCGGGTATTTCATGCCCACCCTGCCCGCTACTGACATTTCATAGATCGTTGGTTCAGTCATTTGCCACCTCAGCCAGTACATCACACAACAGGTCGATATCATCTCGGGAATTCATCTCTGTAAAAGCCAGTAGCATGTGATGATCAAGGGACGGGAAATTCTTTCCGAGATCGTATCCACCGAGAATTTGATGTTCAAGCAAATGGGCGTTGATCTCTTCCACTGGTTTTGGGCAACAGACGATAAATTCGTGGAAGTATGGCGCATTGCAGCATAATGAATATCCTTCGATCTGGCTGATCTTTTGGGCTGCGTAATGAGCTTTGTGATAACATAATTCAGCGACCTGACGCAAGCCTTGTTTCCCTACGAGGCTCACATAGATGGCGGACGCCAATGCGATCAATCCCTGATTGGTACAGATGTTGGATGTTGCTTTTTCGCGGCGGATATGTTGCTCGCGAGCCGTCAGGGTCAGGACATAACCGCGTTTTCCTTGCTCGTCGACTGTTTCGCCAACAAGTCTGCCCGCCATCTTTCGGACATACTCTTTTTTAGTAGCGAAAATGCCTAAATATGGACCACCATACATCATGGGAATGCCAAGAGGTTGACCTTCTCCAACCACGACATCTGCGCCGAACTCCCCCGGCGGCTTAAGAAGTGCAAGGGCAAGGGGATTGACAACCACGGCGAATAAAGTACCAAGCGCATGCGTTTTATTCGCTAATTGCGCGTAGTCATATATTCGTCCCAGGAAATCAGGATATTGGACGATGACCATAGCAGTGTCCATATCAATGAACTGTTCAAGCTCATCTGGAGAGCTCATTGGGTCAAGTTCATCTGGACCTGCCACGGACACGTTATCATAGCCTGAAAGGTAGGTGTTGATCACCTGTCTGAATTGAGGATTTAATGAGGGGGAAATTATATATTTTCCACGTTTACCGCGAAAGTTGTGATATGCCATGACAACTGCTTCGGCAGCGGCTGTAGCGCCATCATAGTGTGAGGCATTACTGACATCCATACCCGTGAGCGCAGCAATGATCGATTGGTATTCGAATATTGCTTGCAATGTACCCTGGGAAACCTCGGGTTGGTATGGGGTGTATGCTGTAAGAAATTCACCACGGCGAATTAGATTATCGACAACCGCAGGAACATAGTGATTATAAGCGCCGGCGCCCAAGAAACAAATGAGGTCGTGGGTTGAATAATTTTCATTAGCAAGTTCTTGCATCAATGTAACCGCTTCCATCTCGGTGAGCGAGGGCGGGAGATCTAATTTGGGGAAGCGATATTTTTCAGGAACATCGACAAAAAGATCTTCGATGGATTGCACACCGATCGATCTCAGCATTTCTGCCCGCTCAGACTCCGTATGCGGGTAAAACATTAGTGACCTCTTTCCTGACAGTAATTTTCGTATGAAGCGGCATCCATCAATGAAGATAAATCACCCACGTCTACGTCCTCAACCTTTACCAGCCAGGCTTCCCCATAAGGATCGGTATTTATCTTCTCAGGCGTTTGAATCAGGTCATCATTGACCGCAGTGACTTTGCCAGAAACCGGCGAACTCACCTCGGCGGCTGCCTTGACTGATTCGATTGTGGCAATGACATCGCCTTTTTTGATGTCATCACCGGTGGCAACCAGATATTCCAAGAAAACAATATCCGATAATTGTGATTGAGCATAGTCCGTGATTCCGATAGTGACTTTACCGGCATCAACGGCAGCCCATTCGTCCGTCTTTTCATACTTCAGATTTTGTGGGATATTCATGACTTCACCTTTTTTTGGGGATGGGATATTGAGATTATACCAGAATCGATGGATCTATCATTCCGGGGTGTCTTAGATCTAATCGCCCATTTGAATTACAAAAATTTCACCTCCAGGGTGCATCCTGCGGACGGATGGAGGGTGGATTTAGCCATGAAAGGATGCCGCTGGCTTTGACGCGCTGGGGTGTATGGTGGTCAAAAATCACCATGATCAACACTAGCGAGAGAAGGCTTGCGCCAAGCCATTGGCTTAAGGCGAGCTTCTCTCCTAACCAGACGTGTGCGAGAATTAGCGTTACTATCAACTCAGCCAGACCCAGCAATGCGGTTTGCATTCCACCAATACGTTTGACGCCTAAAAAAAGGGTTATTCGGGATAGAAATGTGAGGATGCCCATGCCGATCGCTGGCAACCAGATGACACCAACTTTTGGCAATTGAGGTGAAAAAATTAGAAATGCGGCTGAGGTGGTCACACCCATCGCGATCAGCGTGTACAGTGTAACGGTTGGTGCGGGAGCTTCAAATAGAATCCGCTGATTAATTATCAGATGCAGTGCATAAAATAATGCGGCGCCCAGCATCAATAGAACGCCGATTATATCTATACTGCCTCCATTGGAATGTACCATCAGATAAACGGCGGGAATGGAAAGCATTATTCTAACGACGGTAATCTTGTTAAGGGGCTGAGAATCAACCATCAACCAGAAGGCAGTGAAAAGTGGATACAGGGAGTAAAGCATGTGTCCAACTCCGGCATCCAATCGCGTCTGAGCGGAATAGTAAAGGATCGAGCCGATGCCGTTGAAGAAGCCAGCCAGAGCGCATCCATATATCCCAACAGGATAGATATATAGTAAATTTCGACGGAAGACAATGATGATGAATGCCAGGAGGAGTGCTGCTAATAATGAGCGCAACGCGACTACTGCCAGGGGTGAAAAGCCAAAAATCAGGGATTGTTTACCAAATATTGGGATAAATCCCATGAATGTGGCTGAGAGCACCGCAACCGAGATGCCGCGATTCCTTGCCTTATGATGCATATTACGAATGCTTTCCACTCGGTTGTGAAGTCATCCCAGCAACCCCCGGACTTCTTCAGCCAATTTATCGCTTATTAAGTCACCCTTTTGCACAAGGGATTGTATGCGCCCGCGGAGATGATCCTTCTCATCAGTAGTTAATTCCTTGGCAGTAATTACGATTACCGGGATTTCAGCAGTTGCGGAATCAGCCTGCATGGCATCCAAAACCGAAAATCCATCAACCTCTGGCATCATCAAGTCGAGAAGGACAAGATTGGGCTTTTCGATTTTGATTAGCTCGATAGCCTCTTTGCCATTGGTCGCTTCGTTGATTTGATAATTTCCTTGTGACTCTAGAATCTTGCGAATCAGACGGCGAACATCGGGGTTGTCATCAACGATTGCGATCCTTGGAAAGCGATCAATCGCCACATTCGACAGTGCTGCCAGCAGCCCTTCTTCATGGCTTTCTTCCAGTGTTTCGGAGGGAGAAAACAGGTTGCCGGACCAATCATCACCGAGGATGTTGCGTTCCACCGGCATAGCATGACCGGAACAATTAACAACGACCGTTTCGTGACTTTTTATGACACCCGATCTTACTAATTTAATCAATCCGGCAAAGGCGACGGCGGCTGCCGGCTCAATCGAAAAACCTTCCATTTTGGCAAGAATATGCAGTGCCCGAAATGCCTCCTCATCGGTGACACTTTCAAAAGCGCCGCCAGAGCCAGAGAGCATTTTGTTGCGCAGCAATGTGTATGCCCGCCCCGGATCGCCAGTGGCGAGCGTGTGAATGAGGGTTTTGGGCGAGCGTACTGGATCAGCGATCTCCTGATCCTGTTTCCAGGCTTTTACCATCGGGCTGCATCCTTCAACCTGTATAATCGCCAATTTGGGTATGCGGTCGACCCAGCCCATCTGCAACAATTCGCAGAAGCCTTTGTAAACACCCAAAGGACCCATCCCACCACTGACTGATTGGATGTACCAGTCTGGTACGGGGTATCTTGCTGCGTTGGGATTATTATTCTCATTGTTAGCAAGTTGGTATTCTGATAGCTGTTCAACGATCTCGTATGCGATGGTTTTCATCGATTCGATGCAGGGAATCGAGCGTGATCCCAGGTCAAAGTGGACGCCACGCTGTCTGGCAAATTCCGCGGCAATCTGTTTTGCCTGATCATAAGAGCCTGTGACTTTGACAACCTGTGAGCCATATAGACCAACTTCCCGCATCTTTGATGCAGGAACCAAGCTGGTGAGAAAGGTCCAAAGTTTTATCCCCGCGCGGGCGGCGTAGGCTGAATAAGCAAGGGCGACATTACCCGTGGAGGCGATAACCAATTCACTTATCCCGGACTCTTTCAACGCGGCGATTGACACCGCTGCCTGACGATCTTTGAAAGATGATGTTGGTCCTTGTCGCTCATCCTTAATGAATATATTTTGATTTGCCAGCATCAAGCCGAGATTTACCGCCCGGATGAAAGGTGTACCACCTTCTCCCATGAATAAATCTGGATTGAGATTTTGGATGGGGAGCATTTCGCGATAACGCCACAAGTTGAAAGGCCGGGCTTTTATTACCTTTTCCCAGGTAGTAGAAAGAGCATCCAGGTCGTAACGAATCTCTCGCCAGGTGCTGTTGCATTTTGGACAACTGGTAACGGAATGATGGAATGGCGCGTGATGACCACAATCGAGACATTCGACGGATTTGATGTAATGCTGCATACTATCTCTATTCGGTTTTTACTTGCATGACACGCATGGTTTTTTCAAGTTGATCAAGTAATTCTGCTTGGGCAAAAGAACCTTTGTGAATAATAAGATGACCAAGGTCCGAGATTTTACGGGTTTGTTCAGCGTCCAACTCAGCGCCGGTCAGTATGACAACAGGTATCGATCGCAGGTTTTCATCAGCGCGTAGTTTTTCGAGAATAGTGAACCCATCGGTGTTTGGCATGAAGAGATCCAAGATGATGGCGTCCGGTGACTCGCTGAGGATCATTTCCCAGGCAGTTTCTCCACCGTTTACCGGCACGACTGAAAATCCGCCATGCTCATGTAGCATTTTCTCGACCAAGCGAAGATCATCCTCATCGTCATCAATGACAAGGACTTTGTTTATTTGTTTGCCTTCGATTATTCGATTGATCGAACGATAAAGATCTTCCTGCAGGAAGGGTTTCACCAGATAATCAGCCACACCAAGGCTGTACCCTTTCTCTGTTTCTTCGAGTATGCTGCATATCACAACCGGAATATGACGGGTCTCTGGGTTATTCTTTAGTTCGCGGACAACCTGCCAACCATCCATCTCCGGCATCATGATGTCAACAGTAATTACTGCGGGCTCGACCTCGATCGCTTTCTTGATCGCATTATGTGGGTTTGACTCTGCTACAACGTGGAAACCGTGAGGCGAGAGGTAACGCGTATAAAGAGATGTAATTTGAGAGTCGTCGTCGATACAGAGGATTGTCTGATCACCAGGCGATATATCATTAACCAGAAGAGTTGCTTCCTCTTCCTGGGTGATTGGAAGGGTAAAGTAAAAAGTACTCCCAACACCAACCTCGCTTCGGAGTAAACCGATTCGTCCGCCGTGCAATTCAATTAAAGAGCGGCAAATAGATAAGCCCAGACCGGTTCCGCCCGTTTTTCTTGTGGGTGAATCATCCACTTGCGAGAATGGCAAAAAGAGCTTATGTTGATCTTTGGGTGAGATTCCCGGTCCGGTATCGGTTACCCCAACGAAGATTTCCTTGAAGCCTTCCGAATTAATCTCAGAGGACACTTCAATGGTTATCGAACCTTCTTCAGTGAATTTTGCAGCATTCGACAAGAAATTCAACAACACCTGACGGATACGTACCGGATCAGCCCTCACTTTTGGTGCATCATCAGGGATTATTTGTTCCAGCTTGATCGATTTATCCTTTACCAATCCTTTTGCCGTGGACATTACACTGGTAACCATATCCCTGAGATCAATATCCTCAAAGGAGAGGTCCATCTTTCCGGCTTCAATGCGCGAAAGGTCAAGGATATCGTTAATGAGGTTCAACAGATGCTGCCCGGAGTTGTAAATTGCGGATAGATCTTGCTTTTGGACATCATTGACTGGACCATCGATGCCTTTCAGTATCACTCTTGAGAACCCAATAATCGAGTTAAGCGGTGTTCTTAACTCGTGGCTCATGTTTGCAAGGAATTGACTCTTGAGGCGGTCGGCTTCGCGGATCTCCTCGACAGCTTGTTGAGATAGTTCATAGGAGCGGGCATTTTCGATCGCCACTGCGATTTGGTCTGCCAACAACTGTAGAACGTTGATATCACCAAGCGTAAAAGCATTAAGACGGTCCGACTGGATATCGAGAACACCAATAATCACCTGACCCTGGCGAAGCGGCAGACTGAGTTCAGATTTGGTTAGCGGCAGCAACGGATATGGTAAGTAACTGGGATGCTGTGATACATCATTTGCGACAACCGCTTCACCAGTCAATGCGACTGTACCGACGATGGATTTTCGATTTATATGAACTTTGAATTCGGCTTTCTTCATATCTGCGCCAGCATCACCAGAGGCTTCCTGAACGATAGCGTAACGTTCAGTTTTATCAATGAAGTAGATGCCAGCATGGTAAAAGCCGAAGCGATTAATTAGTGAATTAACAATCCGTTCCAGGATCAGATCTAGCGCCAATGTACTGGTGGTATCACGGGTGATCTCACTGGCAGTTTGAAGTTCCAGGGCGCGACGTTGAGCTTCTGTCAGCAGTTGTTGCCGTTCAATGGCTACTGTGATACTGCCGGCAGCCACCTTGAGAAGGCGGATATCCTCTTCGATGAAGGTTTGTGGGTAGTGAGCGCATACGGAAAGAATACCAATCAAATGATTAGCACTCCTCATTGGCAGGAAAATAAGCGATTTAATATTGAATTGGATCAATGTGCTTTTTGATAGGGTGTCCAGATCGGATTCATACACATCCGGTATAACAATTGGGTCAATGCCCATCTTTTTGACCATCGGAAGAGCAGAAACAGGGATATGCATACCTGTACGTTGGTCGTCACCCTTACGGTTGTGATACGCCAGAAATTCAAGTTCTGCCTGGTCTGTATTGAAATGGTTTAGCGCGATTATTGATAGTGAATCCGCGTTTTCCGGGAGAACGGTACGGGCGAGGAGGGATACCAATTCTTGCGGTGTGGTGGACTTCGATATGCCATCACTGATCTGGTATAACATCCCGGTTTCCTGAAGCGCTTTTTGCGTGGTTTTCTCGGCTTTGATCCTTTCCATCAACTCCTGCTGGACGGTGTTGTATAATTGGACGTTTTCCAGAGCCAGACCAAGCTGATTCAGAACTTCCCGAACCAGGATCGTTTCATCCTGGGTCCATTTTTTACCATCTTTCTCCAATAATTCGATTATCCCCACCGGATCTTTACCCAGCTTGATTGGAGCAGCGATTAAAGCTGGTTCTACCCCATCCGTAGAACGAACCACCATTTCACCAGTTTGGATGGACTTTTTGGCGATATCGCTCCAGGGTTCTACCGCAATCATTGACGAAGTCTGGATGTAATTGTGCAGTGGACTGGTTGTTGCACCGATAGACTCCTGAGGGAAAAGCGCCACGCTTTCCGGGATACTTTGAATTCTTTCCTCGTCTTTTGGGGGCAGATCCATAACTTGGGCAAATCCGCGGTAGCCAATTTCATTGCCATCAGGTGAAATCTGTTTGAAAATTGTCATGCGGACTGGAACAGTTTTGTTATCGATGTGGTGGAAGTTAATAAGTAAATCAATCGGGAATACTTTCGAATCAAGCGCTGCTTGCAATGCAATCCCGGATGAACGGTCCAGACTGTAAGTGGTCATTGATTGACCAAGCCATTGATCGGCAGGGGTCCCAAGAATATGCCATACTTCTGGCGAACATGAAGTATATAAACCGTCAACGGAAGCTTCCCAAACCCACCCCTCCGGAACAGCTCGACCATCAGGCTGCCCTGGGTTCTCCAGCACATCCTCCAGGGCAGAGAAGAGTGCGTTAAGCCGGTTGTGCAGTTGTTTCTTGGACATATTCAAGGATCTCCTGTGCCAGCGCTTGATATTGGGAGGACGACCTGGATTTGGGGGAGTGATATATGATTGGCTTGCCGGCAATTTGACTTTCACGCAACTTCGTATCGGTCTCGATGATCGTGTTCATCAATCCCGAATTGAATGATTCATGAAGATGCTCATTCAGGATACGGTGGATCTTATTTCTCCTGTCGTACATTGTGATCAACAGGCGGTACATTAATCGCGGATTCGTCTGGTGACGGATCTTCCTGACCAAATCCATTAGATTCCTTAAGGCATAAACCGAAAAATATTCCACCTGTGTAGGAATCAACAATAGATCTGCTGCGGTCAAAGCGATTGTGGTCACGGCTCCAAGGTGAGGCGGGCAATCTAATATGACAAAATCATATACATCGATGTACTGTTGTAAATATTTTTGTAATTTATACTCGTAAGATGATTGGACTGGTAAATAACGATCTGCAAGTCCGATCTGATAATTAGCGGGAATTAGATCAAGATTATTCAAGGAGGTATGATGCACAATCGCGTTCGGATTTGTCTGTGATATAAGAATATCAGCAACTGTGGAGCTGATATTGGCAGACTCCATGCCGAGAGCCAAGGATAGGTTGGCTTGGGGGTCCAGATCGATGACTAATACACGATGACCAAGCTGCGCCAAGCATGCGCCAAGGGATGTCGTGGTCGTTGTCTTTGCCACCCCGCCTTTTTCATTCGCGATCGCTATCGTATACATGCAACATCACTCCCTAAAGTTTCTCTTGCCCATCGTTTGATTGGGACTGCATCGAATGAGTTTTAGGATCAAATGGTTTTTTGATAATGACCTGGGCGCTCTCGACATTGAGGGCAGACTTAAGTTCATTGACTGCCGTTTCAAGCATCGATTGCGCAGAGGTTGCTGTTCGAATCTT
>JABLXM010000217.1 GCA_013177815.1 Anaerolineae bacterium | reverse complement strand
CTAGCCTATCCTATTTATTCTCCAATGGATTTGCCGATTACCCCCAAGCCCTGGTTACAGAAATGCTTGGATTGACATCTATTTATTCATTGGAGGGCAGTCAGCTAAATCCTTTAGAAAAGGTCAAATCTTATCAACCTTTAGTCGAATTCTTTCAGGAATTTTTAGACGAATTCGACACATTAGAAATGATTGGCTTCATTCAATCAATGAACAGCCCGGAGAAAAAGCCGCTTAATTCATTCGTTAAAGATAATTTTCCATATGCAATTTTCAGGCAAGATATTGCCTCACCATTTATGAGCGTATTATTCGGTCCCAGGGTCATGGGGATATTCGTCGTCGAGAACGACACTTCCGGCGCAATCGCTTGAGCCGACCTTCTTGCGGTAAAATTATTAAATGACGTCACTGATAGATAAATGCAGCAAGTTCTTCGCGCTGGAGAAAGAACGCAATTTTGATAATCGTGCAGTCGTTGGTGGACTGGAGAAGATCACGCCTCTTATCAACAGTGAAGCTGACAGCATCGGTTTACAAGAAGAGCATGTTAAAGAGATCGTTCATATTCTCGAACAATACGAAGGCATGGATATACCTGGACGAAAAGAGGCGCTTCATACAGTCCTTGAACTGCTAAAGCCCAACGCTGCACCGGGTGATTCGATTAAGTTGCTTGATGCTGATGCAGATGTCAGTCAACATAAACCGCAACAGCCATCCGGCAATGATGTGCGTAGTAGTTCGATCTCCGAACAAAATACGATCCGTCGTCCGGATAAATCCAAAACCTCGGAAGGCTTGAATGCGCCGGTTTCAGTCCTGCCTAGTATCGGCCCATTAAATTCCCAGAAATTAAACACGCTGGGTATTCAAACCTTAAGAGATCTTCTTTTCTATTTTCCCAGAAGGTATGACGATTATAGCCAACTGAAACCCATCAATCGACTGAAGTATGGTGAAGATGTAACAATTATCGCCACCATCCAATCGATTGATACCAGGCAAATCAAGGGTGGAAAACTTAAAGTTACAGAAGCAGTCGCAGGTGATGGTACCGGTTATATCAGGCTGACTTGGTTCAATCAGCCATGGATCGACGGGCAATTGAAACGTGATGACCAGGTCGTCATTGCCGGAAAAATAGACCTATATCTGGGGCGTTTGACCATTTCAAGCCCGGAATGGGAATACCTGGATCAAGACCATCTTCATACCAACAGGATCGTACCCGTCTATTCATTGACATCCCGCATCACCCAGAAGATCTTGCGCCGCATCATGTATCAAACTGTAGGTTTCTGGGCGCCCAGAGTGCCGGATTTCCTGCCGGAAAGCGTGATCTCGGATGTGGACGTCCTGCCGCTCTCAGAAGCGCTCTACAATATTCACTTCCCCAAAAATACTGAACTCTTGTCCAAAGCGCAGACACGTCTTGCATTTGATGAAATTCTTCTCTTGCAACTGGGCGTACTGAAGCAGAAATTATTATGGCAAAAGGAAACTGCTCGTGTTTTCACCGTCCAGCATTCATGGCTTCAGGATCAGATAGCGGGACTGCCATACCAATTGACCAAAGCCCAAGAGAATGCCTTGAATATGATCCTCAAGGATCTTGGGGCAGGCTTCCCAATGAATCGACTGTTACAGGGTGATGTTGGTTCGGGCAAAACCATCGTAGCCGCGTTGGGAGCTGCAGTTGTGGTTAAATCTGGCGCGCAGACCGCATTCATGGCGCCCACCAGCATACTTGCCGACCAACATTTCAACACGCTCCGAAAATACCTTGTTGAAGATTCCGAAATGGGCATCAATCCACCATTTGAGCCTGATGAGATTGCCTTACTTGTAGGCGATACGCCCGAAAAAGACAAAATGTCCATCCGCTCACAACTCCAGGAAGGCAGGATTAAGTTCATCGTTGGAACCCACGCATTGCTCGAGGACCCCATCGAATTCAACGACCTGCAATATATCGTCATCGACGAGCAGCACCGCTTCGGTGTCGCCCAAAGAGCCATTCTAAGGCAGAAGGGCACCAACCCTCACCTGTTGGTGATGACAGCAACGCCAATCCCCCGGTCGCTTGCGCTCACGCTATATGGTGACCTGGATATCACCATCATGGATGAAATGCCGGCAGGCAGAAAACCGGTCGAGACGCATGTATTACATCCCCTGGAGCGTGAGCGCGCTTACCAACTGATCCGTACCGAGGTAGCCAAGGGCTACCAGGCGTTCATCGTTTACCCGCTGATTTCACAAGGGGAGAATAACGATGAAACCAAAGCCGCGGTGGAAGAACACCAACGCTTACAGACGGATATATTTCCAAATTTATCCATCGGATTGCTTCATGGTCGCATGAAACCTGAAGAAAAAGATCGCATCATGATCGCGTTCCGGGACGGCGAATACCAAATTCTGGTGTCGACATCCGTCATTGAAGTTGGCGTGGATATTCCAAGTGCAACCATCATGCTCATTGAAGGTGCCAATCGTTTTGGTTTGGCGCAATTACACCAATTCCGTGGTCGCGTCGGTCGCAATGACGCTCAATCATATTGCTTGCTTATCCCCCAATCTGAAGATGCCTTGGAGAACGAACGACTCATGGTGATGGCTGATACCAACGACGGTTTCGTCCTGGCTGAGAAAGATTTGGAGCAGAGAGGTCCCGGCGATTTCCTTGGCACGCGGCAGGCTGGCTTTGCGGAATTGAAGATGGCGAAATTGACCGATATTCGCTTGATCGAGAAAGCTAGAAACCAGGCGCAGAAAATTTTCGACCGAGACCCCAACCTGACGCATCCGGAAAATGGGGACCTGGCACACATGGTTGATCAATTTTGGTCCGACGGCAAAGGAGATATCAGTTGATGGTTAAAGCGCTCTTCCCCGGTACTTTTGACCCCATCCATTATGGTCACATTGATATCGCTCTTCGGGCGACGAAATTATTCCCGGAAGTCGTCATCGCCGTCTATGATAAACCCCTCAAGAACGCATTATTCGATCCGGAAGACCGGATTGCATTGACAAAAATCGCCTTCAAGGATCACCCCAGCATACGCGTTGTCGGTTACTGCGGATTGACCGTAAATTACTGTCACGAG
Organism: Anaerolineae bacterium; assembly: GCA_013177815.1. GTDB lineage: Bacteria > Chloroflexota > Anaerolineae > Anaerolineales > Anaerolineaceae > JABLXM01. The sequence continues at coordinate 1,030 of JABLXM010000217.1, read as the reverse complement.
ATTGGCGCCAATGTGATCGTACGTGGCTTACGGGTTTTTTCAGATTTTGAATATGAATTTCGCATCGCGTTGGCTAACCATCGCTTGGCACCGGAAATTGAAATGGTCGCATTGATGACAAACGAGGAACACACATTCCTATCGTCATCGACCGTCCGCGAGATCGCATCGCATGATGGTGATGTCAGTTCGATGGTTCCCAAACACGTCATGGTCGCGCTAAAGAAGAAATATAAAGAACTCCGAAAAGCGAATCAAGATTATGGCATTACCACACTCCGGGATTGAACGAAAACACTTATTCTGGCGTAATTATTGCAACACGTTGGTACGGAAGAATTATCGGAGGATTTAATGGATATCCTACATTTAGTTGATCGCTTGGAAGAATTATTCAACGAGAGTCGATCGATCCCATTCACTCACAATGTGATCGTCGATGAAGATCGAATGCTGGATATTATTGACCAGATGCGCGTCTCAATCCCAGATGAAATAAAGAAAGCCCAACAATTGATGGTTCAAAAGGATCGCGTGATTGCCCAGGCAAAAGAAGAATCGGACCGCATCATTCAACTCTCGAAGGAAAAAGGGGACGAGCTTATAAATCGGGAAAGCATCGTTCAAGCCGCCCAAAGTCGTGCCGACCAACTGATTGCCCAATCTCGATTGGAGGCAGAAAAAACCCGTCAGGAAGCAGATGAATACGTGCTTCAAGTCCTCTCGTCCCTTGAGATCGAACTGGACCGGGTGTTGAACCAGGTTAGGAATGGCGTACGCGCCTTACAATCAGACCATCATAAGCCGGATTGATCGGACACGACATCATCCTTCTTTATGTCGGTTGCTTTATCCTTCTGGGTTCCCTTTTTATGAATACGTTGCGCCCGCGCTTGTTGCTTCAAGGGTGGTTCGATCGCAATCGCTAACACTTGCTCCATATTCGTTACCAATATGATATTGAGATCTTCGCGTGCTTTCTTCGGGACATCCACCAGATCTTTGCGGTTCTTCTCAGGCAGGATCAACA
>JABLXM010000216.1 GCA_013177815.1 Anaerolineae bacterium | reverse complement strand
TGGAGGGTAGCAGCCGATGAAGGGTCGGCAGCCGGGTCCGCCACCAGCACAGCCTTGGATGGCAACGCCGTGGCGGTGGGCATGGCAACCGGTGTTTCGGTCGCCGGCGCAACCTCAGGGGTGGGGCTTGCAGTGGGGCTGGGTGTGGCAGTACAACCTGCCAGGCACATCAAAGCCAAAAACAGTAAGACTAATCGCCGCATGGTATGAACCTTGCAATCAGAATGGCGTAAATTGTACTCTAAATTTGATTGGGATATAATGACACCAGCGACATGAATTGTAAAGCTCATGCCGCAAGCGGGAAGTGACCATGAACCTACCCACCAGCCAATCCATCCCCCCCGAAGACCCCAACATGCCGCCCGCCCGACGGCGACGGCGGCGGCGGTCACTGCTGCCGGAAGGCGTGGACGAGCGCTACGAGTTCCTGGAGACACTTTCACAAAAACTGGTGCCCTCGCTGGACTTCTTCCTGTTCTCACTGGCATGTGGGCTGGTGCTGGACGTTGCAATGCTGACCGACGCGCCGGCTTTGTTCATCCTGGCAGCGCTGGTGGCACCCTTTATGTCGCCGGTGGCAGGCATGTCTCTTTCGGTAGTGTTCGGTTCGATGCGTTATTTCGTTCGATCGCTGGGGAGCATGGTGATCGGCGGCGGAATCGTGTTTGCACTGGGCGCGCTGGCTGGATTTGCAGCGCAGTTCATGCCAGGATTCGAGCCTCAGTACGTGCATCGGCTGGGTTATTTCGACTGGTCCAACATCGTCCTTTTGGTGACGGGCACGGTGCTAATGGTCTACCTGCTGGTGCGCTCGTCCGGTCAACGTCCGCTGGTTGCCAGCGTCGCGCTGGCGTATACCATTTATCTACCGCTCGGCGCGGCGGGTTACGGTTTGACCAGCCGGGTCACTGGTCTTTTTCCTGATGGGCTGGTGGTCTTCGCAGTACACCTGGCGGCGGCGGTGCTGGTCGGCGCGGCGATGCTGGCGCTGCTGGGGCTGCGTCCCATCAACGTGCTGGGATACACGATGGGCACCACGTTGGTGCTGGCATTTGCGGCTGCGGTGATCGCCTTCAGCGGATTGGGCACGGCATTGACCGCGCATGTGGCGATGCCACCGCCCACGCCCAGCGCCATCCCCACCAATGCGCCATCAGCGACCATCACCCATACACCGGCGCCTGCCACGATCACGCCGACTGCCACCAACACGCTGGTGCCGACCCACACGCCTACCGTGACGGTCAGCCCGGTGCCCACCCCGGTATACGCCCGCATCGACGTGCGCGGCGAACAGGGCGCCGTCATCCGCGATGAACCCTCGCGGGAGGGGCGAGTGGTGACCAGCCTGCTGAACGGCATGCTGGTGGAAGTGCTGCCGGAATCGCACAATGTGGGCAGTTCGACTTATGTGAAAGTTCGCACCAGCGAGGGTGTGGAAGGCTGGATCATCCAATCCTTGCTGGCGACCGCCACGCCCGTACCCGGCTGGTAATTCCATTCACGCACTGGAGAGCACATGAACAATGAGCAAACCCCGAAGGCGCCAGGCTTTCGCGACATCCTGGTGACGGCTGAAGCCAGTTCGATCGAGAAGTGGCGCAAACAGGTCATCGCCGGTCAACCGGAGACCGGTCGCTTTTACGCTTTGATCAGCGACGAGGGCAGCTACATGCCCGGCGGCGAGGGCAGCGCCCCCACCCCGTTGACTTATTTCGTCTCCGGGATGGCGCTTTGACTGATCTCACACGTTTCGCAGGTTGCGAAAAAACGAAAACTGAAGCTCCGCGATGAGCGGGTGAAGGTGACCGCCCACTTCCACGAGCAAGGCTCGGTGCTGCGCGGCGACGCCGAGGGTTTTTGCGACTCTTTCGAGATCGAGATGGTGATCGAATCCGACGAAGACCCGCAGGCAATCGCCGAATTGGTGCGCCTGAGCCGCGCGATGTGCTTCACCGAGAAGGCGCTGGCGGGCGGCACCCCAATCACCGCCACGGCGACGCTGAACGGCAAGCCGATCTAACCCTGAGGCGTTTGGAATGCCCGCCCTAACCCCAGCGCTGGATGACGCCGGGGTTGTATGTGTTCACTTATGCCAGTCCGAATGAAACCCGGTGAACGCGTTAACCGAAGATCAACTGCCAGTTGGAAACCAGGTCGAAGATCGCCACCCCGACCAACAGCAAGCCGCCGACCAGGTTGACGACGCGACCGTGCTGCGCGAACAGGCGGGTGACCTGACGCTGCAAACCGCCCGCCAGGAAGGAAATGACCAGCAGCGGGATGCCAAAACCCAGCCCAAACCACAAGAAGACAGATAATTTGCCGAGGAAATCCGTCGCCGTCAGCGAGAGGGCGAAGATGCTGACGACCAGCGGTCCAGAGCAAGGCAAGGTGATGGGACCGTACAGCAAGCCGTAGATGAACGCGTTGGCAAAGGGATGGGAGAACGCCGGCACCTTGATCTGTGGCAGCGCCTTGAAGGGGTTGATATCCAGGATGAGCAGGACGCCAAGCGCGAAGATGACCAGATCGGCAATGGGGATGACGATGCGGAGCGCCGCGCCGACCGAGACCGACAATGACGCGATGATGGCGCCCAGAATGAGCATCATGGTGAGGATGCCCGCCAGAACGAAGAAACCCAGGAAGTAACGCGCCAACGGGCTTTTGATGTTCTGCTGGTTACCGCTCAGGTATGCCAGGAAGCCGGGGTAGAGGGGAAAGACGCACGGGCTGGTGGTGGCAAGCAGCCCCAGGGCAATGGATGTGAACGCTTCTTGCATTAGAACCTCGCAGATGTATCGATTTATCCCAATTCGCCTTCGTTGCGCTTCGGCTCAGATGACAGCTCTTATCCACAACGGGGAGCAACCTGGGTCAATGTCATATCTGTATGTCAATTTTCAAACTTGAGTGGAACGAAGATGCCCGGATGCTCGAACCAAGATACTTCGCCCCACTCAGAAATCATTCAACGGCAGTAGAACCAGCCGGTTATTACATACCCCCATCCAGGAAGGGTTGCAAGGCAACCTGTAGATCATCGGCGCTCTTGATGCCAAACGGCAGCGTGTGCACTTCGCCGTGGCGATCGATGATCAACATCGGAGTGGAAGGCGGGTTGAGGAACTGGTTGCCGTACAGGTTACCGATCTCACGCGCCACATCCGGGCTGGCAACGGTGTAGATCCAATCGAAACCATTGGATGCGGTATAGCCCTTGAGATCTTCGATATTCTCATTGGTGTCGATGTCGATGCCGATCGATACGAAGTCGGGGCTGTCGCCGATCTGACCGTGCAGGGCGGCAACCTGCTTCTGCTGCTGCAAGCAGTTGCTGCACCACATCGCCAGAGTCTCCACCAGCACCACCTGACCCTTGTAATCGGCTATGGTGAAGGTCTCGCCTGTGGCAGCATTGGTGAGCGGAACACTGAACCATGCCGGGGCTTCCATCATGGCGTCCTCGCCACCTTCCGGGGTGGCTTCGCCCTCACCCTCCATGGCAGCATGGGTCGGTTCGGCGGTCTTTTCCATTATGATTTCGGTAGGCTTCTCCGCCATGGCTTCGGTCGGTTTTTCCATCATGTCGTCGGCGGTGGGCGCCGCCGGCGAACAAGCCGCCAGGAAAAGCCCCAGAACAACAAGAACAGATACGAACAAGAATTTCTTAGACATGTTTCCTCCAAAAGTATCAAATTTTGCGTAGCACATTGATCCATTCTGCCATGCCGACCTTACCAAGCCAGGACGAAAGGATTACGGGTGAATAAATAATCGCTTCATATCGTTAATGCTTTCGTAAGAAATCCTTCCGGGTAATTTAAGGAGCAGGTGTTAACCTTGAGACAGGAATTAACATGAAAGAGCAAACAATGAAACGTTTGTGGCTGGCTATTTTCATATTACTTGGGCTGACCGCCGGCTGTGTTGCGGCTGGCGGCTCGCCGGCAGCAGACGCGACCCCACAACCGCCAGAGGCGGGCGCGCCGCCGCGCACGTTCCGAGCCGACTTATCCAACCTGGGTACGGCGCCAGAGCTGACCAACGAGGTTTGGATCAACGTGGACGCGCCGCTACGCCTGGCAGACCTGAAGGGCAAAGTGGTGCTGCTGGACATGTGGACCTTTGGTTGCATCAATTGCAGGA
>JABLXM010000215.1 GCA_013177815.1 Anaerolineae bacterium | reverse complement strand
TGTTGGCGCAAGCGGCTGGTGGAACACTGCTGCCGAGCATACGAAGCACTAAAACGCGTATAGATCACATCCGAATAACAACGGGCAAAATGAAAATCGTCCCTGTTCTTGCACCATTTATGATCGACAGCATACTTCACCAGGTCAGCCGATGCAAGATCCCAGTCATTCCCGATAGTAAGCCCATTCGAGATCGAACGAGCATCTTTGACCTGCTCTGCAGCCCACTGCCTCCCGGCTGTTTCGAGCACCCAGGCATTCTTTCGATCTGCAATCAAGTAGCTATTGTCATAATATAAGGGGTGGCTGAAACCACAATTACCACTTTGACCGTATTGTTCCAACAAATTTACGATCACCATCATGGCATCATAGGCATTATCACTGCGCTCCAACGCAAGGCGAATGAAATCCATGCCAATCAAGCCCGGCTCTTTTCCAGGGGCGATCCGGGTAAATACCGCTTCATTACCAATGACGACACCATGCTCATTGGTGCCCATTTCGGCGCCCCAGATCCAAAATGGTTTGGCAAGTAACACCTTGTTGGTGCGCTCGACTTGCGGTAATTCCACATAAGTACATTGCACCTTGCTACCAGTTGCATGGTTGGCAGACGGAATGACCTGAACATGATGGGCTTCATTTGGATCGCGATCCGAGTTCTTGGCGAAAAGAACCGACCCATCTTTTGTGACATTGCTCAATGCTACGACCGTATCACACACTGGTTTCTCCGAAGAATCAAATGCCCCTTCGCGCCCAACGGCACCTACTTCGCCCAAAGAGATTCTAGCAGATATTCACGATTTTGTTGATCAACATTCAGAATTATTACAAGTATTACGGTAATAATCGATGGCTAACATCACGACTTCGTCAATCGAGTAATCATCTGAATCGATCACAATGGCATCTGGAGCGGGTTTCAACGGCGCGATCATGCGGCTCGAGTCGATTGCATCACGTCTTTTCATGGATCTCATGATCTGCTCAAGGTTCGCCGGCTGTCCACGTGCGCGGGTCTCTTCATAACGACGACGTGCCCTTTCCATTACGGAGGCGGTCAAGTAGATCTTCAATCCGGCGTCCGGCATTACGACCGTCCCGATATCACGCCCAACCATGACGACGTTCCCACGCTCACCGATACGGCGCTGTTGTATCGTCATGGCTGTGCGCACACGGACATAAGTGGACACCTGAGAAACGTTCGCGTCAACTTCCGGCTGGCGTACCTCCCAACTTATATCCCGACCATTCAAAAACACATCGTTGATGCGACCATCATCCACGGTCGGAGCCTGAACATCGATTTGAATCCGTTCAGCCAGATCAGATACTTGCAATTCATCATCGATGGCGATGCCGTTCATGAGCGCGCACCATGTAACCGCCCGATACATCAAGCCGGTATCAAAGTACAGGAAGTGAAGATGTTTGGCGAGCCGTTCACCCAGGGTCGATTTACCGGATGCGGCTGGTCCATCGATGGCAATGACGGTGGGCAATTTCATCGAGGTACATCCATCATTAAAATCACTAATCTGCACCCGGGAAAAGATCCAAACGCACCCACGACCGGATGTAAACGCGATCCATCAGCGCATCGCGCGTGAGGAGCCATTTCAACCAATCTGATGGAAGAAACAAGGACCAGGCAGGTTCCTGCGACAAGGTAAAATCCTGACCGCGATATTCGGCAGGCAAGTTCAATTCGACATTATCAGGTGTGATGATAACTGACGGGTCACCCTGAAGCATTAATTCAGAAACATAATCAACATTACGAAATTCACGCAAGGACCAGCGTAGCGATGGCGACTCTACCCCTTGCACGACGATATCAATGCCATCCCGGGTACCCAGAACCTGTTCAGAGGTATCCCCGATCGTGTCCACCAATAAATCCTGTTCGGCGAAATATCCATCCATTTGCCATAACTCAGCCGAGGGATTGCGCCCCAACCCTGCCGCATTCACCATCGCCGATACCGAGAACAATATCAATGCAGACACCACTCCAACCAATAAACCATTCAACGCCACACGCGTGGACCAGCCCCACATCACCAGGATGGTGATCAGTAAAATCAAGATGACCGCTCCGACTAGACCAATGGTGCGGATAGAAATAGCTTGCTGATTCTGCACCACCGGGATAGCAGAAAGATTCAACCACCCGAAAATAATCAACACCAGAATCATGAGCGCCTGACCGAGAACAGCCCCAATCTGATCATGGGAGTCTGTGATGATCGACGCGATTTTCCGGGCAGAGATTACAGCCATTGGAAGGAGCAACCAGATGACATCCCCCGAATTTCCCCCCGGATATAACAGAACCAAAAGTGCAGTGACGGCGAACCACCGGAAAGACCAACGATCGATGGTGACGCGCTCTTTCAACCCGATCAACAAGCCGATGAGCGTGAAAACCACCAAGAAAGGTTCATAGAACAATAAAACGCGAAGTTTATCCAACAGGCTGGCCCACTCGCCGGATAACCAACCGGAAAAATATGCGATCAATCCGTCACCAATCCCTGCGACCCCTGCGGGCACCGTAACGAAGAGAGTGCCAAAAACCAGTAAGCCGCCCGCCAGAAAGACGGCGAACCCCCACCAATCGCGTCGATCTTGCACCAACGGAATGGCACCCACCTGGCGACGACGTTCAGACCACTTATACCAGAGCACGGAGATCAACAGCGCGAACGCCCCAATCCATAGATCTGTGCCAGCCAGAAGCGCAAACGATGCGAACAACCCTGCCAGTCGCATGTGTCGGTTGAGATAAAAGGCAGCAGCCAGGAGCAACCCGGTGACCGCGATCGGAACACTGCCCGCCTGACGGGAAACAGCCACCATACCAGGGTCCAGCGCAATGATGATGGCAAGCAATATCCCCGGCAGCCATCCAATATACTTGCGGGCAGCATATGGCAGGATGATCAACAAGGATCCAAATATCGCCGGCACGAGGCGCGCCATGAGTTCACTGGCGGAGGTCAAACGAAACAGAACTGAGGTCAGCAACACATAAAGCGGTTGGGTCCCAACTAGTGCCACATGACCCTGGGCAAGGTCGAGCGCACGCAAAGCCGCGCCAGCTTCTAGATCCGTAAGAGGAACAACGGTGAGATCGACCAACCGAACGATCAGCGCGACCATTAAAATAACCAGGTAGATAGCGTCCTCAACTTTTAATTTGCGTTTCATTGCCGGCAATCCCTGCTCCTAACCTGATGATCCATCATACTGAAAGATGACAACCTCACCCTGGCGAAAAACCTCTCTCAAATGCTGCTGGAACAATTGCTCATCGGCGCGATAACGGTTGCGCTCCAGCGAAGCGATGACCACGTAGGTCACATTATACTGGTTAAGAATTTCCAACGCTTCTTCCCAGTTCCTGGTGCGGTACAAACGCTCGATATCGCCCTCCCGCGAACCGATCTCAAGCGCCCCACCCCGCCATTGGGATTCGTGCCCGGGCCAACCAAGCACGGTTGGTTGACCGGAATGGGTCGCAAAGCGCCCGTAGGCGCTGTAGCTTCCTCCAACCGCTTCTGCCATGACGCCCAAAGGCGCCTGTCGCAACCAGGTTATGGCTGCCATTTCATCTGGGTTATACCGGGCTATCGTCCCCGTGCCATCCAGGGTCAACTGCTGCAAGGGCGTATTCAGACGACCGGCGATCGCGTAGACAGGGTAAGCCAACCCCGCCAGGATGACCAAGACCATCACCACCCGAAAGACCCAAGCCTGCCTGGCTCGCAATGTCTGCCAGAGAAGCGCAACTGAAAATGCCGCCACAACCGACCAAAGAATCCAGGTTTGGAAATAAAACTTGAAGATGGTATTGATACGCCAGCCAAACTGGTCACGTAAATAGAAGAACTCCGGAACAATCACCAGAGCCAGACCAACCAGGAAAATCAGCGATAAGAACTGGGCAGGATCGCCGCCCATTTCACCCGAACTGCCTTGATCGGGCGCGAGAGATCGTTTGCGGGCACCAACCAAAAAGCCCCAAGAAATTGCCAGAAGCGCCGACAAAGTGAGCCAGGCGCCTGGTTGCGCAAAGCGGCGAAGAAGCGAATTGCCCAGCAGATCTGCCAGACCGGTGCTCCCTTGGACACCCAAAAACGCATTACCGGCGAGCAAGGAATTGTTGGCGATCTGGTTCAATAGCGGTGAAG
>JABLXM010000214.1 GCA_013177815.1 Anaerolineae bacterium | reverse complement strand
AGCGAAATGACGGGCTGGTGGGTGTGCAAAAGTCGATATTGGCGCAAGCGCTTTACAACTCGCCTCCCCGCAACACCTCAAGCGCGTACCATACATAAGCGATGCCGAACATGCTGCGCTGCAACAAGCCGTCCCATTCCGGCAGGCTGTTCATCGCCAGCGGGATGGCAACGGCGGCGACCACTGCCACCAGGTCGAAGATCTGCCCCAATCGATCCTGACCACGCTCCAGCAGGCGCAGCATCACCCCGATGGCGAAGGCAAAACCCATGGCGGTGGCGGCGAAGGAGTGCAGTGAGTCCTCGAACTTGTCCACCGGCAAGCCGGGGAACCACGGTTTGTGCGAAAAAGCTGCCGTGGCGATCATCAGCACGCCGAAGGCGCCCAGCAGCAGCCGGGTTGGCGGCGTCCACTTGGTCTTCAGGCGCGCTGCCAGCCACAGCACCGCCAGCCCAAAGAGCAGGAACCCCAGCCGTCCCAGCCAGGCGCCGGGGGTGCTTTGGGCGGCAGATTCGCTGGTGGTGTTGCGCAGCCAGTTGTAGCCGGAGGGCATCAGGCGCGGTGCAAACGCCAGCGCCAGTATCGACAGTACCAGCATCCCTACCGTCAGGATGCGAAAAACCCGGTCGGATACGTCAATGGACGATTTGGATTGGGAGTTCATGTTGCCTCCTGTGGGTATGGTTTACATTATGGATTGAGCCAGGGCTATTCTACCCCGCCTGGCGCGAACGGTTCGCGCACATCCCGCCGGGGGTGTTGTTTAGACTTGGTCGACCTGGAATCCCTCAGTCATCTGTCTTCCGCGCCGTGAAGATCAACTCTCCCGGGTAGATCGACCCGAATGGGGTGCGGTCGAAGTCCGCGTAAACATCTACCACCTCGAAACCGCTGCGAACCAGCAAATGCTCGACCTCGTAGCGGAAAAAGTAGCGCATCGGGAAGGCGTGCACCAGCCGCTCCTCCCGCCCGTCCGGGTGGGTGGCGTAATAGATCAACTCGACGTGGATGATCTGCCGGTGGAAGTCCCGCGCCAGCGTGCGGTACCAGCGCACCACCTTCAGCCCGTCTGGGGTGGTGAAATCGGGTTCCTCTCCCATCTCCACCCCCAGGTTGTCCCTGGTCAGCGATTCCAGCATTGGATTGAAGACATCGAACACCAGTGTGCCGCCCGGTTCCAGGTGGCGCCGGATGGCAGCCAAGCACGCCAGTTGCTCTTCCACTGATATCAGGTGTTGGAATGGGCGGAACGGGATGGTCGCCAGGCGGAAGGTTTCCCCAAGCGAGAAATCTCGCATGTCCGCTTCCACCAGTCGGGCGCGCGCTTGCACCGCCTGCGGTTCTGCCGCCAGGCGGTCGCGGCACACATCCAGCATCGATTGGGAGAGGTCCATCCCCACGATGGGAATGCCGGCTTGCGCGGTGGGAACCAGCACCCGACCGGTGCCGCAGCCCACCTCCAGCACTGCTCCGCCGTATTGTTTTGCCGTTTCCACGTAGAACGCCACATCCGTGCGCTCGCGGTAGGGTATGACCTGGTCGTAAAGTTCTGCGATGAAAGCGTAGGACTGGTAACCGCCTGGATCATTCATAATGATGTCGCTCCTGTCGTACTGATTATCCCACAGATAATCGACCGGGGCATGGCGCACTTGCGGGTGCGTCATTGGCAGTGGGAGAGTGCGGGCGGGGATATCATGCGACCCCGCGCCATATCTATACTACAATACAGTATGGCTTGCGATCACGACGCCCCTTTGCCCCTCGATACCATCCTGCCCGGCGATTGCATCGAGGTGTTGCAATCCCTGCCACCCGCCTGCGCCGACCTGGTCTTCGCCGACCCACCCTACAACCTGCAATTGCGCGGGGAGCTTTTCCGCCCCAACCGCACCCGCGTCAACGGCGTGGCGGATGCCTGGGATCACTTCGATTCCTTCGAAACCTACGACGAGTTCACCCGCGCCTGGCTGCAAGGCTGCCGGCGCGCCATGAAGCCGGATGCCACCCTGTGGGTCATTGGCACCTATCACAACATCTTCCGTATCGGCAAGATCATGCAGGACCTGGGCTTTTGGATCTTGAACGATATCATCTGGGTCAAGACCAACCCCATGCCCAACTTCCGCGGGGTGCGCTTCACCAATGCCCACGAGACGTTGATCTGGGCGTCCAGGCAGGAGGGCGCGCGCTACACCTTCAACCATCAGGACATGAAAGGGCTGAACGACGACCTGCAAATGCGCTCCGATTGGCTGCTGCCGCTCTGCCGTGGCGCCGAGCGGCTCAAGGTCAATGGCGAGAAAGCCCACCCCACCCAGAAGCCCGAAGCGCTGCTGTACCGCATCCTGCTGGCGAGCAGCAGCCCCGGTGGGGTGGTGCTGGATCCCTTCTTTGGCAGCGGCACCACCGGTGCGGTCGCCAAACGGCTGGGCAGGCACTATATCGGCATCGAACGCAACACTGGCTATATCGATCTGGCGCAACGGCGCATCGCCACAGTGGAACCGGTGCACCTGACCGCTGGCGATTGGCAGCCGCCGGCGGCTCCCCGCCGCGCCAGGCGATTGCCCTTTGGCGCCCTGGTGGAGAACAGTCTGCTCGATGCCGGCGATTCCCTATATTTCGCTGGCGATCTGGCGCGCCCGGCGATCATCCAGCCGGATGCCCGCCTGCGCCTGGCGGATGGCTTCATCGGCACCATTCACCAGGCGGCGCTGCGCGAACACGGTCGCGAACCTTGCAACGGCTGGACGCTGTGGTACTACCGCGATGCGGCGGGCGTATTGCGCCCCATCGATGCCCTGCGCCAACATTTGCGTGACAGTGAAGAAGCTACCTGATGGCTTGAGTGGACTCGTTGCCCTGCCTGACCCGCGCTCATAAACCCCTTGTTGGAATGTCCATGGAAGCTTACAATTTGTGTCTGATTTGCAAATAATTCCCGCTGGAGGAACGGTTTATGAATAAGAAGATCATCCCCTTGTTGACCGTTGTGATGCTGGTCATTTCAGCCTGCGCCATCGGTCAGACTGCCACACCGACCTCGACGACGCCAGCCGAACCCACTGCGTCGTCACCCACTGCGGAATCTCCCACCGCCGTGCCGGCGATGGGGAGCATCGTCCCGCTGTTGGAGCAACTGGGTGGAGCGCCCTGCGAGGAGAACCCCGATTTCACCTGTGTTGCTATTCAGGTGCCGCTGGACCACTTCGATGCCGCCAACACTGAGACGATCGAGGTGGTGTTCGCAGTGTTGCCGGCTTATGGCGAGCGCTACGGCATGTTCCTGCAAGCCTTCCCGGGTGGTCCTGGGGGTGAGGGCATCAGCACCGGCTTTGCCGGCTTCCATGCACCTGAGATCGAAGAGCATTACGATATCGTCTTCTTCGATCAGCGCGGGGTAGGGCTTTCCAACCCGTTGCAGTGCCCGCAAGCTTATGCGGCGGATTTTCTGGATTATCTGACTGAGGTCGACTTGGGCGGCGAGGAAGGCTATGACCTGCCGGAGGAACAGCAGGATGCCATCGATGATGCCCGAGTGTTCGTGGATGGTTGCGTCGAGGAGATCGGGGCGCAAGCCGCCAACCTGGCTTTCTACGGCACCGACCAGGTGGCTGAGGATATCGAATCCTTCCGCCAAGTGGTTGGCGATGAGAAGTTCATGTTCTATGGCGTCTCTTACGGCACTTCGGTGGTGCAGCACTACGCCGCCGTCTATCCCCAACACCTTTCTGGCATGGTGTTGGATGGCACGCTTGACCTGACGTTGACCGGCGAGCAGAGCGCTTTCTCGCAAGAGGCGGCGTTCGACAAGGTGCTGGTGGCGACGCTGCAAGCCTGCAACGCCGATGAAGCCTGCTATGCCGATATGGGCGGCGATGTGCTGGCAGCTTATGATGACCTGGCGGCGCGGGCATCTGCCAACCCCATTGCTTACGAGTTCCCGCTGCCGGATGGCAGCAAGGTCGCGCGCGAATTCACCTTCAACCAGTTGGAGTACACCACTGCCTACCAAATGTACTCGCTCAGCGGGCGTATGTTGTTCCTGCGTGCCCTGGCAGCCGCGGTCAAAGGTGATATGGTGCCGTTGGCGCGCCTGCAATACCAGCAGTTGACCATGGATCCTGAGACCTATACCTACCTTGGCGACCCGACCTTCAACGACACCATGTTCTTGGGCGTGTTGTGCACGGATGATTCTTACTTCAGCGGCACCACC
>JABLXM010000213.1 GCA_013177815.1 Anaerolineae bacterium | reverse complement strand
TAATTGAGCGCTAAACTGGAGTGCACTGTGCCATCCAGCCGATCACAATGGGGGAGGGTGAACACTTCCTCCGTTGGTATGTTGGCGAGGAACTCTAAGCCTGATTTGGTAGCCAGACTTCCCGAATGCCAGATGTGACCTTTGGGTAAGCCAACAGCGAGTTCTGTACCCGGACCATGGTATAGAAGGGTTTTGTAGGCTTTGGCATTCAAATAATCGCTACGGGCGTGCAGGTTTCGAATGTGTTCACGCCAAACCGAGATGGGATCATCATTGCGAACCCGACAAATATCAAATATTGCATCCCATAATTTTTCGTAGGCTGCTTCTTTGGATACATTTGGGAATAATTTTGTTGCCCAGGTGGGCGTGGCAGCACATACAACAACCCAGTTGGGCGTTCCGCCAGTGATACGTTCAAGCAATGGCTTGTTCAGCGAATAATACGCATTCAGGACAGTGGATAGATCTTGAACATCCACATTGTTCATCAAGTCCGGTTCCGGCGAATGGATGGTCATGACTGCGCCACCCTTATCGATCATATCGATCACGCCAGGAAGCATCCAAGCTTCGGGCACTTCGGAAAGCGTTTCCTTGCGGGCTTCTTTTAGACGCGTGACAACTAATGAGCGATCGCCCCAATGGACATCTACGATGCGCGCGCCTGCCCGGTATGCATGGGCAACTACCTTGCGGACAAAGGGCGCAGCTTCGAATGAAACTTGTGATTCGGGCATCATTCGCCCGATCAAAAGGGACTGATCAGGTTGTAGATTCAAACCGACCTTAACCGTGAGTTCTGCGTAGTGGTCCAATAACTGGTCAAAATCCTGCATGGATATGCCTCCTCCGGAAGATTTTGAGGGTTTCTTCTGCCTCGTTGATATAATTATATCGATAAACAGAAAAGACGATAAAACGATAATCAAATATGATCGGGTTTGATGATGAATGAGATTAAATATGTGAATACCTTCACTGCCGATCTGAGATCTGAGCCAGGCGGCAGGAAAGTCGCCATGTTGTTATGGGGCGACCCCGTTCATCTTGACGCCCAGGCGCCACAGCATACGCTTGGATGGATGGAAGTGATTGCCCGGGGACGCCGTGGCTGGCTCGAGTCGTCGAAATTATCCGATACGAGTCTGTTGGAAATTTACATCATAGATGTGGGACAGGGCGATGCCATCTTATATAAGACCCCGGCTGGCTTATGGAGTCTTATCGATGCCGGCGTATCCAATCGCCGGCAAATGACCGGTAAGGGTGCCCCCAACTTTATTCGCTGGAAGTTCTACGAGGATCTAAAACAGAATAAAATTTCGCTTGAAAATATCATCGTAACACACCCGGATTTTGATCATTACGGCGGTTTGTTTGATTTGCTGGCAAAAAGGTTGCCCAATGGTAAGCAATTCGATATCGAAATTGGAACGTTATTTCACTCTGGATTGCCTCGTTACAGGAATCAACCGCGGTTTGGGGAAAAGGTTCAGGGAATTGTTAATCCATTTCCCACAGGCGATCATGGAATTTCGCGCAGGGGCACCTTCTACCCAGGGTTACTGAATAATAAAGAGGATTTCATTACAGCCTTACGACCCTTTGAGGAACAATTCAGCAACTATGCCAACCTGGTTGGGTTGCTTGCTGGTAATGTAAGCGTTTTGAATTCGCAGCATGTTTATTTACCAGGATACGAGCCAGGTATGACGGATGTAAGCATCCGGATTTTGGGTCCAATCATGGAAGAGTTTTCTCCCGGGAGGTGTGGGTTAAGATGGTTGGGGAGTGAAGCGGAGACAATCAATGGTCATTCAATTACCCTGCGGCTCGATTATAAAAATGTCCGTGTTCTGCTGACCGGTGACTTGAATGCCCAGTCTCAAAAGTTGATGCTGAGTTATTTCCCGGAGAGCGAGTTCAGGGTGAATGTTGTCAAAGCTTGTCATCATGGCTCTGCTGATTTTTCGCCTGAATTTTTGCAGGCGATGAATCCGGAAGTGACCATTGTTTCATCAGGGGATAATGAAAACTACGCACACCCCCAACCCGTTTTGCTGGGCGCTTCGGCATACTATGGCAGGGAGACATTTTCAACATCTGGGGATAAAGGACCGCCACTGCTTTTCAGTACCGAACTTGCACGTTCTGTTCAGCTTGCTTTTCCGTCGGAATTGCAACTTAATGAGTTCAATGACGATTCAGACGAATGGCGGGATCACCCACCTAATCATGCGCGGGTGAAACCGGGAACATCGAAATCATATTTCCGACGATTGGATTTGACTTCTATGGCGGCAGACTTGGTTTATGGTTTGGTGAACATCCGTACGAATGGACAGGAGATACTTTGCGCAACGATGGAGGAAACGGGCAATGATTTTGATGTGCAAGTCATCAAGGCGACCCAGTGAGTGAAATAAACAAACCATCAAATCTATATTGATGATCGAGGTATAAAATCGTATGGACCGTGAAATGTTATTAATGGGTGCGCTGGCGGGGGATATTATTGGCTCTCGCCTGGAATATAGTGGATTGAAGCAAACCGATTTTGATCTCTTTACCAGTGAATCGAGTTTCACGGATGACAGCATCCTGACTATGGCTGTTGCGGATGCGATCTTGAATGGTTTACCATATCAAAAAACGATCTGGGATTATGCCAACCAGCACCCACATGCTGATTATGGTGGATTGTTTCGAGAATGGATGGCTTCACCCAATCCCCAGCCTTATCATTCGTTCGGGAACGGATCTGCCATGCGGGTCAGTCCGGTGGGGTGGGCTTTTAACGACCTCGATGATGTACTCATT
>JABLXM010000212.1 GCA_013177815.1 Anaerolineae bacterium | reverse complement strand
AAACCGAGATCCGAGATGAGGTAAAGGCGAGATTTGGATATAACCTTTCGCGTTCTGTCGATGAGATTCGGCGAACCTATCAATATGATGTTACCTGCCAGGGCTCAGTGCCAGAATCATTGATCGGTTTTTTTGAGAGCAACGATTTTACTCATGCGATCCGGCTGGCTGTATCGTTTGGTGGTGATATCGATACGATGGCATGTATCACTGGATCCATCGCAGAGGCGTTCTATGGCGATATACCCGAATCAATCGTGCTTGAGGTAATCGAAAGAATACCCAAGCCGTGGGTGGAGACCCTGAAGGCGTTCAGTGAGAAATATCGCTAACACCATCGAAGACCGATCAAGATTGGAGAAGAAAGATGGCTAAAAGACTTATCCTTGTGGCGGGCAATATCGGCGTCGGGAAAACATCACTGACAGAGCGCATCGGTGAGCGATTGGGGTGGGTGACGGCTTATGAATCCGTTGCGGATAATCCTTACCTGGCTGATTTCTATGCGGATATGCAGCGATGGTCGTTTCACTTGCAGGTTTTCTTCTTGGGGCACCGGGCGCAACAGCACGTGGATCTTTGGAAGGATTCACGCTCGGCGATCATCGACCGATCCATTTATGAAGATGCGTTCATTTTTTGCAGAGCGTTGAATCAGATGGGCAATCTATCGGAATTGGAATACCTGTCATATCAAAACGTCTTCAAACTTGTCGTTTCCAATTTGCCGCCGCCTTCATTACTCATCTACCTCAAAGCGCCGGTGAGTGTATTGCTTGACAGGATCAACAAACGTGGACGCGGGATGGAATCTGGGATATCGGCGGAATACCTGACGTTGTTGGATTCATATTACGACGATTGGATCCGCTCTTTTGATATTTGCCCTGTGCTAACCTTGCGGACAGACGACCTCGATTTTGTGCATAAATCCCGGCATCTAGATCTAGTGGTCAACAGGATCAATGATAAATTATCAGGAAAAGAAGAGGTCGTTTTTCCTACCGATTGATATGCAACCAAACCTGGCATAACGTCGTATATCTAATAGACTGATCCGGAAAGATATATTCATTTGACAACACTAGAAATAGGCTTGATCGACCGGGTGCTGCATGGCGACGTCGAAGCATTCCACGATCTCGTCGAGACTTACAAGAATCCCGTCTATCACCTTTGCTACCGGATGCTTGGGAATGCTGAAGATGCTGAGGATGCAACTCAGGAGACCTTCTGGAAAGCATATAAGGCGATCCACAAATTCGATCTGGAACGTTCCTTTGCGACCTGGTTGTTATCAATTGCTGCGCACCATTGCATCGACCAAATGCGTAAACGATACGTTTCTAGTTTTTCATTGGAACTCTTACCGGAAGGATCTGCATCGGATGATTCACCAAGCCCTGAAGATGAAGTGGCGCGGTCAGAAACCGGCAGGCAGGTACAGGAATTATTGAACGAACTTAAACCAGAAGATCGGGCAGTGATCATTCTAAGATATTGGTACGAGATGTCTGAACAGGAAATATCCGATGCATTGTCAATGACTGTCAGCGCGGTAAAGAGCCGGCTACATCGAGCCCGTAGGTCTATGGCGAGGGCGTGGGTAACCAGGCAACCAGCCATCAACCAAGCAGGAGGTTTTCAACGTGAAGCACCAACCTTTTGAAAACTGGATTCTGGAAAGCAATATCATCGATATTGGTGATCGCCAACTACTGGAGGATCATCTTGACCAGTGCAGCGAGTGCCGTAAGCTCAATGACGGTCTGGTTGGCTTTGAAAAGATGATGCGGAACGCCGAGCTCGTTGCGGCGCCTGAAGGATTTAATGACAGGTGGCGGGAGACATTCCAACAGCGAAAACTGGCAGCCCAGAAGAAGCAAACCCGAATTTTCACTTCGATCCTCTTGATCATGGCAGTCATCTCATTATCGGTGTTGATATATTACACGATTGCTACCACCTCTCCTGCTGATGTCGTAATATTTTTTACCAAATCCGTCGTCTCGTTGATCAACGTCTTTGCAAAAATCCAACCGTTGTTGCAGCCGGTGTTTGGTTCGCCGGTCGGGTTCACTATGATCATATTCATCGTCATGTTGGCACTGATCGGGATAGGTTTTATCTCTTCAATCTGGCTGACGGTCATTTGGAGATATACCATAAAAGGAACTGTATGAAATGAAAACCAAACAATGGACAGCATTAATCATCATAGCAACATTTGCCCTATTATTCGCAAATCCATCCCCGGTGAATGCCCAGGACATCAACGGCGATAAAATCATATTTGGCGAGACCTACACACTGCATGCGGATGAAGAGATTGATGGCAGCCTGGTTATCCTGGGCGGGAATGTGACACTTGAAAATGAGTCGTTGGTGGATGGCGATATTTTGCTATCTGGAGGGGTTTTGGATATCCAGGGGGAGGTCGATGGTGACATAACCGCATTAGGCGGCACATTGAATCTTGGAACCAATGCGGTCATCGACGGTGATATCAATCTGATCGGTACATCTTTCAATCGTTCCATTGGGGCGAGAGTGAATGGAGATGTGCACTATGAGACCGATAGCGGTGAAATTGGCGTTCCAGAGATGCCACGTATCCCGGTAACACCACCTGTTCCAGAGATGCCGAACATGGACAAGGGCACGCAACCAATTGGGGCGTTGTTATGGGCGATCTTTCTTTCGCTATCCATGGGCGCGATCGCGATGTTGCTAGGTTTGTTCATCAACAAGCCCATCCATTTGGTGGCTGAAAACCTGAATTCGCAACCGGTATTATCACTTGGAATAGGGTTATTGACCCTCATCGCTGCACCATTATTGATCGTCCTGCTGGTTTTGACCATCGTATTAATTCCGGTAGCTTTGCTGCTGGTCTTTGCGTTATCAATCGCGTTGATATTTGCCTGGTTGGCGGTTGGTTATGAAATTGGCAATCGCATAGCGAGCCTGACAAAAACTACCATGGCTCAACCGGTTTCGTTTGGGTTGGGCACCTGGTTATTGACTTTCGTGGCAGCACTGGTGTGGCATATCCCTTGCATTGGCTGGTTGTTTACCGTATTAATTCTGAGCGTTGGGCTGGGCGCTGTGTTGGTAAGCCGATTTGGCACAAAGCCGCCACAACTCAGCGGATCACCAGATATGCCGCCCCCATCCGGCGAGGATGAAAACGCCGTGCAGGTTGAAGTCAATAATGAAACCCCATTACTGGTTGCTGCACCGGATGAGAAACCGGCTATTGTGAAACGGGCACCGAGAGTAAAAAAGGTACAGAACCAAACCGACGTAACAAAATTGGATGAAGCGCAGCCATCCGCGGAAAAAATTCCGCCGGAGAAACCCCGCAGACGCAAATCGACCGGATCTGATCAGACGCCGCAAGAATGATCGATTGCCGAGGCGGTTCTAAATATTGAAGGATGGATGGATATGAAGAAAATAATTATGGCACTTTCTGTCTTGGTATTGGCATCACTGGCATGTACCATCGATGTCCCGCTGCCACTCGAGACGGTTGAAATTGGCGAGTTGGAAACATATACGATACGGGAGGAACAGGTTTCTGGGGATGGTCCTTTTGAGATGACAATATCTATGGGGGTTGGGGAATTATCAATTAAACCAGGAGCAGATGCCTGGCTTGAAGGGACTATCAAGTACAACGTCAATCAATTCAAGCCTGAGATCGAGAAAGCCAGCGATTCACTGACGCTTTCACAAAAGGTCCAATGGGATAATAAAGTCCCTACAAATCTTAATGAAATCATCAATGCGTGGGACCTCTCACTCGGAAATGTGCCAACTGACCTGACCATCAATGCCGGGGCATACAATGGGGTCGTTGATTTGAGCGGCGTGCCGCTTTCTGGTCTAACCATTAACGACGGCGCCAGCAATGCCACGGTGCGATTCGATGAAATCAATCCAGTCACGATGGACAGTTTAACTTACAGGACGGGGGCATCGAATGTGAATCTGGAAGGGTTGGCGAATGCTAATTTCCGGTCGATGGTGTTCACCGGCGGCGCCGGCGGGTATAAATTAGATTTTTCCGGAGAATTACAACGCGCCGCCAATGTCAAGATCGAAGGCGGTGTAAGCAATATCAAGATCATCGTCCCGACCGGAACAACCTGCGATGTCACAATCAACGGCAGTTTGAACAATGTGACCGTCCATGGTGATTGGGAATCGCGTTCAGATGGCTAC
>JABLXM010000211.1 GCA_013177815.1 Anaerolineae bacterium | reverse complement strand
GATCCCCGATGCGTTACTGGCGAAATGGAATCCGGCAACGATAGCATTGGTAGCGATCGATCAATTCCCGCTTATTAAAATACTTTCTGAAGGCTATGAAACACCATTATCAGAAGATCTATTGAAAAATTCGTCCGTTGTTTACCAACGGTTAACTTCTCCGCTTTCAAAACCTAAAAACATTGTCGATGCTGCCTATGTCAGTCTATGGTTGCGTGAAAAGCGACGTTCGTCCGGTTCATGGCAAGGTATATTGCCATTCGTTACGGTTAATGACCCGCAAACGCTTGACACGGATTTGATGAGCAGGTGGCAGACAGTTTTAAATATATTGGTCTCACTTGTTCCCGATAGCGACGCGTTGCAAGAGATGATCCTTGATAAGAGCCAAGGGCAGCAAGTCTATCAAATACTCAACGAAACTGTTTTTTCAAGTCCGTCTTCAGTTCAGGAATATATAAAACAGCTTTATGAGTTGATCCAGAAATTGGATCTATCAAACCAGGTCAACTGGCTTATGGGACTCAACGCGCGCGGACATGCCGATATCGTCATCGCCATAGCACAAATGTTGCTAGACTTGGTCAATTATGAAGGATCGAGTGAGGATCCAAAAAGAAAATTGGATGCTTCACAAATCGAAGATCAGTTTTCGATTGCATCATTAATGCAGTTTGCAGGGCGGAATAATGAGGCTGTGGATGTATTGGAAAATTTAGGCTCAACGTTAAAAAATTGGACCCAATCACTTGTAGTCAAGATGGTGGATGCAGACCGGTCCACATTGACAGCAATCAGGCAGAAGAATATTGACTTGGCGGAGTTTGACTTACCTCATCGACAACGACTGGCATTGCTACTGCATGGGGTGACTGAACAAGACGAGGTTCTTTCAAAGCTCGACACCAATTTGCTGGATCCACTGGTTCAACTTGAAATCGCTCAGAACGCATTGGATGGCGGCAATCAAGAGATGGCAAGGGCACTGGCAGAGCAGGCTATTACCAAGCTCAATGAGATTTCCAATGAAGAATTGTTGGCTTTGAACCATCAGTCGATTTCAAGGCGATCTTCAAATGACGCTGTGAAAGTATTGATGAATGTCGAACTGATGTCTGAAGCTTATCAGTTTGCGACCCGTCTACTTGATATCCGACCGAATGACCCGGAACTAATCGAGTTAGCTGCGATGATCTGTCAACGCACCAACGATGTCCATGGTGTGTTGGATCATGCCAGTGTGGGCTTGATATTACAGCCGGATTCAAGCAAATGGCATCGACGCATTGCAATAGCACATGAAACACAAGAGGATTGGACACGCGCTTACGATAGCTGGAAGAACGTGTTAAAGCTGGAGGGGATGCCTTCAAACTCTGATATAGAAAGTTTTGCAAGGTGCGCATATGCTTGTGGGGATTACCAGGGATGTATCTCAAAATGTGTCAAGCTATTAGAAGAATCCCCGGATAACGGATATGCCTATCAATGGATAGGGACGTCGGCATACCAGCTTGGGAAATATCAGGAAGCTATCAAAAGCTTGATTAGGTCAACGGCGTTATCGCCTGGAGAAGCACTGGGATGGTTATTTCTATCAGAGTCGTATATCAAACTGGGGGATAAACGGAAAGCGCTGGACGTGCTTAGAAGTGCTGTTCTTGAGGTGCCAGCCTCGAGCGAATTAAACTATAAACTCGCACGGCTATACCTGGATTTTGGGCTGGAGACGGATGCACTGCCATTGCTAAAATCAGCAGCTAAACTGGCGCCAAAAGACCGCTCTATTACAACTGACCTTGTCCAAGTTTTGATCAATCTTGGTTTTCTCAAAGATGCACGAAGTGTTGTGGAAAATGCACGAATGATATGGTCGCAGGATGCTGGGCTGGCAGAAGCCCATGTCTATGTGTTGACAGCGCTTGGCGATACTCAGGAAGCCCTGGATCCTTTGAGACTCTTGATTGCCGCGGATGATCCCAAAGCAGAATGGCTTCTACAATACGCGGAAGTGATATTAGGTCCAGAATGTATCCTTCTCAGCCATGGGTTTGATGCCACCACCATCGAGGAGGCGGCGTCGGCGTTGGCAAAGGTGATCGCCGCACGACCCGATAATCGCAAAGCCAATATCTTGCTGGCAGAAGTTGTCGCATCAAAGGGCAATTATGCAGAGGCGTACGAACGCTATAAAAAGATCATCGACACAGGTTCTGATGAGAAAAGCCTGCCGGATCTTGCACGTCGCATCCGGGTTGGATTTGGAGTGGTCGCTCTGAAATTGGGTCAGTTCGACTTTGCTGTTGCCTTATTGCAGGAAGCTGCCAATAAGCGACCGAACGATATCGCGATTTTAAAGCTTCTCGCGGAAGCATTATTCGCCGGCGATTCCAAGAATGAGGGTATGGACATCGCCAAGCGCGTGGTCAACCTCGAGCCGATAAATCTCGAGATTCTGGAGTGGTTTGCAAATGCTGCGATAATGGCTGGATATTATACCGAGGCTCTCACCGCGTTAAAAACTGGTGTGCAGTATGATGCGCTGTCCGGAAGCCGTTGGTTGCAGATGGCTAGAATTCAGACTCAAGTCGGCGATCATGAAGGCGCCAGCGATACTTTATCTGAATTCATGAAATTGGCTGTGGTAGAAACAGATGAATACATGGAAGCTGGCGAAATTGGTTTGAGGTTGGGAGATCATGAGTTGGCGGATATGTGCTACACACGCGCACTGGAGACGCAGGACGACCCAGCCGTAGATCTTATTTTCCGGGCAAGTATTGTCAAGATCATGAACGGTGATCCTGAGAATGCTTTAGGATTAATCCAGATGGCGGTGGAAAAAGAACCGGGGAACCTGCCAACTTTAATAATCGAGGCTGACTTGCTTAGCTACCTTGACCGCACACAAGCAGCAATGGCGGTGCTGGAGCATGCGGTGGAAATCGTCAAAGACGCTGATGATAGTGAGCAGGATAGCATAGAAACACAATCTTACAGCATCGACCTGGTTCCTCTGGCTTGGCTCGAGTCGCTTCAATCAATTGATATGGTGCACGCCAGACTTTCCCGCTTGTATCTATCAGTTGGGAAATATGACCTGGCGATAAAACATGCGAAGCAAGCTATTGAGCACAAGAAGGATAATTTGGATCACTTATTCTTTGCGATCGGGCTTGCATTTTCCTGTCTGAATGATGCTCTGGTCGAGGAACTGATAACACAATATCATCAGGCGATCTCAATCACTGACCAAACCAAGTATGCCTCAAGCCGGATCGGTGTCATAGCATTGGAGGCGTTGCGTACTTTCGAAAAGGGAGAAAATATCGGCGCCCTAAAACTGGTGAATGAATTGGTCGAGCTATCACCGGACGGTGAACTGACCAAGTTATTGGAAATTCGATCGATCACAACCACCGGGGCACGTGAAGATGCATTGGCATCTTTGAACGATGTATACCAATTATATGATGTTCAAACGAATGGTATAGATACAAAAAATCTATTTACACAGTTCGAAACCCACAACAGCGTTTTAGATCGCAACTGGTTCGCAATTGGAGCAGCACTTGATCTTTATGCCTGGGATGTGGTCAATAAAATCCTGATCGATATCCAGAATTCAAGCACTAGAAATCCACGATCTGATTTATATCGGGCGAAAGCGCTGGTGGTCATGGCGGAGGATCAAGTATTCTTCAATGAATTGGATTGCGTCTCACATACGCCGGATATCCTTGCCAAATCGCCAGAGGTCGCAAGCGAAATCAATCGAATCTTAGAGCCATTGGGCACAGTCAACGAAAAGGAAACGAAACGATGGACAGCCAGGATCGATTGTTTGCTAAATACTGGCGAAGCTCAATTAAATGGGTTAAAAGAAGCTGCTCTTGACGCCGGCGATGCGGCTGCGATCGTTGCGGGTTACCGCCGAATGAAATCATTCGATGTGTCTGAAGATGTGAAAAGATGGATGGATGATCCAAATGTGCTTGCGCAGTTGGCGTATTCAATCCAATCAACCGATGGTGAGCAAGCGATCAAACTGATCCAGAAAGCCATTAACAATCGTCCCAATGATCCGATCTTGATGCGATGTTTGGCAATGATTTACGAATCCAACCAGAATGATCAATTGTCTTATGCTGCAATCCAGAACGCTATCAAATGGTGGGATGACGAGTATAAATGGCTGATGACGGCTTCTGATATTGCCAGGCGGTTGGGCGATCTGCCTGCGG
>JABLXM010000210.1 GCA_013177815.1 Anaerolineae bacterium | reverse complement strand
GCACGTCGTATTTGAGGTTTTGACCGATCTTGGGCAAACCGGGGTCGGTCATCGCCGGGCGCAACCCGTTCAGCACCAACTCCAATTCCAATTGTCGTTCGCCGGTTTGATGACCCACCGGGATATAGAATGCCTCGCCCTCGCGCACCGCCAGCGAGATGCCAACCAGTTCGGCGCGCATCGGGTCGGTCGAAGTGGTTTCGGTGTCGAATGCCAATTCTTTGGCAGACGCCAGTTTAGCTTGTAGGGCATCCAACGCTTCGGGGGTATCGACGACCGTCACCTCCGGATGATAGTGTTCCCCCTGCGCCAGGCGGGTCACCGGCTGCCCGAACAACGCCAGTTGATCACCGTTATTGGCTGCCGGTGCGCTTCCTGTCAATTCATGCAGCCGGTTGATTAAGGTGCGAAATTCCAATTCGGTGAACATGGCTTCCACTACGGTCGATTGGATGTGATCGGCGCGCGCCTTCTCCAGGTCCAGTTGCACCGGCAGATTGGTGCGAATGGTCGCCAGGTCGCGGCTCATGTATGCCGTCTCCTTGTCCTTTTCCAGCCGCTCGCGCAGCCTACCGGTGATCTCATTGATATGCCCGTAGATTGCATCCAACGTATCGTACCGGCTCAGCAGGGTAATCGCGGTCTTTTCGCCAACGCCGGCGACGCCGGGGATGTTATCGGATTTATCGCCCACCAGGGCTTTGTAATCGACAACCTGGTCGGGGCGAACGCCCAGGTACTCGACCACATCTTCCGCACGGTAGTCGCGCGAATCAGCCAGGCGGCTGCCCGGCAGGTTGACCACCACCCTGTCGTTCACCAACTGCAACAGGTCGCGGTCGCCGGTGATGATCTTGACTCCCAACCCCTGTTCGACGGCGATTTTGGCGACGCTCCCCAACACATCGTCGGCTTCGTAGCCCTCCATCTCCAGCCGCGGGAATGGGAAAGCATCCACCAATTGGCGTATACGCTCGATCTGTGGGCGCAGGTCGTCGGGCATCTTAGCACGGGTGGCTTTGTATTCTGGGAATATCTTGTCCCGGAAGGTTTTCCCGGTATCGAACGCGACTGCCAGGTAATCCGGTTTTTCTTGCAGCAGCCGGATCATGACGCTGGCAAAGCCGAATGTCCCAGCGGTTGGCTCGCCCTGGCGGGTGCTCAATCGCGTGGAGCCGCCCGAAGTCATGGCAAAATACATGCGGTACGCCAGGGCATGACCGTCGATCAGATATAGCACAGGGGGCATAAAGCACGCATCCTCTTGGTCGTTATTGTGATACTGGTAGTCCCTGCCGGTGCCGTGTTTGCGTGATATATCGTTGCAGCCATTGCGGCGCTGGCGGTTCCATCCCGGCAATGACCAGATAGCCGGGCGCCCAGAAATCGTCGGAGGGATTCTGATCCTTCAGGTGATTGAACGACGTGAACAGCCGCTGCGAGGTTTGCCGGCGCAACAGGCGCACCAGATGGGATGGCGACTCGTTCGCCTCCACCCTGACCGACCACATCAAGTATTCCGGTTGCAGCGTCATGCTCGCCAACTTCCAACCAAAGGCGATGCAAAGCGCCGGCACCCACTCCCGGATGCTCTCCGCCACCTCACCGGTCAAGGCTTGCTTGGGCAGGCGTGGGATCAACACGCAGGTATACGCCAAGCGGTTGAAAACGAACTCGCTTTCATATACCTGGGTTAATTCGAATTCTTGTTCGGCGGCTTCAGGCGCAGCCGCCACGACGGCGATCGTGTCGATAAGCTCATCAACCGCCGGGTGTTCCAGAGGCGTCCGAATTGTTTCTTCGGTCGGCAGTTCGGTTGCCATGGGCAAAGTATCCGCCGCTTCATCCACGGGTGTCAGTTGCGGCATTGCATCGTCCAGATCCGGTTGAGTAGCTACCGGCGTCGGTTGACCTTCAGTTTCGTAGGTATCCCACGGCAGTCGGGCTTCGGCTTCATCATCTGTTTCGGTTGACCCCTCAGGCTGGAAAGCCATTCCCAGGTCGGCGACTGGTTCCATCTCGTCATCATCCTGTGGATTTGGCGGGGGCATACTGGCGAGCAATTCCGCCAGCGACATGGCTTTGGCTTCATCCAGCTCGAAATCCATCTCGCCAGTTGGCTCCTGGTCATTCTCGCCAGCGGTCCGGTGCTGGTCAGCTTCCACAGATCCCAGATAATCGATCTCTTCAACATCCGGCAAGGCGAACGCTCCGCCGTCAAGTTCTTTGGGTATTGTCTCCGTATGACTCGCGGGCAGCTCTGGCAACTCGCTCAACACGTAAGCCAATTGGGCGGTTTGCATCCGCACCTGGCTGAACGGAATGCTCAGTTCCTGCACGACCACCAAAATGCCCTCGGCGAGCGGCGCGGCGTACAAACAGTAACGCGTGCCCCCCCGCAAGCGGATGAATCGCGTCAGGTCCACCCGTGAACCGCCGTTCCAATCCCGGTTCACCAGGGTCAGGATCTCATCCAGCGCGGCTTTTTCCAGGTCGCCGGCGCTGGCGAAGACCGCCCCTTGCCAGACCAGCATGGCGGCATGCGCTTTGGTCTCCATCAAAAAAGAGACCAGAATCTGCGCCGTCCGATCGCGCTCTTGCAACCAGGGCGAGCCTGGCTGTTCGTCCAGGTTGGCGGGTGTCGAACTTGCCTGTTCAGGCGACAACTCTGCCGGCGAACGATCCAGTACATCTGCAAGTGATTGGATGAAAGCCTGTCTCGATTCTTCCACCGGCTCTTCCACCGCTTCCGATTCGGCTTCTTCCGCTTTTGCTCCGGGGTATTCCAGGATATGCAGGTCGGGATCCATCTCCGTGATCAGGTTGTGCAGCGTCGCTGCTGCCAGGTCGCTCAAGCTGGTATCCAGGATCAACACATCGAAGGACAGCCGTGAGGTCAGGTTGAGCGCTTCCCGCCCGTTGTGCACCCACCGGACATGATAATCTCCCGTCCCTTCCAGCTTGCGAAGTAACGGCTCGGCAAATTGAGCATCGGGGGAAGCAATCAGGATGCTAGGTTGCATGAATCAAGTGTATCATGGTGCTTGACGCGCGGCAAGTTATGGTTTTCTATCCGCCTAGGCGGAACTGTGGCATAATCCAGGTAATGAAGATACTTTCCATCCTCGGC
Organism: Anaerolineae bacterium; assembly: GCA_013177815.1. Lineage (GTDB taxonomy): Bacteria > Chloroflexota > Anaerolineae > Anaerolineales > Anaerolineaceae > JABLXM01. Next base: position 1,126 of record JABLXM010000210.1, on the reverse strand, counting down.
ACTCGACCGGAAGCGGTCAAAATGGCGCCCGTCATCCAAACGCTGGCGGGGATGGCAGATATCCAATCCAGGCTGTGCGTCACCGGTCAACACCGTCAAATGCTGGACCAGGTTTTATCCCTGTTCGATATCAAGCCGGATTACGACCTGAACCTGATGCGTCCGGACCAGAACCTGGCAGAGCTTAGCAGCCAGATCTTCGCCAACCTGGATCCAGTGCTTGCGGATTTCGAACCGAATTGGGTGTTGATCCAGGGCGATACCACCACCGTGCTGATCGCCGCCGTGTGCGCTTTCTATCGCAAAGTGCACATCGGGCATATCGAAGCCGGATTACGCACCGGGGATAAATACCAACCCTTCCCGGAGGAGATCAACCGCCGCATGGTCTCGGTCGTGGCTGATCTAAACTTTGCCCCCACCGAGCACAGCCGACAGAACCTGTTGCGGGAGGGGATCGACCCTGCCAGCATCGTGGTAACCGGAAACCCCGTCATTGATGCGCTGAACGATATTGTCACCCGTCCAGCGCCGCCCGTCGCGCAGGAGTTATTGGCGCGCGCCGGTGTACTGGGCGGTAAACGCCTGCTGGTACTGGTAACCGCCCATCGGCGAGAGAACTTCGGACAACCCATCGAGAACATCTGCCACGCTCTGCGCGACCTGGCAGGCGAGTTTAGCCAGCAGATCACCATCATCTATCCGGTCCATCTCAATCCAAACATCCTGAAGCCGGTGCAACGCCTGCTCAACGGCGTCCCGAACATCCTGCTGGTGGAGCCGCTCGATTATCTCCCATTGGTGCAACTGATGAAGCACGCTCATGTCATCTTGACCGACTCCGGCGGCATTCAGGAAGAAGCCACAGCGTTGCGGAAGCCCACCCTGGTGCTGCGGCAGGTTACCGAACGCCCGGAAGGCGTTTCTGCCGGCGTGTTGAAGCTGGTGGGCACCGAGCGGGAGCGAATAGTCGCCGAAACCCGCCGGTTGATCCAGGACCCCCAGGCGATTGCCGCCATGACCGGCAGCGCTAACCCGTTCGGTGATGGACACGCGGCTGCCCGGATCGTCCAAGCAGTGGTAGAATATTCCTCCCGGTAAACAAAACAGCCTGGGCTAAGGTAAT
>JABLXM010000209.1 GCA_013177815.1 Anaerolineae bacterium | reverse complement strand
GAATCCACCAGTATTTGCTTTTTACCCCGCCTGCAAGGGCTGGGCGGTCCATCCTCGTTCCAATCCAGACTCTTGGTCGGCTTGCGTGAACGTGGTTTCGATGTTCACTTCGATCCTGAAAGACCCGACTGTCACACCATCCTGGTCTTTGGCGGCACCAGTGCGCTGCCGGCTTTGTGGCAGGCGCGCCGCCGTGGCGTGCGCATTGTCCAACGCCTGAACGGCATGAACTGGCTGCACCGTCGCCGCCCTGCCGGTCTCAGGTTCTATTTGCGCTCCGAAGCCAACAACTGGATCATCGCCACCATCCGGCGTCGTCTGGCGGACCGCATCATCTACCAATCCAACTTCGTGCGGTCATGGTGGCAGACCGTTTACGGCAAGGTCTCCGCCCGGTCACGCGTGGTCTATAATGGTGTCGACCTGGAGCAGTTCTCCCCCAACGGTGACCAAGATCGTCCCACCGACTACGACCGCATCCTGCTGGTGGAGGGCAAATTTCGCTCAGGCTATGAGGTTGGCTTGAAGAACGGTGTGGATCTGGTCGAGCGCTTGCAGCAAACGCACCCCAAGCCGCTGGAGTTGATGGTGGTTGGGCAGGTTTCGGACGATCTCAAAGCGATTTACCAAAACCGCCCGGTCAAGATCAACTGGGCAGGCGTGGTCGAACCGGAACGTATTCCCTTCATCAACCGCTCCGCGCACCTTCTATTCTCGGCAGACCTGAACGCTGCCTGCCCCAACTCTGTTGTCGAAGGCATGGCTTGCGGTCTGCCGGTGGCGGGTTTTGCCACCGGCGCTTTATCGGAACTGGTAGCCGAAGAAGGTGGTCGCGTGGTGCCCTATGGCGCCAACTTCTGGAAGCTGGAAGACCCTAATATCACCAGATTGGTCGGTGCTGCCAGTGATATCCTCTTACAACAAGATAAATACCGCCCGGCAGCCAGAGCCAGGGCGGAAAAGATCTTCTCGCTGGATGAAGTCATCGAGAAATATCTCGATTCGATGTTGAATTAGAAATCGCGCAGCAACGCTGCTTGTGGTCCGCGCTTGATCTCCCAGGGATAAATGATATAGGCGTCCGTGATCGCCGCAAAATAATCCGGTCGCACCGTTCCGAACAGGTTGCGATACGGGTTGAAGTGCAGCACGCACGTGTACGGCATCCCTCCTGCGCTGACGATGTGGTTCTTGACCGCCGTGATCGTGCGACCGGAACCCCAAACATCGTCCACGATCAGCGTTTTCTTTCCAGCCAGGATGTCACTAGTGGGGAATTGAATGAATTTAGGCCATGCCATCAGGCGCGCTTTTTCCGGCAGCTTTTCCTGTTCGAATTCAGCGGGGAAATCGATCGAAGCCGTCAACAGGATCGTCAGATCCAACGCTTCCGCCAGCATCCCGCCGGGACATATCCCGCCGCGGGTGATCATCACCATGGCATCGAACTCAACTTCGAATTGTGGGGTCAGGTGATCGATCAATCGATCGACGTCCAACCAAGTTAATACCTCACGACGCATTGCACTCGTCCGGGTTCGGAAATTGGATTATGATAAATTATAGCAGGGATTAATATTTCAACCCGCCACCCCGGCAGAAACGTACAGGGAGATCATGATACGAGACACACAACCCCTCTTGGAAAACATCTTGCAGCGCCGCGATCCGCTCATCCCACTTGGCAACCACGGCGTGCTACCGTACTATGACGGCGCCTCGTTGATCAACCTGCCCGCTGCCATTTGCCATTGGTTGGATATCCCCATGTTCGGCGCACAGCCATTATCGCCACATTGGCAATCTGCCCTGCCCGGGCGCTACCAGCGCGCCATCCTGCTGTTGGTCGATGGCTTGGGCTACAACCTGCTGCAAAGCGTCATCGCCGGCGATTGGCAGGACATCGCCGGGCTGGATATCTGGGCGCAGTTTGCAGCCACCAACCCACCCCTGCCGCTCACCAGCGTCATCCCCAGCACCACCGCTGCTGCCCTCACCAGCCTGTGGACCGCCACGCCACCGCTTGAGCACGGCATGCTGGCGTATGAGGTCTGGTTGAAGGAATACGGCGTCCTGGCAAACATGCTTTCTTTCAACGTTGCCAGCGCAAAGTCCCGCCCAGCCGATGCTGGCAGTCTGAAGCGCTCCGGATTCGACCCGGATCAATTTATACCGCTGCCCACCTTTGGCAGTCACTTGATGAAACATGGCGTCCAAAACCGAGTGATGCAGCACACCGGCATCTCGCGCTCCGATCTCTCCCATATGCTCACCTCACCTGCCGAGGTGCTGCCCTTCCGCGCCACCAGCGATCTGTGGGTCACGTTGGCGGAACAACTTCACGAAACACCCGCCCAAAAACAATTTACTTATGTTTACTGGGGGGTTCTGGATGAATTGATGCACTTCTTCGGACCGCGCGACGAACGGGTGTTGTTGGAATTGGCAGCCTTCTCGCAACAGTTGCGCTACTTTCTGGAAAAGACCAGCCGGGAGCATGTAAACACGCTGCTGCTGCTGACCGCCGACCACGGTCAGATCGCCACCCCCAATCAGCCGGATTTCAACCTTGAGCAACACCCCCAGCTTTGGGATTGCCTGAGCATGCCTCCCTCCGGTGAATCCCGCCTGCCGATCCTGTTCGTCCACCCGCGCAAGGAGGAGCGCTTACTTAAG
>JABLXM010000208.1 GCA_013177815.1 Anaerolineae bacterium | reverse complement strand
CGTCGGGTATGCTTGGGTAGCTGCGGTTATCGGGTCATTGCTGGTATGGTTCTCTCTGATCGTTGCACGTTTCCAACCCCCGTTCTCGTATATTCAGCCTGCCTGGCAGCCGGCTGATAACACCGAAATTCTCATCGCCTTCCAGTTGGATAGTTTCTCCTGGGCGTATGTGTTTGCCCTGGCGTCCATCCTGGTGGCATATCTGCTCACATCTTCTGCCCGCTTGCACAAAGGCGTCACCCCCGATGCCTGGGCGGGTAGTATTGCGCTGGTCGCAGCGGGGATCATCGCCTGCTTGTCTGCCACGCCCCTGGCGCTGGCTGCCACCTGGACGATGATCGATCTGATCGAGTTGGCAATCTTCCTTGCCAACCTGCGCGAGGACCGCGATATCCGCAACCTGGTGGCGTCTTTCTCCTTCCGCCTGATGGGCACCGTCTTTCTGCTCTGGGCGCTCATCGTCACCCGCGGGGCAGGCGAGATCCTGGTCTTTGGTGCGGTTATCCCACAAGCCGGCATATATTTGCTGATTGCTGCGGGTTTACGCCTTGGCGTTATCCCCTTGTATCTGCCGCATGGTCAAGATTCACCCGCCCGCAGCGAGTTTGGCACCATCATCCGCATGACCGTTTCCGCATCTGGGCTGGCTTACCTCGGTCGCTTCCCGTCGATCGTTGTCTCGCCGGGCTGGAGTGTCTTTATCCTGGTCTTCACCACCCTGGCGCTGCTTTACGGCAGTATCATGTGGCTGACCGCACGTGATGAGATTGCCGGTCGCCCGTTCTGGATGATTGCTTTGGCATCCATGGCGATCTCCAGCGTTGTTCGCGGCAATGCTCAATCTTCCATCACCTGGGGCGTGTTGTTGCTCCTCTGCGGCAGCACCTTGTTCTTTGCCACGGAACGCACGCGCATGTTCCGTTGGATCAACCTGCTTTCAGTCGCTTCACTGCTCGGTTTGCCGTTTACCCCGGCTGCGGCGGGTTGGCTGGGATTGATCGTTCTACCATTCAACCTGATGGATATCGTCGTGATTCTTGCCTACACCATCCTGCTGGTCGGCACCATCCGGCATGCCCTCCGGCTGGAAGTCTCCCCCGAAGGCTTGGAGCCCTGGGTGCAGGCGGTCTATCCGATCGGCTTGATCTTCTTGATAATTTCTCAATGGTTGGTGGCGGTCTTCGGTGTCATACCGCTCACCATTGGAGTCTGGTATGCCGCTGCTGCCGCCAACCTGCTTGCGTTGGTAGCCGTGATCATGCTGTCTCGACGTAACCTGCTGCTCGCGTCCCAGGATGGTCAAAGTGAGGATTTACCTGCCCTGCCTGGGCGTGTGGGTGTTACGATCACCGAGTTTGTGCGTTTGGAATGGTTGTATGCCTTCTTAGCCCGCCTTTACCGTTTGCTCCGCGCCATCGTGAATTTTATCACCCGTATTCTGGAGGGCGATGGCGGTTTGTTATGGGTCATCCTGATGCTGGCTCTGGTGGCGACCTTCTTGCGTGGCAGGGGGGTGTGATGATCTTTCAGCGTTTCTCGGACCTGGCGGTCATCTTGCTGATGATCACCACCATGACGATATTGACCAATGGGAATTGGCGTCGCAACCTGTTCGCGTTTGCCCTCCAGTATTTTGCCATGTTTTGGCTGGTTGCCATCGCCTTGCCGTTGGGATTGGCAGCGGTCAAACTCATCGTCGGTTGGATGGTCATTGCGGTTATCGGGGCTTCTCAATCCGAAGATGCATTCGAGGATGATGGTCTCTCTTCCCGTAGTGGATTGGTTTTTCGCATCTTGGCGGCTGCGATGGTTGGATTGGTGGTGTACTCGATTGTGCCGGCGGTCAATGAACGCTTCCCGACCTATCCGCAAGTAATCCTGGGGAGCCTGGTTCTGGTCGCCATGGGCATCCTTCAAATGGGTGTCACCAATAAACCGCTGCGAGTCATTGTTGGATTGATGACCGTGCTTTCCGGCTTCGAGGTCATCTATGCTTCGGTCGAACCATCCATCCTGGTCGCCGGTTTGCTGGCAGTCATCAATATTGGGCTTGCCATGACCGGTGTATATGGTCTGTTGAATCCCGTGCCCCCGGAGCAAACTTCGTGAGCGCCCCCGTCATCTTCATTGTTGCACCGATCTTGTTGGCATTGTTCGTCTGGGCGATTCACAAACAAACTGTCCTTGCGCACCTCCTCGCCGCGGGAGGTTGTTTCTTCCTCGCCATCCTGGCGCTTACCGTTCCGGTGGGCGCAAGGGTGCCACTCGGTCCGCTCTCTTTTGAGATCGGTACCACCATGTCCTTCCTGGGTCGGCGCTTGGTCATCTCACCAGGCGACCGATCCTTCATCTTCTTTCTTTACTTATTTGGAGGGCTTTGGTTCTTCTCCGGCTGGGTCAAACAGGTGCGTGTTGCGTTCCCGGTCTTTGGTTTGATCATCCTTGCGCTCATGGTGGCTGCTTTGGCGGTTGAGCCTTTTCTTTATGCTGCGTTGTTGATTGAAATGGCAGCCTTATTGAGTGTGCCGATGCTCGTCCCGCCCGGAGCGGTCATCCCCCAGGGCATCCTGCGTTTTCTTGTTTTCCAGACCCTCGCTGTTCCGTTCATCTTGCTGGCTGGTTGGACAGCGAGCATCGTGGATGCCAACCCCTCCGATACCGGTATGCTCATTCAAGCGTTGGTGCTGATGGGTCTTGGTTTTTCCTTCTGGTTGGGGGTCTTCCCCTTCAATACTTGGATTCCGATGCTCGTTGCAGAAAGCAACGCTTTCATCAGTGGTTTCTTGCTGAGCGTTCTCCCCACCACAGTCTTGATGATCGCCGCGGATTTCTTCAACTCTTTCACCTGGTTCAGGGAAGCCGCCCTCATCCCTCAAGCCTTCCGTCTGGTTGGTGTCATTACGGTCGTCACCGGCGGTTTGTGGGCAGCATTTCAGCCAGACCCTCGCCGCATGTTCGGTTATGCTGTCATCATCGAGAACGGTTTCGCCCTGTTGGCGATTTCATTGAACAACGCGTCAGGTTGGGTGTTGTTTGCCACATTGTTCCTGCCGCGGATGGTCACGCTGCTGGTTTGGTCGCTCGCCAATGCTGCCCTGTACAAGGATGATGGGGTCATACGCGGAGCCATGTGGCGGCGCCCCTTTGCCGCTGTTGCCCTTATCCTATCGGTATTCTCCGTTGCCGGCGTCCCGCTGCTCGCCGGCTTTTCAGTTCGCATGGCTTTGTTCGATCAACTCGCTATTACCGCCTTCCCCCAGGTGGTCTGGATGTTCATTGGCAGCCTTGGTTTGTTGGTTGGTGCGCTGCAGATCATCTTTGACCTGGTAGCAGATCGAACCGAAGCCAAAGTCCAGGAATATTGGGTGGATGCCTTGCTGTTGGCAGTAGGTGCGTTGGCGATCATTGCCATTGGGCTGTTCCCGCGCGTTTTCCTGAATGGCATGGGAGATCTTCTCGAAGCGTTTCAACAATTGTTATAATCCCATTAGGTTTGATCGAGGTGTGTCATGGACGAAGAGAGACTTCAAAGCAAAGTCGAATGGCTGGATGATGAACGTCGCAAGGATAAAACCAAAATCGCGACCCTTGAGGAAAAGATCACCTTGCTCGAAGGCAATATCCAGGGCTTGATCTCCCAATTCAAGGAAACATCCAGTGAATTGACCCGTGTGACTGCCCTGATGGGGCGCTTCGAGCAGGTCGATAACAGCCTGGGGCAACTCCGGCTGGAAATGGGTCGTTCGATTGAAAACCTGGAAAAACAACGCGCAGAGCGCAATCGCGAGATGGAAACCGCCCGCCTTGCAGATCTGGAGGCTGTCAACAAGAATACGATTGAAGTCAAACGGCTTTCCGACTCGTTTGCCGAGATCAAGAAAAGCATCCAATCGCGTGTGGATGAGGAATTTCGCTTGGCGCGGTTGGTGGAAGATATGGAGAAGAAGATCAAGGACAACGAGCGCGCTGGCGAAGAATATCAACGCGCCCAAAAAATGGTGGATGAGAACCGCCGCCAGGAAGCCAAAAGACTATCCGATATGCAGGCTGAATTGACCGCTATCCGAAAACGCCTGGATGAACAGCGCGGGCGCCAGGACCTCGCCGGCGATGCGGTACGAAAATTGGAAGTGCGCCTGAATGAGATCGCCGCCGCCGATCAGGAACGCAAGCAATCCCAGACCAGTTTCATTGAACGCATTAATAAGACTAATCTCGAACGGGATAAATCCTGGGGCGAATGGCAAGCTAAATTCGATGATT
>JABLXM010000021.1 GCA_013177815.1 Anaerolineae bacterium | reverse complement strand
CGATTGGAACCTGGCTGTTCTTCAACAGTTATCAAACCGATTGCCTCTCCGCGCAACAAAATTGGCACCGAAAGCGTATCCGGAGTGACTTCGCCAGTGTTTGTCGTCTCACCACGTTTAATGAGCGGTTTACCAATTTCAAATACATCGTCATCGGCGATGATAGTATTGCCCTGAATCGGGGAGATGCCCGTTGAAGAATATTTATAGCCCTCTACCCGGCGCTCAGCCACTTCGGTACCCCATTCCTGGCGAAGATATTGCCGGTGGAGTTCCTGCATCTCGCTTAAAGCCTGGTTGGTTTCTTCATAAAGCCGGCTGTTTAGAATCGCGATTGAAATCTGATCTGCAAGAATGCTGAACAATTCAACATCATTTTCACTGAACGCGCTCGAAGAAGTTGATTGCACGTCCAATGCACCGATAACGTTATCACCGGTTTTCAAAGGCAGCGCCATCTCTGAGCGTGTTTCTGGAAGGTCGGGATTATTGAAATACACGGCATCCTGACCGACATCAGAGGCGATGCGGGGTGCTCCTTCCCCGGTTACATAACCAACAATACCAACCTGACCCACTTTTAACTTATGATTGCGCGCCAACATTTTTTGTCCACCCGGGCTGTTGGAGGCACGAAGAACAGCGTATTCTTTACGGTCATCGATCAAGAAAATGCCAACATGATAGAAATCAAATCGATCGCTTACAAGTTGGGTGATTTTAGATAACAAGAGATTAAGATCGGAAGCGGCGGTGATACCTTGGGCAACTTCAGCGATGGTTTGAAGTTGATTGGCACGGAAATTTAGTAGCTCATTCTGTTGCGCCAATTCCTCGGTTCGGGCTTTTACGCGATCCTCCAATTCATTGATGAAGCCACGCAACTGGTTTGTCATCATATTGAAAGAAGATGCCAGGTACGTCAATTCGTCATTGGTTTGTATACTTACCCTTTCAGCGAGGTCGCCTGATGAGATTTTATCTGCGGCTTTGGTGAGGCGACTGATTGGATTGCTAAATGCACTTGCCCCTGCAAATGATGCCAACCCGGCAATGCCTGCAATGATCGTTGAAAATAATATATATTCTCTTCGTTGCTCGGCGATTAAGCCAAATAGCTCCTCTTGATCTTGTACATAGATTAAAGTCCAAGGGCGTGCCTGCATTGTGCTGATTGCAACCGCCTCGGGCAACCCCGGATTCATTTCAAGAATATCTACTTCTGCGGTTACAGGCGGGTTGTCCTGGTTAATTAATTCAGCCAAGTCGGGCATATCTACGTTGGCAAAATATTGATTCGATAAGCGCTTTTTGTCTATGAGCGTATTAATCTCAGCCTGGGTGAGGGGATAAGCTGGTGAGTACATATAAAGCGGGGAAACGGCATCGGCGATACGGATACCGTCCTCGCTCAGCAACATGGGGTAAGAACGATCACCAAAAAGGAATTTGTTGTCATCCAATATCTTCTGAAGCACTGTTCCGAGGTATTTGATACGGATGACCCCGATCACTTTTCGGTTGCTATCGAAAATTGGACTGCTGATGACAATATGGGGTGTTCGACTCTCTTGTGTGAAGATCAACTGCGAGATATATGGTCTTCCAGTTTCAAGAGGCACCTTAAAATAATCCTCTTCTGATTCATTCAATACACGAACACCGGCTTTTGTATCATAGACTGCGACCCCATTCTTACTCAACACAGCGATGGAGCTTAAGTAGATACCTTGTTCAATATTGGTAATGGACTCCATGGTTGTGATCAATTCGCGTTCAACGATGCTGTTAGTCGGTAGATGTGGTTGGGTTGCCAGATATTCTTTGAACACATCGAAAGATGCGATCAAGGATGCGTTATAAAGTGCGTTATCAAAAAAGTCGTCAAGGTTCTTGGTGGTTTGGTTTGCTGCCAACGTGAGACCTGAGAAATTTTGACTCTGAAGATTCTCCTGAGTGGAGCGTAGTTGAAGCGACGAGATGACAATAATTGGCAGCAAAGATACGACCAGAGCCAATAACATTAATTTGATACGAATGGGCGCGAAAATGATCTGATTGAACACAAACAATAGATATGTAGCTACAATTGCGATTAAATACCCAATCATGAATATCGATATTGTTGGGATGTCCAACTGCTCGATTGGCGAATATATATTGATGATCGATGCAAAGATCGCTGTAACAATTCCGCCGATAATTGGTAAGCCGCTGTCTGCATCGCGATTTTCGTAGAATGTAATGAAAATCGTTAGCAACACGATCACAAGCGCGATAATAGAACCTGAGCCTGCATTGATAATTGCAATGAATATTAAATCAATCTGAACCAACAAGATGATTAAATATGGATACTTTGTGTGATTCCTTGGTGCGAGTATCAAGTAAGTGAGGAAACCTGCAATTGGAAAATAAGAAATAAATAATAAAGTAATAAAAAATGATATGGCTGTTATCTGAGGAAGTTGGTCAACAAGGAGTATTATTCTTGGGATTGTGACAGCCGCCATCACCAAAACGTACACAATTGTACGCGACCAGCGATTTAGTCTATTTTCATTTGCCCTGGCAACGCCGTTTAAACTTGCGCTTGAACTTAGACCATTGCTCATGCGATCTCCTCACTGATGTCCAACGCCGGAGGTGAACTTGGTCGTAGTTGGACAGTAACACTGGAAACGCCAAGTTTTTGCCCGATTTCTTCGGCAGCGATCCGCATAATACCTTCAACATTGGTGGATGTTCGCACCTTTGCGGCAATTTCACCGACAAGACGCTCGCGTTCCGCCCGAGATTGTATCTCCTCCATCAATCGCGCTGACTCTAGTGCGACCGCAAGTCGATCGGCAACAGCGTTTGCAATTTCATTCTGTTCTTGAGGTGAGGTCGCAGCGGTGTACCGGATGTTTAGCACTCCCAGAGTCTCATTACGAAGGCGGATGGGAATGGCTATGGCTTGTTCCTGATTCTGACCATTGCCATCCACTTTTGATATGATCGGGCTGGAAGTTTCAAGCGCTTTTTGGGCTTCGGGATTGATATCGTCTGCGATTTGTAACGCCGTATCTGGTTTGTACTTATATGCGTAATGCTTGCCTGTGCTTTGCAAGTGGGATTGCCAGGCATTACGAGTGAATTGCTGCTGTGTGCTGGTTAATTCATCAACACGGACTTGCAATTCAGATAATAATTGAGCTTTATCATATGCCAATACCAATTGATCAGCGATGGCTTGCATCAAACGAACATCGTCTGCGGAGAATGCACTTGATGCTGTGCTTTGTACGTCCAGGGCGCCGATGGTGTGGTCGCGGAGAATTAATGGAACTGCCATTTCGGAGCGAGTATGTGGCAAAAGAGGGTTGTGGTAATGAACTGAGTCTTCGTCTGTTAATTGCGAGACCCGAGGCTGTCCTTTGCTGGTAACATAACCTACGATGCCTTCCTCGCCGACGCGCAGCCGATGATGGTTTTCAAGCATGCGTCTTCCGGCTTCACCAGTTGCGGAATGGAGAACAGCGAATTCGCCACGCTGATCTACCAGAAACACCCCCGCGTGATAGAAATTAAATCGATCTTTGATCATCTCAACGGCTTCATCGAAGATCATTCTGGCATCTGTCATGGAAAGAATATCGCGTGATACCTGGCTTGCCGTGTCCATCTGCGTGAGGCGGTTCTCGATGACCTGGGTGCGTTCGTTCACCATTTCTTCAAGCGTCACGCGTTCCCTGAGTAGGTCTTTGGTAAGTTTTGCTTGTTCTGAGAATTTTTCAGACAAACCTTTTGTGATCGCCGCCACCGCAACAGATGTCAAGATAGAGATTATGATGAAAATGACCGAACTTGATATCCAACCATAGACATTCCCAGTATTTGCCTGGTTGGCGATTGCGTGCTGATCAATGACATCTATGGTCATCAATAATCCAATAACCGCGGTCGAGATGATAGAAAGTAGCAGGTTAATCCACCCAACTCGCGGCTCGTACGCCATAAAACTGAGGATGATAAAAGCTAGAAGGAAGAACCTGCCATCACCGACCGGTCCAGATGTGATCAATTCCAAGATGCCTAACAGATACAGAATAAATAGCACTGATGCCGATCTCAAAATATATGGCAGCGACCTGACGAGCGCGGCGATGATGATCCAGACGAAAATGAATGAATATACGGCAACAAGACCAAAGTTATTATTTCCTAGCTGATTATCTATACTGATGATATAGGCGATTAAACCCAAAGGAAGAGCGATTAGCAGAAAGGTTTGCAGGGATCGTTCCCTTAAGACTTGAATCTGATTTTCAGGATCAAGACCTTCTGGGGTGGTGGAAGGTTTGAGCGAATTTATAAATGCCATCTTCCGTTCCTTTTGCTTACTGCATCAAGCTGTTTTCGAATCATCTATCAGGTGAATGGCGACTTCATTGACAGACGGCAACTGACTTAATTCATTAATAGTCGTCCGTAATAAATCGTCAATATTCAAAGTGCGGGTGAGGTTGGTTGATATCTGGTTTATGCGTTCCTCACGCCTGGCGCGCTTTTGTGTTTCTTCAATAAGGCGGGCATTCTCCAACGCAAGTGCAGTTTGGGTTGTAATCGCCTCAATTAGCCGCTGTTCCTCCGGTGTTAGAGTATCCTGGTCCATTTCTAAATCCAACATACCAATTGTTTGATCCCGAAGAATTATTGGAATGCTGACCATATTTTTTTCTGATCCGTTAGATTGTTCCTGGTTGGAGATGAACTCTACGCTACCTGGATTCGCTGTATTTATATGGCTCCAACTGGATTGCACAAATTGCCTGTTCAAAACCCGAATCTCTTCTATATCTTGTTGTGATCTTTGATACAAACGGGCATTTTCGATGGCGACCGCAAGACTATCGGTGATACCGCGAAAAACCAGGATATCGTCTTCATCGAACGCGTTAGGTTGTGTCGATTGGATCGATATGGCACCAATGGCTTTGTCTCTCACGATAATGGGGAGCGCAAGCTCGGATCTGGTAAGTGGCAAGATTGGGTTTACGAACCGAACCTTTTCTTCGGATACATCCAACGCGATACGCGGGGTGCGCGTTTTGATTGCTGTTCCGATCATGGATGCACCACCAATAGCCAATTGGTGTTTCGCCGCTAACATTTTTTCCCCTGCCTCACCTGAACCGGTGCGGAGCACTGCATTTACCTCAAATTCATCGACAATGAATAAACCCACATAATACATGCCAAGTCGTTCCTGGACTGAATTAACCACCTGGTAAAACAATTTATCTTCATCCAGAATCGAACTGATGGCGCGGGATATCTCTGCGATGGTTCGTGTTTCGATCAGTCGTTTTTCGACCTGTTGAGATTTTTCAGCGATGATCTCTTCCATGCGTTGCCGCTCAGCCTGAAACACTATTGAAGTTTCACGCGCTTCCTGAGATGATTGGCGGAGGTTGGCAACCAGGTAGATAAACGAAATCGTTGAAATGGACGCCAGGTATAGATAACGAATTACCATCGAAGCCCATGTGCCCATCTGTGAAGAAGCAGATGGTGTCATCAGCTCAGGTATTGGAATCACACCATTTGACATTAAGTAGCCGATTGCCCCGGCAGAAACTACTGTGATCAATATGGATGCAATGCCGGACCGAAATCTGAAGAATAGGGCGGTTAGTAAGGTATAGGTCAAAAGAATGATAAAGCTTTCATTTTCCAAGCCACCTGTTATCAGGGAATAGATGGCTAACGCGAAGATCATGGCGGTGAATATACCGGCTCTAAGTGAAAACGATAAACGTCTAAGTAAAACCAGGAGCGAGATTATTACAAGCGCGATGCCGAGTGTGGTTGCATTTCCTGGGATGGCGAAGAGATTGCCGGTTATAAGGGTGAGCAGCAATAAGAGCAGCCCGAATCCAAGGGTGACCAGCAAAATGGCTTGGAGAATTCGCTCGCGAATGACGAGAATATCATCAGAATCATCAATGTTGCTCGGTGAACGCAATGGGTTGATTGAGTTCAACAGGCTCATAGTAGCTCCTCGCCGCCGTGTCCATTATTGCCGTTCTTATTGGGCTGCTGTTCTTCAAGTTGCTTATTTATCAATTCCTCGTTGGATTCATCATCAGTTGTTGATAAAGAGATGCGTGCCCTGGAGGCATTAATAACCTTGCTTATCTCTTTTACGGATGTATTCAATATTGTTTCGAAGTCGGTTGATCTTCGGATGCGGCTTGTAATTTCATACAGTTGCCGCTCGCGTTCGATCTGACGACGATTGTCGACCAAAAGGCGGATATTATTCACGATCGAACCGAGGTTCCGGCTGAGGGCTGAGATAATCTCAAGCTCGTTTTGATCGAATCCATGCGGTTCAAGCATTTCCAGTAATACAACTCCGATGGCTTGGGAAGCATAGGTGATCGGTACCATAATAACGGATCTGCCTATTGATCGATTTATGTTGGCTTCTTCATCTAGCGCCTGGGTATCATTAACCAACACTGGTTCATTGTTGACCAAGCACGCACCCATTAACGGGTCGTTTGCAGAAACGGTTGAAGCAGGTTGATCTTCGCCGTAACCCGCATAAGCACTTAACTGAAGATCACCATCGTTGCCAATCAGATAAGTTGAAACGCGAACGCCCGGCTTATATCCTGATAAATTGCGAACTGCGACGGCAATAGCGTCACTTATGACAATACTCAACGAGGCTTCAGATGTCGTTTGGTTAATGATTCGATGCAAATTCAAATTGCTTGTTGATTGAGCGAACAGATTGGCATTTAGAACAGCAATAGCAAGGTGGTCTGTGAGAATTTGTAGGATATCAACATCCTCATCCATGAACGCATTTTTGCGCGAGCTATGAACATCCAAAACGCCCACGATTTGTTCGCCTACGGACATGGGAATTGACAATTCAGCCAGGGTGCCTGGCAAAAAGGTATTGGGGGAGAAATTCTCTTCAACAGTGACATCGTTTGCAACGATCGGCATCTTGTGATAGGCGGATTGCCCCACTAAGGATTGGGAACCTATTGGGACCTTATGACCTGATGCTTTCATTTTCTCACCGGTGATCCCGGTTGCTTCCATCAATACGGCGTTTTCGTTGGCGCGGTCGATCAAGAAGATAGCGGTGTGATAAAAGTCAAAGCGTTCCTGTATCGAATTCGCGGCGCGGTCAAGCAATTCTGATAACTGCAATGCCTGACTGGTTTCCCTGGCAATTTCGGATGCAGCCAGTAATTGATCTGCCCGCCGTTGTGCCACTTGTTCTGCGCGCTTTTGTTGCGAAATATCGTTACGGATGCCAAGTACTGCCAATAGTTCATCCGATTTACCGTACAAAGGAAACATGTACTTTTGATACCAATTTTCCACACCGGATCGGTGATCGATTTCGATTTCGCCGACTAATTGATCTCCGGTTTCCAGAATGTGGTCCAGTTCTTTCTGCGTTTGTGCGCCAAACTCGCGCCCAATCAATTGATAATCCGACTTTCCAACAGCTTTTTCTGGTTGAATATGTATCGTTTCAGCCAACGCTTTGCTGATCCTGAGATACTTGCCATCGATGTCCTTGAAATATATATGATCGGGCGTTTTTTCTAGCAGTTTTTCTAGCAGGAAGTTCTCCATATCATAGGCTTGCGCAACAGATTGCGTCTCTGACAATAATTGAGAATTTCGAATGGCGATAGCGACAAGGGGGGCAATTGCCATCATTAGATCAAGATCGGCTTGCTCGAATCGGTTCTCTTTATTAGTATCTTGGAGGATCATGGCGCCGATGATTTCCCCGCTCACGACCAGGGGCACACCCAGCCATGATTTTGCTGGCACTCCAACCAACTGCGCTCCAAGTTCTTTGGAACGTTGTTCGGCATTTTCCTGAACAAAAATAGGTTCACGTTTCTTTATGACTAGCGATGAGAGACCTTCGCCAAGCGGGAAAGGAGGCATCTCTGTTGTTTCTGTGCCTTCGGCGAAGAATGGTACGCTGATCATTTCAGATGTTTGGTCATATAGCGTTACGCCAAAACTAATATCTGCACCAACGATATCGAGGATATGTTGGTGCAATATGGAATATAGAATATTGAGATTGGTCTCTTGAGAAATCGACTGGCTGACTTTGGTAATTGCGTGTAGCTGTGAAATATGTTTTTCCAAGTTTTCTAGCACCGCAAAACGGTTCAACGCACTTGAAGTAACCTCGATGAGGCTGGTAAAGGGTTGAAGCGATGCTTCGGAGATGTCATCTTGTTCGCGAGAGGCAAGAACGATAAATTGCGCTAGGTGCTCCATCTGGCGGATGGGGAGGATGGCGGCGATCTTACAATCCCTACGTTGGTAGTAGGATAATATGTGTTCAAAACGAGAACTGGTTTCCAAATCTTTTATGATTACGTAACTGGTATTCTCTAGACCCTCGATGATATCCTTAATTGGAAGTGTCAAACCTTTTGCTGTTGTTTGAACATTGGAATATTTGGGATCGTGGATATCTTCGACGAACAGGTTGGCATCCTTAATGGAATATAATCCGGTTACATAATTGGTCTGTTCCAGGGTAGAGATCAATTGACTATTTATTTCCGATAGCGATTCGGCTTTGGTAATTGCTCGACTAGAGCGATATAAGACCGATGTTTCTTCCAGGTTGATCTGGGTGGATTCCAACAGAATGATATTTTGAATACCAGAGGCGATTTGATCGCCCAACGATGCAAGAATTGATAGTGTTTCCGTATCGAAAGCCTCGAGGTCTTTACTTTGGATATCCAGAATGGCTTGAATTTGTGTACCAAGCATGATAGGGACCGTAGCTTCCGATTGACTGCCCGGAATGGCATTCGTAAACGCAAATGGATTTTCTCGGAGATCCCGGATGGATCGGGATTCTTTATTGGCTGCCACCCATCCGACGATGGAATCATGGCTGACGCCGAGCCGCATTCCAGCGCGACTCTCGCCCTCTGGTAATTCACCAGCTTCATCTTCAAGCGTCAGGTATGTTCCACCTGCATCCAAACTGTAGATGGCGGCGTAGTTATAACCGAAACGTTCGGTCATCAAGTTTACCGTTCGATTGTATATTTCTTTTCTTTCTGAGGTCTGGGTCGCAACTTGTGCGATTTCTGAGGCTGTCCGCAATTGTTTTGTTCGCTCAGCCACCTTGCGTTCAAGCGAACGATACAAATCAGTCAACTGATCAACCATGCGGTTGAAAGAAAATGCCAGATAACCAAGTTCGTCATTTCGGTCGACTGTTGCGCGCTTCGACCAGTCGCCTTCGGCGAACTCTCGCGCCATATTGGATAGCTCGATTATCGGTGATACAAAGCGGTCTGCTAGCGATAGCATACCAATAGCCATTATGGTAAAGGTTACTGCCATCAGCAAAACGCCAAAATTTGTGAGGTCTTGTAATTGACCGAAAACGATATCGCTGGGTACTTCCAACACCAGTTTGGCAACCTGATTCGGGATGGTTTTGCCATATGCCAGAACCGGCGTATTTTCAATCGAAGTGTAACTCCCAAAACCTTCATCATTTGCGAACAAGGTGTTCACATGGTCCATGTGGGTTTGATTTGCGCTCAATGGGATCAATTGCTGACCGGATGCCGAAACGCCAACCACTTCATTCTCAACTGTGATGAGATAAGCTTGAGAGTTTGGATAATATGAATTGGAAGAAGCGAGCAAGGATTTGATCGTTGCAGGTTTATATGCGCCGATTATTGTTGCGAAACGTTCCCCCTGTAAGTTGAATAGCGTACGGGAAGAATAAATGACAATATCGTCAGGGAAAAAGGGCGAGCGATATGACGTGACTGTATGATTGTTGCCGATAAGTATAGATAGGGCGGGCACATCCGAGATATTGATTCCTTCCCAATCGGGGTTGGTAGATGCCAATATCACACCATCCGGCAATACCACCAAGAGCTGGTCAAAGACGTTGTAATTACTTCTGCCGGCAGCGATGGTATACGGTTCGAGAAAAGCCAAAGCCTGTTTTCTCTTATTGTGATCATTTGGATTATCACGTAGATCTTCAAAAACTTCTGCGATGCCTCCTTTTACGATCAGGTCATCGATTGCTTTTTGCCCCGGAATGGCGACCAACTGCACTTGTAATGCTTGTGACTGGACTATATTTTGAAGTTGCTCCTTGGTTTGTGATTCAAGCAGATAGCGAGTCCGGAAATATGATGCGGTTGCCAACACAATCGAGGGGAGTAGCGCGATGATAGAAAGAAGAATGAAGATGGTTCGTGTCAATGTATTGGAAAAACGACGCTCGCCATATTTCGGAGTAGTTGGCGAATCACTGCCCGTGATAGACATGCGCTGCTCCTTGGTTAACACATTTCCCAAACTTGTTCGCCCGCCAGAATGCGATTGATCTGATCTGGAAAGCGATCTGGATCGAGCGGTTTGCCAATGAAACCGTCAAAACCGGCATTTCTGGCTTTCTTCATTTGATCCTGGCTTGCCTCTGCGGTGACAGCGACAACCGGAATATTCTTTAACGTTTCAGATTGGTGAATTTTCTTAAGAGCTGCATAACCGTCTTCGTAAGGAAGGCGAATATCCAGAAGGATCAAATCTAGTCGTGGGAGAGTGTCGGCGAACTCGACGACCTCATAGCCTGATGTTTTCCATTCACAATGAATGCCAAGAAAACCAAGCATGCGAGCGATGAGCACAAAATTGCCAACATTATCTTCAACTACCAGGATGGTTGTGTCTTTGAGCGGTCCGGTCTTCGTGGATCTTTGGAGTGGGGCGGTGTTGCGATTTTCAGAGGCTAAATTGCTCATGCTGTATTATCCACAATGAGGTAGCGCTTGATCTGATTGCAAAATTTGTCCACATCGATCGGTTTTTCTATATAGCCATCACACCCCGCGCTTAGAGTTTTTTCACGGTCGCCCTTCATTACATTTGCGGTGATTGCCACCACAGGGACGCCGCTCATTCTGGGATTTTCGCGAATCATCCCTACCAATGTGTATCCATCAATATCCGGCATATTAATATCAAGGAGTATAAGTTGAGGTGATAACGTTTTTAAGATGACCAAAGCATCCGTTGCATTTTCAGCTTCTTCCACCCGAAAAGCTTCGCTCTCTAAAAGTCTTCGAACAAGCACTCGATTTTCGAAATTATCTTCAATATGAAAAATCAATGGACCGTCAAACATGATCGTATCCTTAAGCAATAGTAAAATAACTAACATTCAAAATACATAATATAATTACCTTAACGAAAATAAACCTGTATAACATTATAATGATATGGGGGAATAAACTGCTTTTTGGGGGTTTTCAATTGTGTTAGGATGGTCGCGATGCAATAAAAAAAGCCTCACCTTTCAAAATTGGGAGGCTTTACACCGATGAAAAAAAGCGGGTGATGGGACTCGAACCCACGAATGGTAGCTTGGGAAGCTACTGCCTTACCACTTGGCTACACCCGCAACAAAGTGATTATAGTCAGCCAAGAAGGGCATGTCAAGTTTTTGTGTGCAATCAACAGGTGTAAGCGACACAGAGTTGATATCGATTAACCATTTCTTGAGCTTAATTCTTCTATCGGTTGCAGGAGGAATAGATCAGATGGCTCACAAGAATTACCCACGAATGACTGCAGAAATAAACGGCAGTGGGTCTACAGATAAAAGCAGAGGGAGGTTGTGAATCAGTGGATCCGTTTCATCTAAAAAATTGAAGATCCGTTTAATGCCGTTGTTTCTAAACATTTGACTGAAGATATGTTCCATTTTACTGCCATCGCGCTCCATTACACCAAGCATGATTCGATCAAAGAACGCATACTGCCTTGGCGGAGATTGTATTGCGAAGGGATGATCATAACGGATTAATGATTGGATGATTTGCTCTGTATCTTTGAGAATACGATGAAATGCGTAGCCAGTGGAGGGCTTGACTAAACCGCCAGGCGTGCCGATGGTCATTATCCTGTGACCAATTTTCCGCGCGAAAGGGTGATTGGTCATCGGTATACCCCCAGCCTCTGTTTCCATGACCTTATATTCAGTGATATTCAGGGTATCACGAATGTAGGCTTGTAGCGCAAAGTCGTAAGCGTCCGCGGTTTGCGGTTTTTTGGTGAACTGCGTGTATTCAATCAATGCGTCATGAGTAGTGAATGGCAGCACATATATAAATCGCATTGCGTCCATTTGTGGGGTGCGAAAATCAAACATCGTGAAAGTTTTCGGATCGAACTGCGGCGACTTCGTATGGATGATCCAGCCTTGGAAGTGTTGTGTTAAGTAGTGGTAACGCTCGGGTTTGGGGATGAAATCGCTTGGCAAAAATGCACCTTTGAGAATCCATCTGGCTTGAAACGTTCGTCCATCGACATTCACGGACGCGAGGTCTTGGTCTTCACCATCAGTAACGACACTTGCAGTGCCTTGAACAAAATGCACATTAACATTTTGATTTATTGCTTCCTTTGTGTAGCGGTAGAAATCGATTCCACGAACCATCCGGTATTCAAATTCGCCGAGGTCATAGTTTTGATGGTGAAAGTGGGATCGAAACGCCAGTCGATCCCATCTGCGGTATACGATAGCATCTACCCATAGTGGGCGGTTTGCCCAGAAACACCATGTGCGGTCATTGACAACCTTTTTATCAGGGTCAACTACCAGGATTTTCATGCGCCCTAAAGATGTTTCCTGGCTTAGGCGGTACGTGAAACTTAATCCCGCGGCTCCGCTGCCGATAACTATTATGTCATACAGGTCATTGGGGGGCATATGATTGCCTGGAAGGTCGATCCCGAAAATCATTTAATTCGTAAGATGAGCAAATGAATTGCTCAAACCAATCAAGGTTCTCCATTTGAAAGAAAAGCAGAAATCAAGCCTATGTTTAAAGGTTTATGCTTCTCTTGGCACCATGACATTGATTGCATTGGGCACGATTTGAATATCGATTTCTTTACCTGCTGTACAAATTGCTTCGCCGTCGGCGTGGGCAGGTATAGTCCCTTTGATGGCTGTGACTTTGACAGATTTGCTTCGTTTGAATTGGACCGCTTTATGTCCGCCTTGTATACCTCGCATGAAGCGCATAATGAGCGGTATCATGTGACCCTTCGGGATTTCGTTGACGATGCAAAGATCAAACAAACCGTCATCAGGTTGACTATCGGGTGCCATGTGGAAGCCACCACCCATTCGTCTGCCATTCATGATAGAGACCATCAGACCAGACAGTAATATTGTTTCATCGTCAAGTTCTATCTTGAGGCTTGGCGCTTGATAGTATAAGTAGATGGTTTTCAACGCTGCCCATGCATAAGACGAAAAACCAGTCAAAATTTTGTTCCTCGCTGCGACAAAACTGACAACAGCATCGAAGCCAATCCCTATTCCATTGCCAACATATCTTCCACCGGGGAAGTCTCCTCCTTTTAGATATGCCAGATCGATCATTTGTTGGCGCCCTGTTTTTATGACTTCAATCCCATTCAACCAGTTGGTTGGAATACCGACGCCATACGAAAAATCATTTCCGCGTCCAATGCAAATTACTGCGAGTGGCACATTAGCGTTATTGCCGTTGCCGGCGAGCATCATCCCGTTGATCACCTCGTTTACAGTGCCATCGCCCCCAGCAGCGATGATTTTTTGATAGCCGTTTTTAATCGCAGTGAATGCCAAATCCTTCGCGTGACCGGGTTTCATAGTCACTTCTAGATCGTAATCGAGATCTATGCCATTAAGTTTTTCCGTGATTGCCGGCAATAACCGTTTCCCAGCGCCGTTTCCAGAAACTGGATTGACAATGACGATGTTATTTTTCACCGGATCCCTCATATGCTACGGGAAGATTATTTGACGATTTTAGTGGAATTGTGGATGTCGGTCAAGCAGCAGTCTAGCCAGCCATTGAATAAGATGCCTGATAATAACATATTCCGAGAGTCGCTCAGAGAGCGCCGAATCATTACAATAATGACCGGATAGTTATGACATTTGGAATTGATTAGGGCGCATCAACGTGGTAAGATAAATGCGAAATAACCAAATTAATCAGAGTAATACGAAAATGGCGAGACGATCTCAAGATATCTTCTCGGATTTCATGAAATATCTATGCGGGCAAAAATATGGGGATCAAGCTCGCCTGCCTTCGCTTCCCGAAATTAGCAAAGAATTGGAGATTTCCATCCCAACTTTGCGGGAACAGATGGAAGTGGCGAGGGTGCTCGGTTTTATTGAAGCAAAACCAAGGAAGGGTATCAAAAGGCTTCAATATAGCTTTAGACCCGCAGTAATGCAAAGTTTGCTTTATGCGATATCGATTGCGCCGGAACGATTTGAGGAATTCTCAAGCCTCAGAAGTCACATTGAAACGGCTTATTTTGCCCAAGCTGTGGATATGTTAACAACCGAAGATATTAATACACTCTACAGTCTCATCAGATCAGCCCGAGACAAATTAAATCAATATCCAATAATCATTCCGCATTCCGAACATAGAGAATTGCATCTTGCGATCTATCAACGTTTGGATAACGTCTTTGTCACCGGCTTACTTGAAGCTTACTGGGATGCTTACGAGCGAATTGGTTTGGATATCTACGCCGATATCGATTATTTGAGCCAGGTATGGAATTATCACGAGCGTATTGTAGATGCGATAGCAAAGAACAGTGCGGATCAGGCATATACATATATGGTTGAACATATGGCACTACTATATAAACGCCCTCAACGAAGTTCCCAACAAAGGTTCGAGTAAGATATGCGATACGATAATGGGAGGAATTAATGGGTTTGGAAATAACCGAAAAATCAGAGAATACGAAATCTGAAATCATTAATA
Source organism: Anaerolineae bacterium (assembly GCA_013177815.1). Taxonomy (GTDB): domain Bacteria; phylum Chloroflexota; class Anaerolineae; order Anaerolineales; family Anaerolineaceae; genus JABLXM01. The sequence continues at coordinate 12,195 of JABLXM010000021.1, read as the reverse complement.
ACTTCTGTATCACATTCAGCACCATAAATGGATCGGGAAGCGCTACAGCCAATTCCGCGCTGCTTAGGGCTATTTTCAAAATGGGTGTTCCGGTATCTGGGAAAAATATATTTCCGTCGAATATTCAAGGATTACCGACATGGTATACCATCCGAATCAGTAAAGATGGGTATATCGCTCGGGTTGAAAAGGACGATATCGTCGTTGCCATGAATCGAGCGACATTTACCAGGGAACTAGAATACATTTTACCCGGAGGAGTTCTGCTATATCCCGAAGAATTTTCGGATAAGATATTGCGCGAAGACATCATTCAATACCCGATGCCCGTGAAGCAATTGGTAAATGAAGCCCAGGTACCATCACGTTTGAAAGACTATGTAGCCAATATGGTATATGTGGGCGTGCTCGGACAATTGCTGGGCATCGACCTGGATAAGATAAAACAGGCGCTGGCATATCATTTCAAGGGGAAGCAAAGTCCAATCGACTCAAATTTCAATATCATCAAGATGGCGGCTGAATGGGCAGGCAATAACCTCGAAAAACGGGACCCATATTACGTTCGCCCAATGGACCTTACGAACGGCATGATCATGGCTGACGGAAATACGGCGGCAGCTTTGGGATCAATCTACGGTGGTGTTCAATTTGTCGGGTGGTATCCAATCACTCCCGCATCAAGTCTTGTCGAGGCGCTCAACGAGTACCTGCCCGGCTTGCGGAAAGATCCGCTTACTGGCAAAGACACCTATGCAGTCGTGCAGGCAGAAGATGAGTTGGCGGCTGTAGGAATGGCAATAGGAGCTGGGTGGGGGGGATTGCGCGCAATGACTTCTACATCTGGACCGGGGTTGAGTCTGATGGCTGAGTATCTTGGTTTAGGATATTACGCAGAAGTCCCGATCGTAGTGTGGGATATTCAACGAGTTGGTCCAAGCACTGGTTTGCCCACCCGAACGGCTCAAGGGGACCTCACATTTGCCAATTTCATCAGTCATGGAGACACACACTATATTTTATTGTTCCCTGGCTCCATTCAGGAATGTTTTGAATTTGGCTGGAAATCCTTCGACTTGGCGGAGCGATTCCAAATACCGGTAATCGTATTAAGCGATCTAGATATGGGAATGAATAATTGGATGTCAGAGCCTTTTCAATATCCTGATACGCCAATTGATCGCGGGAAGGTCTTATGGGAAGAAGATCTTGAAGCGATACTCAAAAAAACAAATGGCGCGTGGGGTCGATATAGAGATATTGACGGAGATGGCATACCTTATAGGACGGTTCCGGGGAACAAACACCCTCGTAGCGCGTATTTTGCCCGAGGTACAGGGCACGATGAGTTTGCCGATTATAGTGAAGAACAGGATGTATGGGAGCGTGTTATGGATCGGATGGCGTTGAAATATAGGAACGCCAAAAATTCAGTACCCAAACCGATTGTGGATCAATCAACCAACAATCCACATGCCATTATTTCATTTGGGTCGACAGAGCCAGCGATTAATGAGGCGCGAGATATCCTTAAAAAACACAATCTACACTTGAATTACATGAGGATTCGCGCAATCCCATTTACAGATGAAATTTTGAAATTCATCGAAGATCACGAGAAAGTCTATATTGTTGAAATAAATCGGGATGGTCAAATGATGCAGCTATTAACGATAGCATATCCTGCATTAGCCACCCGGTTCATTCAGGTTTCACATCTTGACGGGTTGCCGCTAACCGCGAATTGGATTGTTGACGAGATAAAACAATACGAGGCGTTCGATGAATAATGTACTTAACAAAACCATGATAAATACTGTTGGACTATCGCGGTCGGATTACCGAGGAGCGCCCAGTACATTGTGCCAGGGATGTGGGCATAATTCAATCGCCAATCAAATCATCACGGCATGTTATGAGTTGGATATAGTGCCTGAGAATGTATTGAAATTTAGCGGCATTGGCTGTTCAAGCAAAAGCCCGACCTATTTCATGACCCGGTCCTTCTCCTTCAACGGCTTGCATGGACGGATGCCATCGCTTGCATTGGGGGCATTGTTCGCAGATACCAACTAAAGGGTATTGGCATCAGTGGAGATGGGGATACCGCGAGTATCGGCATGGGGCAATTCAAACACCTTGTTCGCAGGAATCTTCCCATGGTTTATATCATTGAAAATAATGGTGTTTACGGATTGACAAAGGGGCAATTTTCTGCGACAGCCGAGCAAGGATTGGAACTAAAAAAACAAGGAAGAAATCCATATCTACCTGTCGATATATGCATGGAAGCGATGGCTGCAAATGCGACATTTGTTGCGCGTTCATTTGCTGGTGATCCCAAGCAGGTGAAGGAATTGATCAAAGCGGCATTCCGACATCACGGTATTGCAGTCATCGATATAATTAGCCCTTGCGTCACCTTTCACAATCTTGACAACACACTGCATTCATATACCTGGGGCAAAGATCACGAAGCGCCGCTTCATGACATTTCGTATATCCCGGCGCGCGATGAGATCACAATCGAAGATTTTGAAGACGGGACAGTGCGAGAAATTGCATTGCACGATGGATCGAAAATCCTTCTGAAGAAACTAGACAAAGACCATGATCCAACCAATCGCAAGGCGGCATTTTCATTGCTTGCGGATGCAGAATTGAATAATTGGTTGATCACTGGTTTAATCTATCTGGATCCGGACTATCCCTCACTGTTCGAGATGTATGATTTGCCCGAAGAACCGCTAAACAGGATGAAGGAAGACCAGATTAGACCATCCTGGGAAAGCCTTAAGTACCTCAATGAAACGATGCTCTAAATTGGGACAATAAGGCAAATGATTGTTTTTATATAAAATTTCGCATAGCCATTTTATCACCATTTCCACATCCACTTACCTACACTCACACTACACACCTACAACACACAACTGATACGTTCGGTGCGTCTTTACCCATTTAACGCCAAGGCTCTCCATGTCAGATAACGAACGATGGTTACGCTCATCAACCTGAATTAGTTCAGCGGTGCTCAGACCTGGACGAGCGCGCAGGACTTTTTCCAATTCTGTATATAACAATACATTCGCACCCAAACCTTGATACTTCGGCAACAAACCAACCCCATTCATACTGATCACATCAGCGGTGCGCATTTCATGCAAAATATCAATCCAGCCAAAGGGGAACAATTTACCGCCTGTCCTCTGGAAGGCTGCTGCAACATCAGGATATGAAATGATAAAGCCTGCGGGTTCATCACCAGCCATGATGATTTTGATCAATTTAGGATCTGCAATCTGAATGATCGATTTTGCTTGTAATTCAAATTCTTCCGGCGTGGAAGGGTAGTACCCTGGATTGTTCTTGAAAGCATCTTCGTGTACTTTTTCGATTTCTTTGACCCAAGGGCGTAATTCAGACTTAGAACGGAAGTTGATGACTTTGAAATTACCCTTTTCAGCAACCTTTTGGGCAATCAACCTAACTTTTTCGGGTTGCTGAAAACTTGCATCCAGGTAAGTAGAATAATAATCCGTGGTTTTCTGGAAACCAAAATGATCATAATGTTTTGAATAATACTCAAAATTATAGGGGATACCAACTGCGGCTCGGTATTCAAAACCCTCTACCAGGCAGCCAATTCCACTGGCGCGCGTAAAACCACGCGGACCATATAATTGATCACATTCGTTCGCAAGCGCCCAATCCCTATATGCGGAAAACAACAGGTTTGAGACTTGAAGATCATCGATCGTATCGAGGTAGTAATGAAAAGCAACATTTTCTCCATGGTGAGAACAATAATTGTTGTTTTTCAACACTGCGATCCTGCCAATAACCTGTCCCTCACTTTCTACAATAAAAAAATCGCCGGGGGAATGCAAGAAAAAAGGGTGTTTCCGCTTATTCAACACTAAACGCATTTCCGAATCAAGCGTGGGCACCCAACCAGGATGGTTTCGATAGAGATCAAAAGGGAATTCGATAAACTTCCGGACATCTTTTCTTTGATCCGTATCAATTCTTCTAATTCTCATTAATGCCTCGATATTTTGGTTTAATTGATTGGATCATCGAAAGCAAAGCTAATATTGTTATTGCGCGGATGAATCGCCGACCGTGTGTATCATCGCTAAATTAGGTGGGCGCATGGCACCAATCGGGAAACCTGATATTAGAACAATCTGTTGCCCCGGCTTGATCTTAATTTCTTTCATCATAATATCATTTACATGGTTAAGCATGCCTTCCACTGTGTCGGCAAATGGCGACATATGTGGTGTCACGCCCCAGTACATGCCCATAAGGTTATAGGTATCCTTATTTGGGGTAAAAGCGATGATCGGGACGCGCGGTCTGGCTTTTGACATAAATAATGCCGTCCGTCCAGAAAGCGTGAACACAACGATAGCATCCACGTTTCGGTCGTGCGCCAATTCTCTGGCTGCGCGTGTAATCGAAACCGCATCATCGCCGGGATTTTCTTCCTCGGTGGAATTGCACAAACCCCACTCAGCAAAATGGTCTTCCGCCTCTTCGATGATGGTTGCCATCATCTTGACCGTCTCAACTGGATAGGCACCAACAGCCGTCTCGCCTGAGAGCATAACTGCATCGGTGCCATCAAAAATCGCATTGGCAACATCCGAAGCCTCTGCGCGGGTGGGGCGGGGGTTACTGATCATTGACTCAAGCATTTGGGTAGCCGTGATGACCGGCTTTTCATGTAAGGCTGCCTGTTTGATGATCATTTTCTGGTAGATTGGCACCTGGGATGGCGAGGTTTCGACTGCCAGATCTCCACGCGCGACCATAACGCCATCCGCAGCCATTATGATATCGTTGAAATTGCCAATAGCTTCCGGTCGCTCAAGCTTTGCGATGATCGGTATATCTTTTTTCGAAGGCGCCAATTTGCCAATTATTTCCTTCAACTCGTATATATCTATGGCTGACCTTACAAAACTCAGGGCAATGCAATCCACACCCTGAGACAAGCCAAATTTAAGATCCTCTACATCCTTATCGGTCATTGCAGAGATATTCATATTAGCATTCGGTAAATTGATGCCTTTTTTCGAATTGAGGATACCACCCACGACGACACCGGCTGTGACTTTTTCGCCTTGAACGTGCAGGACCTCAAGTTCCATCTTCCCATCATCCAGTAGGATACGCCCACCTTGTTTGACACTCTTGGCAAGGGACGGGACATGAACAGGTATGAAATTCTGACCTTTGCCGAGAGATCTTGGAAGCTCTTGGTCAGTGGTCGAAACCAAGTCGATCTCTTCCCCTGCCTTCAAGTTGATGCCCTCTTCTGGTAGGGCACCAACCCGAAGTTTAGGTCCCTGCAAATCCTGTAGAATCGTGATCGGTTTTTTATGTGCTGCTGCGCAATCGCGAACCATCTTGATGCGCGCAAGGTGGGTATCCTGGTTGCCATGTGAAAAGTTCAAGCGTGCAACATCTATACCTGCATCAATCATCGCTTCCAGAGTCTGAACCGAATCAGAACTGGGACCCAAAGTCGCCACGATCTTCGCGTTTCTTGCCATATGTCAATGCCTTTCCCGCATCACAAAACAACTACGCATAGTTAATGACATGCTATACTCCACATCAATCCATAAATAATACCGGGGTTATTCGTGATAACGCCCAGTCAATTGTCTCCTTATCGATAATGAGGGGAGGGGCAAACCTGATGACATTCTCATGTGTTTCTTTTGCCAGGACACCGCGTTGCATAAGCGCTTCACAAAACCTGCGTGCACCACCAGCTTGTGGTCTCAACTCAACACCGATCAGTAAACCCCGCCCGCGCACCTCCTTGATGTGGGGGCTGTTGATCTCAGATAGCCTGTCAAGAAAATAATCACCCATTTTATCCGCATTCTCAATCAAATTTTCATCTACAATTACCTTCAACGCCGCACGCGCAACAGCAGCACCCAATGGATTGCCGCCAAAGGTCGAGCCATGCTCGCCGGGGTTGAATAAGCCAAGTATTTTTTCACTGGATAGGACTGCGGAAACAGGATAAAAACCGCCGGACAATGCCTTTCCAATGATGACAACATCTGGAATTATCCCTTCATGCTGATATGCAAATAATTTGCCTGTCCTGCCCAAACCTGTCTGGATTTCATCGAGTATCAATAAAACGTCTTGTTGTTTGCAAATTTCTGAGACTTCTCGCAGATAGTTTGGAGGTGGCATTATCACTCCGCTTTCGCCCTGGATGGGTTCCAGTAGAATAGCGGCGGTATTGGGTGTGATCGCATTGGCGATTGCTCTGGAATCACCATACGGCACGGCGATAAAACCCGGCGTGAATGGACCAAAATCATTCTTATAACCCGGTTCACTGGAATAAGATATTATCGATATCGTTCTGCCGTGGAAGTTCCCTTCGGCAACGATGATCTCAGCTTTATATCTTGGAATATGCTTTTCGACATATCCCCATTTCCGCGCCAGCTTCATGGCAGTTTCCACCGCTTCAGCCCCTGAGTTCATTGGCAGCGACATCTCAAAGCCGGTCAGATCGGATAATTCTTTATAGAAAAGGGGTAACTGATCGTTACGGAACGCACGAGAGGTTAGAGTCGCCTTACCTGCCTGTTCGGTCAAAGCGCTCAAGATCTTTGGGTGAACATGACCCTGGTTGAGCGCGGAATATGCAGATAGGCAATCTAAATATTTATTCCCATCAACGTCATAAACCCACACGCCTTCGCCGCGTGAGATTACCACATCCAATGGATGGTAATTATGTGCGCCGTAACGTTCTTCTAGAGCGATCAATTCACTTGTATTCATGAATTAGCCTGCTGGAATAGGTTTACGAGAATGGCTTTTTGGGCATGGAGACGATTATGTGCTTGTTGAAATAACGCTGATTGTTCGCCATCGGCAACTTCATCCGTGATCTCCTGCCCGCGGTGCGCAGGAAGGCAGTGTAATACGATTGCGCTGGGTTTTGCAAGCTTCAGCAGCTCTGTATTCACTTGATATGGAGGAAATACCTTCGCTCTTTTCTCGCTTTCAACCTCTTGCCCCATACTGGTCCAAGTATCCGTATATATCACATCTGCATCCCGGACAGCTTCTTGTGGATTGAAAATTTGGCGAATTTTGGTGTTGGTGCCGGCGGCGATTGTCCTGCCAAGTGCCAACGCACTCGCATCGATTTGGTACCCATCTGGACCTGAGTGGGTGAAGTTTGCGCCCAGTTTGGCACAGATATGCATCATGGAGACGGCAACATTGTTTCCATCTCCAATAAAAACGACATTGATGTCTTTCATCTTCCCCAAACGTTCGATGATGGTCAATGCATCTGCCATTGCTTGACAGGGATGGTTGTAATCGCTCAGACCATTGATGACCGGAATTGAAGACCATCGTGCCAATTCCAAAATATGATCATGAGAGAAGACACGAGCCATTAGCACCTGAACGTAGCCGGATAGTACCCGGGCAACATCCGCGATTGACTCGCGCTGTCCCAAGCCGATTTCATTCGGGGATAGGTAAAGGGCATCTCCGCCTAGATGACGCATAGCCATATCGAAGCTAACCCGGGTGCGCAAACTCGGTTTTTGAAAGATCATGCCCAATACCTTGCCTTTAAGCAATGGTGGATTCCCGCCATCATGCCATTGTTTCTTTAAATCAATCGCCAATTCAAGAATCGACATCAGTTCTTCTGATGAAAAATCAGAAATTGCGATAAAGTCTTTTTTCATGTGTGCTCCAGGAATGGGTGTGGTATTTAAGCCTAGTATATCATGGCGACTGTTTAGAAAAAATATCACCCCGAACCAGCAGGGTGAATTTCTTAGAAGCAGGCAAAATGTATAAAGATCATTTGAGTTTTGTCTTCTTTATCGCATCCCGAACCATCATATCCATGACTGAATAAGTATATCTACCCAGGATATTCGATAGGGCAAACAAAAAAGATGACTCAAGTCCAGGGGTGCATATGTAACTATTCTTTCGAACCGCTTTGAGTATTTTCCCGGCTACGAAATCCGGCTCCAACACACCCGCGGATTTTGACAACTCTTTTGTTACCCTTGGTTTGAATTCTTCCTCACCCGCCAACTGAGGCGTTTTCGTATCAGGCGGGAATACGACCGTCATACCAATATTCGTTGAAATTAATTCGGAGCGCAATACATCTGAAAATCCACGTACTGCAAATTTCGACGCACCATAAGCAGAATAACCATATGTGCCAAGAAATCCAGCTACCGACGAAATATTGACAATGTAACCACTTGCGCGCTTAAGCATTCCGGGCAATATCAGGCGAGTGATATTTACGGTTCCAAAGTAATTAATTGCCATCATTTCTTCAAATATGTTGTTGGGTAATTCCAAGAATAATCCTGGTCGTGAGACACCGGCAGAATTGATCAATAAGTCCGGGCAGCCCTCTTTATCCATCCATCCCGATAGGATCGGTCCTATATCATCTACCTTTGAGACATCTGCCTGGATGAACCCAATCGCTTGATCATCATGGATCTTATTTTTTTGAAGTTCAATGGTGGCTGATTCTAATAATTCCAGGCGGCGCCCCAGTATCCAGACATTCGATCCGAAACCAACCAACTGTTTGGCAAGTGAAAAACCAATGCCGGATGATCCACCGGTTATTAGCGCTGCTTTATGATTAAAATCTCTCATTTGCGTTTTCCGTTAATCAATGTCTGCAACCGGCACAAGATTGACTGGAACAATTGCCGCAGCCAGATCGAGAAGATGATCTCTCTGAGGTTTTCCCAGAGCCGGATTTGGAATTAACAAGCGAAGGCAGGCGTTTGACGTATGTACTGGAACAGGAATTGCACAGAAGTGGTGCATCCGCTTCTTTCATCGTCCGCATGATTTCAAAACGGCTATTGCATTCCAAGCATATGAACTCGTATATGGGCATTGGTCAGCGCGAATTTTAGCACCCATTTGCTCTAAGGTCAATTAAGAACGCGCTATATCGCTTATCATCTGACATATCCGGGACAATCGCGCGTCTGATTATTCATCGAATGACCGGGTAGCCTCCTCTGTAAATTTACCGGATGCTATAATAGCTTATATAGTGAATATTGATGATCGAAAGTCAATTAAAACTGGCGGCGGAGCTGACCTGGCATTCGCCTTGATTGTCTTGGCTGCTTACTTAGTGAATTTTTCCGAGATTGGCGAAACGTCTCCACTACATTTACTCACTTCAATCATTCTTGGTGTCGTTTATATTACAAATGGCGTTTATGGTTATGCATACGTAGCAAAATCAGGAACGATATCGATAGCGATCCTTTATTTTTCAATTCAATTGTTCGTGGGTGGTTGGATATTTATGCTATCCAAAGGGGCTTTGATCAATAGTCTCATCTTCCTGCCGTTAGTCGGTCATAGCGTCCTTTTACTGCCAAGCATGTGGACCTATGTTGGGAACGTCGCTATCATTCTGGTCTATATCATTGCATTAAGATGGGACTGGCGTCTAATATGGGCACAATTGCCGGGTTTCATTGCGGGTCAGGTATTTGTTGCTACATTCATCCAAATGGCAGTTAATGAAGAACGAGCACGGTTTAAAGTCGAAGACCTTGCCCGCCAGTTAACGGAAGCAAATTATCACCTGACCGCATATGCCAACCAGGTGGAGGAGTTAACCTTGATCAAGGAGCGCAATCGTTTGGCGCGTGAGATCCACGATGGTCTTGGGCATTACCTGACAACCATTAACATGCAAATTCAAGCTGCTTCATCGGTGCTAGCCAAAGACCCACAAAAGGCGGAAAATTTCTTGAGTAAAGCCAGTGTGCTGACCAAAGAAGCCATTGCAGATGTGAGACAGTCGGTTGATGCGTTACGTGTATTGCCTGATGATGGGGTCCCGATAGAGAAAAGAATTACGAAATTGATTGATGCCTTTACCTGGGAAGATAAAAAAATTACTATTTCAGTATTTGGACAGGCGCGCCCATTAAGCGCTCAGGCTGAAGTAACATTATATCGGGCGGTTCAAGAGGGACTTACGAACATCGAAAAACATGCTTCCGATGCCACCGAAGTTACGATTACGTTGAATTATCGAGACCCAGGGTTTGTTCAGTTGATCATCCATGACAATGGCAGTCACCGCAATATGAGGAAGGGCACTGGCTTTGGCTTGATTAGTTTATTGGAGAGAGCCGGAATCCTCGGCGGCAATTTGAATGTTGCTACAAGTCCAGGTGAAGGTTCAAGCCTGGAGATAACCATTCCTGAGTAGAACATGATTAGAATATTGCTCGTCGATGATCAAGTATTGTTCCGGGAAGCACTGCGCACGTTAATTAGTGAGCAGACTGATTTTGTTGTTGTCGGTGAAGCAGGCAATGGTGAGGAAGCTGTAAATATGATTTCCCTTCTCAAACCATCCATAATATTAATGGATCTGAGAATGCCCATAATGGGGGGAGTAGAAGCAACTCGGAAAATAAGGCAAGACTACCCAGATTGTAAAGTAATCATGTTAACCACATTTGATGATGACGAGTTAGTTTTTGACGGATTAAAAGCCGGTGCCATTGGGTATTTACTTAAAGATGTTTCTTCAGAGAAATTATTCGAGGCAATCCACACCGCAAATGAGGGTCAATATGTACTTCATCCCTCGATCACGGGGAAGGTTGTGGAAGAATTTTCAAGGCTTAGACAAGATAAACCCACCAAGAACCAAGCAATAATCTTTGAACAATTATCTCCTCGGGAAATCGAGATTTTAGAATTGGTAGCCAAGGGTTCAAGCAATAAAGAGATTGCTGACTATCTTTATATCGCTGAAGGTACCGTTAAGAATCATATGAGGAATATACTAAGTAAACTCGACGCGCGCGATAGGATGCAGGCGGTAATCAAAGCAAAAGAAGCTGGAATCATTCAATTTTAGATATTGAAAGGTCACATACTGATATCATTGGAGATTGTGCATGACCTCAGGTAATGACAATGGCAAATCCGGACCACATGACTTTAGTGTATATACTCTAGTTGGCGTTGGTTTAATTATTGCCGGCGTGATCACACTAATGGATGGCACGATCGACACAGTCGACCTGGCATTTATATTGTTACCTGAAATTGGTCTGGTTTTACTGATTGCAGGCGTGTACACCAAAAAGTCTGGATATTATATTGCAGGCACACTTGTGACAGCAATCGGACTTGGAATACCCCTTTTGATTCAAGATATCGCCTGGTTAACCAAACAACAGAAAATCGGTTTGATGATCGCAGCCTTTTCGATCGGATGGTTTCTAATAATTCTATTAAATCGCGTTGTGTTAAACAAAGTTACCTATTGGCAAATTCTTCCGGGAATCACGGGTATCTTCATTGCTGCTGCGTTTTTGCTTACATCATTGCAGGTCATGGAGATAGTATTTTTTACCATATTGGGCACCGGTGTAGCATTATTAAGCTGGGGAATATTGACAAGGCATCTTGGCTTGATCATTCCCGGAGGTTTGTTAATTGGAATAGGTCCTGGGATTTATTTTCCATGGTTTGGGTCTGGTCCGAAGAATGGATTGTCTCAAACAGGAACGATGTTAGTTTGGTTCGCATTTGGTTGGGCATTGATCGTGATCGCTTCCAAACTGGCGATGCATAAATTCGTTTGGTGGCCCCTAATTCCAGGAGGTGTTCTTGCCGTGGTTGGATGGGGATTGTATATTGGTGGCAATCCGGGAAACGCATTAAATTTTTTAGGGAACAGCGGATCGATATTATTGATATTGATCGGGATATATTTATTGATGATGCGACGAGGCTTATATCGTTAGGGCACACCATAGTGAATATAAATATCGGACAGGTCGCATTGGCATTCGTTCACAAAAATATTTAGTAAAGCACTTGGCGGTGCTATTTGATAGGCATATTCATTGTAATATGCTCTTAGTGAAGTGAAGAACATCTCATCACCAATCCGTTTACGAATATCACTGAACATCAATGCGCCTTTGAGGTAGACGACCGTCGAATAATCATCATCATGCTTCATGTAATCCAAGACGGGCAAACCAATCGGCGTTTCTCCATTCCTGCTCTCATAATTTTCCACACGCGATTCATAATACGATAGCGTCTCATTGAACAATGAAGGATCGACTGATTGCA
>JABLXM010000207.1 GCA_013177815.1 Anaerolineae bacterium | reverse complement strand
TAATCCCCGAATGACCAATTCCCCAACATTTCGAAAAATGTATGGTGGCTGTCATCCCTACCCACGTCATCCAAATCATTGTGCTTCCCAGCCACGCGCATACATTTCTGTGAATTCGCCGCCCGTGTGTATGGTCTGTGGTCCGTTCCCAGAAACACATCCTTGAATTGGACCATCCCCGCGTTGGTGAACAATAATGTCTGGTCGCCGCCAGGCACCAGCGAAGATGACCGCACAAACGAATGACCACGTGCCACAAAAAAATCAATGAAGGATTGCCGGATCTCAGCTCCGGTCATTTCTTTCGCCATTATTCTTAACTCCCAATAAGATGATCGGACTTTATTAAATGTGTGCTGAATTATAAGGCATGAACTGCGTTAAATACAACAAAGGCGTATGCCATCCATGCGCCTTTGTTGTTACCTGCTCGGCTGGTGAATATTAGCGACTGACAGCCAGCTTGATAACTTTCCCGTCTTTATCCAGAGTAGCGCGCGCGTAGTGCTCGTGGGTTCTCTGAGCGACCTTCTTCTCCTTTCGAATTGTGACCACCACCCGGTTGGTCAAATCGTCATCCAGCATCTTTGATCCCAATTGCGCCGTCGGACAGCTATGATGTTTACCATCGCAATGCGTATGTTCTTGGGCGATCATTACTTCAGAGTCTTCCAACCCTGGCAGGTAATCTTCCACATAGCGTTTGACCTCGCGCAATTTCTCTTTGGAGATCACCCGTGGTGCAGTATCACTATCCACCCGGTCGCATATAGTCTTGACCGTAGGATGTACCTTGGGTCTCGGAACCTCCTTGGCTTTCTTTCGGTAACCATCAGCTCCCGCCAAGGGGTCACCATATAACACGAAGGAGATCAATGTTTTTTGATCTTCCCCATCCAAGAAGCCCTGCCGTTTGATCATTTCCTGCACCAACCTCAATTTCGCCAGCATATAGGCTTCGCCCACCGTGGTCACGTCTTTCAACGCTTTCCAGAAAAGGGATGCCAAAAGATCGCCTGCAATCAACGGAGAATTGACCGATCCATATGAGATGCCTGTTGAACCCACAAAACCTTGCACACCAATACCTAAAAATCGTAACGCGATCGATTCTTTCTCAAGTTTATCTTCGACATGCGCACCATAACATGCCTCTGAGAATACCACTGTTGGCGAACTACCATTTTGAATCAGATCCTCAGTGCGCAATGCGATTGGGTAATCTGGTCCAGCAGAGCGATCGGAATAATCCTTTTGTCCATACCACTCGGCGCTATCGATTAACCCATGCAAATTGTAATAACCGAATTCCGTCAGAAGCAATTTGTCCGGTCGGATATTTCCAGACGCTTCTGGTGGAGAGATTGATAAAGAACCTCCCTCGCCAATCGTACGATAAACTGCCAGCGATGATCTGCGCCACACCGCGGCAGAATAACCGAAACTTGGCGAGAGCCCCTTGATGTATTTTTCTTTCACATACTTCTTGAGGTTGTCGAACCAGCCAGACCGCAGCAACCAAACGCGCCACCACGGCAGGCTGGTCTTATTTTGAGCATGATAATTAATGATCTGGCGCAGTTGCTTCAGCAACAATCCCGCGTCTTTTCCATTTTCCCCCGGCACTCTTCCAACTGGCCAATCCGGGATGAAATAATTGGAGTCTGTGCTGGCATATGGGTTGTCTGATAGGACATCCTCATCCGAATCATCAGTTGGATTTGGCAAGCGGTGAAATGGAACCACTTTTGAGTTGCCAACGATCAAAATACAACCAATCATAGCGCCCTTTTTCGCCAGTGATTTATCCAGGTCAGTGATAGCAAGCTTGATCTTCCACGGATCATTGGTTTCGATCGCTTGGATGCCGTACCTTTGTAAATTCTCATCATCATCCGGCAGGTATACCATTGCTCCCCAACCCGTTAGCTTCTTTATTTCGTCAGCAAGTGAAGCCATATCTTGTTTGATCACACCAGCGGTTTGCGTTCCATATTGGTCAACCAACCCTTTCCAGGTCGATAGGATGACGTACATCGGAAATCTTGCATCGACCCGTGTTAATGCAGGTCTGTTCACCCGCTGGGATAACGCTTGGAATGCCTCTTCGATGGATTGGATAACCGAGTCGCTATCCTTCTCGCCTTTGGATGATTTCTTGCGACCATCTTTCACGAATGGCACCTCGCCGTTCTTAACGCGCGGCTCCTTGATTGGATGATCGGTCGCCGCTTGTTGCGGGGTTTCATCTATGCCTTTTTGTTCCTCCACAACCGGCGGCGCTTCGTTTGTGATTTCTTCTTCGATATCCACCAACGCGATATCAGGTGTGGACGCTTCTGAGGTTAACTGCGCTGCATCATCCACCGCCACGTTGGTTTCATCATTGCTGCTCGGCTCCTCGACCGCTTCAGTAACAGGTTCCGATGCCGCCACTGTAGGCGTGCCAACCGTCAAACGATTCCACCCCATCGCCGCAGATACATCCGCCGGTATAGGAACATCAAATGGTATCGAAAAAGTCTCTTGCCATAGCGGTTTGTATTTGTGGTTCCGTCCCCATAACCTGGTAGCCACTTGCGCTGCCGAGTCCCGGCTAACACAGTGATGAAGTAATTGGATCGAAGATGCCTCCTCGCCCAACGCCATCTTTACCTCAGCCAGTACCAGTTTGAAGAAGATCGCATCATCCCACAAGTTTGCGTAATATTCTGCCAGGCGCATCACACCAATATTGTCCTGCCGCACCCTGGCAATGCGGGTATGGAATATGGCGGGCAATGGATTATCCAGATTCATGGCAAGAATCGGCATGATCATTTTTTCTGCTTCTTCGTATGATGCCTGGTCGATCGCTATTCGGCAATAACGTAATTGGATCGCCCAAGCAGGCAAGACCGAAGAATCGATCGCGTCCTTGCCGATGGCGTAAGCACACCCCAAAACGTGGTTGAATCGTTCATCATCCTCTTCTGCCAAACACAATGCAAGCGCATACTGTGCATCGACGAATTCCGGATCTTTCTTCGTTATCGCGGTAAGCGCGTTCTTGGCATTGTCTTTCTGACCTTCGTCGAGATTTGATTTCGCTTGCAGGTAAGCAACCATCAGATCTCCCGGGTAAGTTGCCAGCCACTGGGCGGCGACTTGCCGACAAAATCGGTGAGAGCCGGTCAGAATAGCTGTGTTTAGCAACGAGAGGAAATCAGCTCTATTGATGAGTGTATCCGTACGGGGATTGAACCTTTGAGTGGTCATGATGGGCTCCCGACCTCCTTTGCGTGATGTACTAAATTCAAAGCAATGATTGCGCCAAGTTGGCGCCGAATATTGACGTCTTCCGGGCTTAGTTCCGCCGCTTTACGCAGCATCGTTTCTGCGCCGATATAATCGCGGCAATCTTTCAATATCTTGGCTGCTTCCAGGTAAGCCTGGGGATCGTTCGGGATCGCCCGGATGGCGGATTGATAAACACGCAATGCTTGCAGCGGTTCCCTGCGGTCCAAATAGACATTTGCCAGGTCAAGGTAATTTTGTAACGTTCCCGGCGATTGTCGAATCGCTTCCGAGAGATAACTGATCGCGCGGTCAAGTTGCCCCGCCCGGTATTGTATTCTTCCCATGATTGCATTCAACTCGGTTATAGCGGGATTTTTCTTCAACCCCGCCGTCGCGATGGATTCCGCGCCGCTCAAGTCGCCTGCTTGTTCCATCGCTTCCGCCAGCATCGTACTTATTTCGCTGCTATCAGGATGACGCGCTACAAGGTTCTTGAGAATTGGTATCACTTTATGGACACCATGCAAGCGCCAAATCAATTTGCAACGTTCTTGTTGAATCGCCAGTGAGTTTTCATGGGCGCTTACGGCTTTTTCCAGGGTCGCCAGTGCATCTTCCGGCACACCCGTCATTGATAATAGGTTGGCAAGCAATAAGATGCCTTCTTCATGCATTGGGTCCAGTCTGACCAATTGCCGTAAAGCCTTGATAGTCTCAGGCAGGTTATTATTTGCCTGGTTGGCTTGCGCGAGTATCCACAGGTTATCGCTTGATGTGCCGAATTTGTCGCTACATATCATCGCCGCCCGTATCGCATTATCATACTCTTCAGCCGCCAGGTAAGCTGCCGATAATTTATCCAATACCCGCTTATTATCCCCAATCGATTCATCCGGCAATTGCTGTTTTATCGCCTTGATTGCCTCAACTGGCTTTCCAACTTCCAGGCATAGATCCGCGTACGCCACTTGAGCATCAATGGATTCAGGGTTTAGTTTA
>JABLXM010000206.1 GCA_013177815.1 Anaerolineae bacterium | reverse complement strand
CGAAGATTTGCCGCTGCCATCGGGACCCTCCAGGGTAATGAAGACGCCTGTTGCCATCTCAGCGGTCACTCGCGGTAGATGCGCACCCGGCGGTTGGGTTCGCGCCCATAGGAATGAGAGATCAACTGCGCCTGGCGCGCCATTTCATGTTGGGTGCGGCGCACGGCAGAGGTGGCAGGAGGCAGATCGACCCAGGATTGCCCGTTCAGCACCGCCTGAATGGCGGTTTGGGTCTGGTCGGAGATCTCTTGCCAGTCGGTGCGGCTGGAAACCGCCGAAAGGTTGAACATCTCCGCCATGGCTTGTTCGATCTGGTTGATGGTGTTGGAACGCAAAACATAGATGGGCATCCCGCGGGCTTCGGCATCCACAATAGGTTGTTGGCGGTTGCGGTAATAGGTGCGCAACGTCATCAGGGCATCCGCCTGGTCCAACTCGCGCACCACCACCAGCGGCACACCCAGGTGCTTGGCAGCCAGCAGCAAACGGTTGCGCGCCACCCCATAAGGGTAAATGTGAACGGTTTGCAACGCGCCGGCGGCGCCGCTGGGTCCGGTGGGCAACTCGGCAGCAAAGAACGCCGTCGGGTCGGTGAGCGGGTGCCCACGCCCATTGCCTTCGCGCCCGTTGCCATCTCGGGCACCACCTGCAACGACTTCGATACCGCTGGGGCTGGAGCGCCGCAGACCTTTTTGTAATGGGGACTTGGTCGGGATATAGGGCGCGGTGGGCTTTTCCACCATGATCTCGCCCTGTTCATTGCGGTAACGCACTTCCGCCAGCGGGGGAACACCGCGCACCAGGTTATCGACGGCAGCCGCCACATCCGGGTGCACCAACAGGTCATCGCGGTCCTGGATTTCGACCAGGATATCGAAAGTCGGCGGGGAGCGGCGCTCCAGGACGGTCTTCTGGGTGCCCCGGCGGCGGGCTTCTTCATCCGAAAGCGTGACCGCTTCGATGCCGCCGATCAGGTCAGAGAGAGTCGGGTTCAGCAACAGGTTTTCAAGCGTACGCCCGTGCGCTGTGCCGATCAACTGCACACCGCGCTCGGCGATGGTGCGGGCGGCTGCGGCTTCCAGTTCCCGCCCGATCTCGTCGATGACGATCACTTCGGGGTTGTGATTCTCAACCGCTTCGATCATGACCTCATGCTGCAGCGAAGGCGTGGCAACCTGCATGCGGCGGGCTTTGCCAACCGCCGGATGGGGCACATCACCATCGCCACCGATCTCGTTGGAGGTATCCACCACCACGACGCGTTTTTTCTCCGCCAGGATGCGGGCGGCTTCACGCAGCATGGTGGTCTTGCCAACGCCGGGTCGACCGAGGATGAGCACGCTCTTGCCCGATTCGATCATATCTTCAATGATATCGATGGTGCCATAAACTGCACGACCGACGCGGCAGGTAAGACCGACGATATGACCGCGCCGGTTACGGATGGCGGATATGCGGTGCAGGGTGCGTTCGAGCCCGGCGCGGTTGTCGGCATCGAATTCGCCGATATGATCGACAACATGCTCGATCTCCGCTAGGGTGACCTCATGCTCGCTGAGGGTGGCTTCGCGGTTGGTAAAGCGGGCAACCGGCAACCGCCCCAGGTCCAAAATGATCTCCAGCAAGTTATCCGAATCGTTGGCATCTGAAACGGATTTGGAGATGTGTTGCGGCAGGACCTCTAGAAGCGCCTGCAGGTCATCTGTTATACGTTTCTGGGTCATCACGATAATAATTCCGATTGTTCAGTTTAGCCGCCCCAACCAATTAGGCTCTTCCACCCGTGAACGGGCGCCCATGATGGGTGTCGTGGGTTCGGGGAAGGATTTTTCCCCGACGATGTGGCGTTCATTATAAACCAGCGCCCGTTGCGCCAACGCCAGGTGTTTCACCATCAACACCGACCGCTGCCCAGGCTGGCAGCCTAATTTTTCCAATGGATATTCCAATCCAGCCTGATAGGAGCGCACCGCGAGATAAAGCGGGCGATTGAGACGCCCAGGCAAGTGCGCGAGTAATTCCAATAGCAAACCCTCCGGATCTGAGATTGCCGGGTGCAGCACCGGCAGCAGGTAAATACCATACGGTCCGCTGTGCACGTCCACATAAGCCAGCATCTCACCATCCTGCTGGTGCAGGTAACCCTGCAGCCGGTTGGGCTGCCAGGCTTCGGCGGCTTGCACCAGCGGGGGCACCAGGGATTGATAGAAACCACGCACTTGCACTTCATCACGATGGGTGGCAGGGAGCCACGTGTTCTGCGGTCCATCTGCGCCGCCGGTCAGGTGTTTAGGAACCTGCCAGACGGTTTGGCTGGCGTAGACGGTATAACCACTGCGGCGCAAATTGGCGGGCAGGGTCAAATGCTCCGGCACTTCAGCCAGCAGGTTGCAGGCGCCCCAACTGCCCGCCCGGGCAGCGGATTCATCCAGCAAGCTATCGAGTCCTGTCAACCCGCCCGCTTCGGGATCGCCCCCCATCAGCATGAATGTCATGCGGGCGGAGCGTTCCCCTTGCAGGTAACGAACCTGTACCACCAACGGTGGCTCAGAGCGATGTTCAACCACGCCGGTATAACTGCCGGCGGTGGGGTCCAGTCCGGTGAACCAGCCGATCAGACTGACCGGGTGCCCGCGCGTCATGGCATAAATGCTATCCAGCGGGACGATGTCCTTGCGGAAGCGGTACAGGTCGAACCAGTCGTACCAGGAAAGGTCGCGGATATCTATTTCAACATCTCCATAAAAAAGCGATGGAAGCGGTCGTCGCCGGTCAACTCCGGATGGAAGGAGGTCGCCAGCAATTTGCCCTGGCGGGCTGCCACGATGCGCCCATTGGGCAGACTGGCAATGACTTCTGCGCCTTCCTGAACGGCATCGATGAGGGGCGCACGGATGAATACCGCACGGAAGGGGCTGGTATCGCCCACGCGCGCCAAAGCTGGCACGTTCAGCGTGATCTCAAAACTATCCACTTGGCGCCCAAAGGCGTTGCGCGAAACTGTGATATCCATCAATTGCAGCAGCGGCTGCTGGCGATGGATATCCTTGGAGAGAAAAATGGCGCCGGCGCAGGTGCCCCAGATACCCCGCTCCCGCCCGAACTGGCGCAGCGGCTCCAACAGGTCGAAATCGACGGCAAGTTTGCCAATGGTGGTCGATTCACCGCCAGGGATGATCAAACCATCCAGTTTCTGCAGGTGGGCGGGCAAGCGCACCTGAATCACCTGAACGCCAATACCTTCCAACATCTGTTGATGCTCAATGAAATCACCCTGCAGGGCGAGGACGCCGATTTTCATGCATCTAGTTACCAGCCACGATGGGCGATCAACTCCGAATCGGGGATGGCGGAAATCTGACGCCCCACCATGGGCTCGCCAAGGTTGCGGCTGACTTCTGCCAGGATCTTCGGGTCGTTGTAATGCGTCACCGACTTGACGATGGCTGCTGCGCGTCTGGCGGGATCGCCTGATTTAAAGATACCCGAACCGACGAAGACGCCATCGACGCCCAACTGCATCATGAGGGCAGCATCCGCCGGCGTGGCAATACCCCCGGCGGCAAAGTTGACCACCGGCATCCGACCCAACTTACGGGTTTCGACCACCAGCTCGTACGGCGCGCCGTTCTCCTTGGCAAAGGACATGAGTTCTTCATCCGGCAAATTCTGAAGGCGGCGGATCTGCCCCAGGACGGTGCGGGCGTGGCGCACAGCTTCGACCACATCGCCGGTGCCGGCTTCGCCCTTGGTGCGGATCATGGCGGCGCCTTCGCCAACACGACGCAGGGCTTCGCCAAGATTGCGCGCCCCGCAGACGAAGGGCACGTTGAATTTGTATTTGTCGACGTGATGTTCCTCATCCGCCGGCGTCAACACCTCTGACTCATCGATGTAATCGACGCCAATGGCTTCCAGTATCTGCGCTTCGACAAAATGCCCAATGCGACATTTTGCCATTACCGGGATGGTGACCGCGTCCATGATGGAAAGGATCATTTCGGGATCGCTCATGCGCGCCACGCCGCCGTCGGCGCGGATATCCGCGGGGACGCGCTCCAGCGCCATCACCGCAACCGCCCCGGCATCTTCAGCGATTTTGGCATGTTCGGCGGTGACCACATCCATAATGACGCCGCCTTTGAGCATCTGGGCTAACCCTTTTTTAACCGCAAAGGTTGCCTTTTCTTCGGTCATTCAAGACCTCCTTCAACATATGTGTTCTTCGTTTTGATTCTACCACTTCCCACAGTCGGCTTCAACGCAAGCAAGCCAGATGA
>JABLXM010000205.1 GCA_013177815.1 Anaerolineae bacterium | reverse complement strand
TCGCAAGCCAGGAGTGGGAATCCCTGCTGGGGCTTCTGGTTGCCTTGCCTGGCTTGCCGGATTTCTGGTTGTGGTTCTACTTGGCTTTCGCCATCAGCAGCACCATGACCCCGTCGGAATCGGACCGGCGCGCCTGGCTGCCGCTGATGATGGTGGTGTTGGTGCTGGTTGGTGTGACTTTGCTGATGGGGGCGGGCGGGTGGCTGTCGATGCACCTGGCGCCGCTGTTCGATAGGGCGATGGCTGCGGCGGCGTTGGTGTTCGCATTCTCCCTTGGCATCCACCTGGTGCTTGGATTGCCCTTGATGGTATTGGTGCGCATCATCGCGCGTTTTAGCGGGTTGCGTGTCGCCTAATTTCCGGTATAATCCCTGCTTGTTTTCCGGAACGCAACCTGCTGGGTTCATCGAAGACGATTCATTACTGCGGAAATGGAGACTGCAATGGATTTCAAACTTTCATATTCGTATACGACTCCCAAGGCTGAAGTCCGGCTGTGCCCGGAGAAAGGCGGCTATGGGCTCTATGCGAAGCAACGCATCGAAAAAGATGACTTGATCTGCGTCTGGGGCGGTGTGATTGCCACTGCCGAGGAATTGGCGGACATGCCGGAGGAGACCAGGACCCACGGCTTGCAGGTGGAAGAACAGATTTACATGGTGCCTGTCGACGAAGGCGACCCGGCGGATTATGTCAACCACTCTTGTGATCCCAACGCCGGCTTGAGCGGACAGATCTGCTTGGTGGCGATGCGCGAGATCCAGCCGGGGGATGAGATCTGTTTCGATTACGCCATGAGCGACAGCAGCGACTATGATGAGTTCGAATGTCATTGCGGCTCATCCAACTGCCGTGGATGTATCTCCGGTAACGATTGGAAACTGCCGGAGTTGCAGGCGCGTTATGAGGGATACTTCATCCCCTATTTGCAGCGCCGGTTTCGGAAGCTCACCAATGGTAACAATGGCATGAATTGGGTAAAAACCAGCCCATAATTATACGTACGGGTATGCGCTTACATCCAGCACCCCGACGTTAGTTTGCTGCCGGGGTGCTGTTTTGGGTCATCTTATAGTCGAAGATGTAACCGAAATGGTTTGCCAGGCTTTCAGCCAGGTTGGGCAAAGGCGGGGGATTTGCAAGGTAGTCTGCCATGGAAACCATGTTCACATTTTCCAACCCGCATGGGACGATGCCGCGCCAGTAAGTGTCATCCGGATCGATATTGAGCGCGAATCCGTGCCGCGTGACGCCGTAGACATCGATCTTGACCCCAATGGAAGCGATCTTGTTCACCGATTGCGCTTGCGCATCCCAGCTTGCACAGGCACCAGTTGCATCCGGAGAAACCCAGACCCCGGTCTTGCCCGCTAACGCGCCGGCGATGATGCCATAGTCCGCCAGTGAACGGATGATCAGCCGCTCAAGCTTACGGATGTAGTCGATAAAGTCCGCCTGGGGCAGGCATTCCTCCTGCCAGCCTGGGGGCGCCAGCGGGATGATTGGATAGCCTACCAGTTGACCCGGTCCGTGGTAGGTGATATCGCCGCCGCGGTCTACTTCATATGCTTGAACGCCTTTTTCCGCCCTTTGGGTTGCATCCCACAACAGGTGCTCGCTTTTTGCCCGCCGCCCAAGGGTGTAGGTGTGGGGGTGTTCGAGCAATAACAGCGTGGGCGGGTGTTCGCCAATTGCAACCTCGCCGGCGATGCGTTCCTGTAGTGCCCGGGCTTCGGTGTAGCCAATTCTCCCCAGCCAGGACCATTCGCAGCTCATTTGCGCTTCCATTTCCAATTCCAAGTAGTTAGGTTGTGACCCCGTCGAACAGATCGCGGGAATTCCCTTTGCCTTCCGGGATTGGAAAGGCTTGCATGAAAAGCTCGCGGCTGCCGACCAAACGCCGCAGCCAGCCGATGATGCCATTGGATTGCCGCCGCCCACCCTGGCTTTCGTGGCAATTGGCGGCTTCATCGCGCAGTTTTGCGACCGGCAGGTAATTCACGCTGGCATGGATGGGGAATTTCATACCGGCGATTTTTTTTAGGTCGATATCGCCATTGGTGCCAAATTTGGATGGATCCTTGCCCAACAACTGCATCAACAATACTCCCAAGCGGATCATGGTGCGTGGGATGACCTGGTAGAACAGGCGCTGCACCTGGTGGGGTGGCGGGTTGCCCTGCGGTTGGAATTCTGGATTGGCGGCTTGTTCTACTGCCAGGTTGGTGGCATTATGGATGGCAATGTGGTCCGGGTGTCCATAGCCGCCGTACGGGTCGAAAGTGATTACGACTTGTGGCTTCAGCTTGCGTATATATGAGGCAATTTCACCTGCCACTTTTTCGACCGGTTGGGCGGTCAGGGCTTGTGGGTGCTGGTTTTCCGGCGACCCTGGCATGCCAGAGTCGCGGTAGTTCAGGAAGTAAACCTTGCGCAAACCCAATTTATCCACCGCGCAGCACAGCTCATATTCGCGCCTTTCGGCGATGCTGTTGAACCCTTCGAGGTAGCGCGAGTCCATTTCGCCGACTTCACCGCGGGTGGCGCAGACCAGGTAAACCTGTGCGCCCTGTTGGGCGTACATCGCCAGTGTCCCACCGATGCCGAAGGTTTCGTCATCCGGATGCGCCAGCACCGCCAGCAGAGTTCGATCACTGTAACGTTGTTTCAATTCCTCGGTCATGGATACATCTACCTGTGCTTGAATAGTATTGATTTATTCTATCACCTTGCCCAGCGCTCCCAATGGGTCTGTCACAGGTTCAAGGTATAGGTAAGGCACCAACACTTCCTGCATTCCCAGCGCGTAGGGCGCGACCTGGTAAGGATCGAAAATGATGACCAGCCCTTGCGAATCGAACAGCCAGTTGGCAAAGTTCTCGGGATTGGGTGCAGCGCCATCCGGGAATTGAAGTGCGTCCCGCGCGCGCAGGTTATCAGCGCAATAGGTCGAGAGGAGATCGAGGTAGTCGCTTTGCTGCACGAAGAGCTGCGACAGGGAGAGAAAAGCCGGGGGGTTGCGGCTGTCCAGGTTGATGACGAGCGTATAGGTGTTAGGATGTGCCGCGCCGGCAATATACACACTGATGGTAAATTGAACGCTGACCAGCCCGTCATGATTGAAGCGAACGCGGTGATTGATGATTAGATCGCTGCCGAACTCCGGCATATTCGCCTGTCGCCAGGCTTCGTTCGTGGTTATCTCTGCCAGGAACTGTTCTTCTTCGCTGCGAGCCAGTTGTTCGACCGCATCGTTGAACAACTCCGCCGCAGCCCCGCCGGAGGAGAGATAAGGCAGGTCGAATGAGATGGTGTATTTGGGCGTTTTGCTCTGTTCGATTCGATTGGTGGCTATGAAGACCAGTTCCGTCGCGGTTGGCGCACGGGTGGGTGGGATGGGGATGACGGTGGGTGTCAGCGTCGGTGGGGTGGTGGGGGTGGCTGTCTCGGTTGCAGGCGGTGAAACGACCGTGGGGGTGGCAGTGGCAGCCGCGCGCCAGCCGAAGAGTGAACATGCCGCACTGCTCGAGCCGATTAGCAGCACTCCAACTGCCCGATGCAAATGGCGCAGGTGCCTGCCCGGCTCAATATTCATATTCGCCGGTCTGCATTTGCGTCACCCAGGCGTTGATGCCGCCTTGCAACGAGCGAACGTTCGTAAACCCGGCTGATTTCAACAACCGTTCTGCGCGGCGCGAGCGTACCCCGGTGCGGCAAAACAAGACCAAAGGCATATCCCGTTCAACATCCGAGAGCGCATGCAATAAATGTTCGATGGGGATATTCCTGGCTTGCGCGATCTGGGAGACCTGGCTTTCCACCGCTTCGCGTACGTCGATCAAAATGGGCGCATCCACACCTGCCAATTGCCGTGCCAGGTCAGCCGGCGAGATTTCTGCCATCTGGCTCTGGGCTTCCAACTTTTGGTGTTCGGTCGTGCCACAAAAGTCATCGTAATCGATCAGGTCTTGGATGGTTGGCTGTTCGCCGCAGATCGGGCAAGCAGGGTTCTTTTTAAGATTCACCGTTTGCAGCGTCAGGTCGAGCGCATCATATAGAAGCAGGCGGTCGTAGAGTGGCTCCCCAATGCCGAGGATCAACTTCAACACTTCGGTGGCTTGCAGCGTCCCGATGGTGCCGGGCAGCACGCCAAACACGCCGCCTTCGGCGCAGGAAGGTGCCGAATCGGGTGGTGGCGGCTGCTGGAACAGGCAGCGGTAACACGCGCCCTGGCGGGCATCGAAGACACTGACCTGCCCCTCGAAGCGGAAGACCGAACCATAGACGAACGGTCGCCGGGTGAGGACAGCCAGGTC
>JABLXM010000204.1 GCA_013177815.1 Anaerolineae bacterium | reverse complement strand
CGGCGGAAAGCCAACCAATATGCCGGCAGGCTTGCCAACGCATACTTCTGGCGCACGTACGACCAGAAGGAGATCGATTACCTGGAAGAACGCGCCGGCAGCCTTGCCGGGTTCGAGTTCAAATGGCAGGGTGGAGAAATCCGCGCCGCGACCGCAAACGAATTCCTGAAAGAATATCCCAACACACAGCTCACCACTATCCACCAACGAAACTTCGAGGATTTCATTCTGTAATCCCAAATGAACTGATCGATCAATCGTCGTAACCCGCGCATGATGGATCTCATGCGACCAACTCGATCTTCTCCATCCTGACCCGGCAGGCAAGGCAGTAAATGAATTAAAATGTAACCATCCATGAACAGCAGGCTGAGCCATTGGACCATCACGAGGCAAGCATGAGCGGCAGGCGGGCGGGCATCGCCACTGCCATTCTGGTCGGGTCGAGCGCCGTGCTGGTCGCGCTAATCGCAACATTCAGGCGCCTGGGGTCAACCAGCCTGTACGCAGCGCTGCCCGTCATCTTCCTGCTCGCCGGGATGGCGGCTTATTTTTTAGCCACCCGCATCCTCTTCCCATTCCTATCCGCCTCCAACCCCAAAAAGACCGCCGTCCTCGCTTTCAGCGTGGCTGCCGGGCTGGCGTTCGGGCTGTTCAGCGCGCCGCTCCTGCCGACCAATGACGTGCTGATACCGCGCCATGAGCTGCAGATAGACGTGACCGGTGAGAAAAACGCCGCCTCGGCAGGCGACGAGGTCACGCTGCTGTGGTTCACCACCCAGTATGGCGAGGTCAACTACGCCACCTTCAACCAGGTTGAGACATGGCAACGGTCAGGTGGAGCATTGACGGCGCCGGCGGGCGAGCCCGCCAGCCTGAGCTGGCGCGGCGCCGCCGGCAGTTCTGCCACGCTATTGTTTAAGACTGCGCCAAACGCCGGCGTGGTGACGGTATCCTGGTCCGGTCGAGCGGAAGTCATCGACCTTTATTCGCCCCAGGTCGGCGAATACGCCTACACCCGGGATTTCACGCTGACGCTCCTGGATCGATCGATCTTTTTATTGCCGCTGTGCCTGGTATTGACCTTTGGTTTCCTGCTCCTGATGATCCGCCTCGCCTCGGCAACGGTCGCAGCAGCGCCAACCGCCAAGTCGCCCCGGCTGGCTATCGCCGTGTTCTCCGTGCTTGCCGTGGCGCTGATGTTCACGCGCTTCTATGTGAATTTTGGCAGCGCGGCTGGGCGCCAGTGGTTCTCCAACTACGACCGCTTCAGCGAAGGGCTGATCCTCGGCAGGATGGCACTGTCGGAACGCGAGGGGCTCTTTTCGGCGGGCGGGTTGGCGGGCTATGTGGCGCCGGTGGATGGTTCCGCAACAGCTTATTCAGCCCAATTCCAATACGATGCCTACCTGGAGGGATTGGATTTTGGATCGTATGTGCCCTACCGCTCACAGAGCGGGGGGCAGGGAATCATCTTCAGCATCCTGGACGGCTGGCTGCCGCTGGCGCCGGGTGAAACTCTCCGGCTTTTCCACGCACTGGCAGCCCTGATGAGCGCGCTTGCCATCACGATGATCGCGCGCTGGTTCGCCAGGGAGTTTGGGTTGTGGGTCGGCGGGGTCGTGCTGGCATCCGCCTTCTTTTCACAATGGCTGGCGTTGTTCGGTCGCAACCTGTGGTGGTCTTTGTGGGCTTTCTACCTGCCGATGATCGTCATGTTTGAATTATGCCGTCTCAATCGAGGCAAAAACCGCCCGATCTCGTCAAAGGTTCTGGCGGTTGCCATTCTGGGTTCATTGGTGGTCAAAACCACCTTCAACGGTTTCGAATACATCACCACCACCCTGATCATGATGGTGGTGCCACTCATCTACCATCAATGGGCGAACGCGGAACCTTTGCGAAAGGCGATGAAAGGGCTGGGGGTTGCAGCGCTGGCTTCGCTGGCAGCCGCGTGCCTGGCAATCATGTTGCTGGGCTGGCAAGTCGCCAACGCCGATAAGAGCGGGAATACCTACATCAGTTACCTGGTCGATACCCTGCGGGAACGCACCAGCGGAACAACGCAATCGCTGGAAGCCGACCAGCAAGCCTGCCTGGAGTCCAGTCCTTTTTCGGTGGTGTCAATGTACTTGGACGGCACTTACCTGGACCTGGGTCATTTCATCGACCTGCCCGACAATACGCCGGCGGACAGGCTCTTCAAGATCAGTTATGCGTTGCTGGCGCTGGTCTTCCTGGTTTCCTCGATATCGGTCTGGCTCAACCGCGAGCGATTCGCAGCGCCGGAAGAGCGCCGGAAAGCGACCGCGCTCGTTGCCAGCACCTGGGTCTCGTTCCTCGCGCCGCTTTCCTGGCTGGTGGTCTTCAAAGAGCATTCCTGCGTGCACCCCCACCTGAACATGATCGTGTGGCAGATGCCGTTCACCCTGTTTGGGTTCGCGACGATTGCGTTGTTGCTGAAAATGCTGCTGGCTGGCGTAAAGATTCGCCCCACTTCAGGATCATAGCCGGATGATCAGCACGGCGTTCGCTGCCCGGCAGCCGGGGAGTTCATCGCAAGCGGCGCTTGATCGCCGTCAGCAGAATGCCGATCTCAGGCACCCGTAAGACGATGAGCAACAGCCCGTAAAGCGCGGCTCCCAGCGCCACGCCGCCCAGCGCGCGCCAGACCTGAGCCATCCCGGTGGTGGCGGACAGCCACAGCCACAACGCGGCACCCATTGCCAGCGCAGCCAGCGCACCAAGACCAACAGCGCTCCAAATCCGAGCGCCCACCAACCCGCCCAAGCGGCGGCGCATCACCCACAGCAAGCCGATCATCTCCAGGAAGGTGGCGAGCGAATTGGCAAGCGCCAGACCGCCGTGTGGCATCCAACCCAGGCGGGTGAAGGCACCCGGCAGCGTCAGGCTCAAGACTAGGTTCAGGCTCATCGCCGCCACGCCGATCATGACCGGGGTTTTGGTATCGTGCAGGGCATAGAAAGCGCGAGAGACGATCTCGACCACCGAGTGACCCACCAACCCGGCAGCGTACCACAGCAGCGCCCAGGCGACCAGGGCGGTGGAAGCGGCACCGAACTCGCTACGCTGGTAGACGAGCGCCACGATCGGTTCGCGCAGCAAGATCAACCCGACCGAAGCAGGGATCGCCAGCAACAACACGCCGCGCAGGGTGGCTGCCAGCGAGGCGCGCATCTCATCCAGCCTGCCCAGCGCCGCCTGGGCGGAAAAGGTCGGCAGGGCAGCGATGGCAGCCGATTGCGCAATGGCAGCCTGCGGCATGATCATGAGCGGGAACGCCAGGCTGATGGCAGCCAGGGAACCCTCCGGCTGGAAGGACGCCAGGTAGGTGTTGAGCAAGAAGTTCAACTGCACCACTGCCACCCCCAGCAAGCGCGGCGCCATCAGCCGCCCGACTTCCCGCACTGCCGGGTCCTCCAGACCAAGCATCAGGCGCAATTCACGCGCCGGCAGCCGCAGGAATTGCGGCAACTGCACCAGCAAGTGCAGCAACGCACCAATAACGACCCCCCACGCCAATCCCTGGATGCCCTGGGTGGGCGCCAAGACGAGCACACCCAGCACCCAGCCAAGCGAATACATGGCGGGCGCCAGCGCCGGCAGCAGGAAGCGCTGGTGGGCATTGAGCACCCCCATCATCAACCCGCTAAGCCCAAAGATGGCTGCTGAGGGCAGTTGGATGCGCAGCAGGGCAATGGTCAGGGCTTCTTTGCCGGGGTCGGCGGCGGCAAAACCGGGCGCCAGGATATGACGCACGACCCAGGGGGCGAAAATGGCGGAAAGCAGGGAGAAGATGGAAAGAACCAGCGTCACCAGGCAGGCGATGGCGGATGCCAGCCGCCAGGCGCGGCGGCGCTGGTCGTTGGCGATGAAGCCGGTGAAGGTGGGGATGAAGGCGGAACCGAGCGCACCGCCCGCCACCAGGTTGAACAGTATCTCCGAAAAGCGGTTGGCGGCGAAGAATGCTTCGGACTCTGCGCCGGTGCCAAAGGTAGAGCCGACCAGGCTCTTGGCGTACAGCCCGATCAACTGGCTGGCGACCATGGCTGCCATCACGACCGCGGTCGAGCGGGCAATCTGACGGTTGGCGCTGGCGGGTTGTTCCAGGGGGGGAGTAGGCATACAGGCGCATTATATCAGAGGGACGTCCGAAGGAGTGGGAGCGGCAACGCCTTTACGGAGCATTGGATATCATCCCTTCCAGTCAACGCCAGTATTCGTCCCAAAGCTGGTAGGCAGTGAAAAAAGAGCAAGCTCAGAGTAATATGGTCGTTGCCTAGACCGCCATAGACCAAGGAGCTTGCCATGTCTATTGCCACTCTCAAACTT
>JABLXM010000203.1 GCA_013177815.1 Anaerolineae bacterium | reverse complement strand
TAAACACCAGGACGACCAAAGTTACTTGTGGCTTGATGGTGGTCAACGCCAACAAAACACCCGCCAATTCGTCGCGTCCATCGCGTATCGCCAGAAAGGCGCCTGCAAGCCCCAGGGCGATCAATATGACGACATTCCCGTTGATCAACGGGCGCACGGCGTGATACCACAACATCGAAAAGAGGAAAAAAATTACCAACGTCAATGTTTTGGGTTTCCAGTTGACTATGCGAATCGAAACGAAGGATAACGCCAATAATGCCAGTTCCAGAGTGGTCATCCATACCGCCCGCGCGATATTGAAGTCTTTGATCAACGCAAAGGGAAAAAATACGACGATCGAATAAAGGGGATAAGCCACGCGCAATTCATGCTCGTCAGCCCTAGCCGGGCGACCATACGCAAGCGTCTGAATATCCAGAGCGGTCTCATCGCTGTATGGGCTGATGCCCTCGAAAACTAAATTCCTCGTGCCAACCCAATGCACCAGGAAGTCATTGCCCCCGGGATTCTTGCTTGCGAAATTGTAATTCGCGATAGTCATTCCACTGATAATTACGATGAGAACAACAATGACCAGCCCCCACTGGAGTGAGTTATTTCGTGTTGCCACAAGCCTACCTCCTGGAAATAACGTTCCCGGATTATGATAACATAACGATATGACTGTGCGAATTACATTAGCGCAAACTTCCATCATACCGGGTGAACCCAAACACAATTTTTACAACGCTGTGAAGTTGATCACACAGGCTTCAGAGTTAGCCAGCAATATCATCGTCCTGCCCGAATTGTGGAGCAGTGGCTATCGTTTCAAAAGCCTGGAATATATTACCCGCGAAAACGATGTTTATATCAACGAATTGGCTAACATATCCAAAGAGAAGCAAATTCATATCGCCGGATCAGTGATCCAACACAATGGGGGCAGATACACCAATTCATTCATTGTCTTTTACCCGGATGGTTCACCTCCGCTCAAATACGAAAAGATCCATCTGTTCCGTTTGATGAAGGAAGATCATTGGTTGTCACCGGGGAACGAATTGACCTCCGGCGCGCTGGGAACGAGCAAGATCGGATTGGCGATATGCTATGACCTCCGTTTCCCACTTATGTTTACCAGATACATGGAGCAGAATGTCGTCCTCGTGCTCCTGTGCGCGGAATGGCCAATTTCCAGGATCGACCAATGGAAAACCTTGCTCTCCGCCCGGGCGTTGGAGAATCAATACTTTCTCGCGGCAGCCAACGCAGTCGGAACGGTCGGCAGGGAAACATTTGGCGGCAACAGCGCAGTCCTAAACCCGTGGGGAAGAACGTTGGTTTCGGGGGACGAGAAAAATGAAGCGCTGCTGAGCATCGATATCGATTTATCCGAAGTCGAACGTATCAGGCAGGAATTCCCGGTTGTCTATGATCGGCGCCCAGATATTTACGGGTGATCGCCCCCATTGATCAGGAGTATGCGATCATCCTGGTGGTAGACAATTTCCCAATCATCCTGAATCAGTTTGTCCACCAGCGGTCGGTCATCATTCAACAGGACAATACCTATTCCCCATTTGCTCAATGACCGACGCCAATTTCCTTCCGCCTGCATCAACTGCCGCCACTCCCCGATCACCTCATCGCCATACAGGTCTGTCCGACCATCGATGAATACCGGGTATCCCGGTGCGCTCCATATGATATAGCCACCCCAGTTATATTCGTTCAACAGATTGCCCGAAAACTTCCTTCCGTTCAATATTTCTACTGCCTGCCCAGGGAAATATCGGTTTTGGAAGTTCGAAACCATCACTGGATGGGTCACGATGGTAAATTTCATAATGGCGACAAAGCCAAGGCTGGCAACGATGAAAAGATTGATCCCCCTGCTATATCGTACTGGTTTGGCAAGACCTTCTGATAATGATGAATTGTGATCGCTTTTGTTGCTCAAATGCCTCGTTTTTTCGATAATGCCATCCACAGATGAAGCGCCATAACGTATCAGGATCGGTGTCACAACGACCGCCAACGGACCACAATGCCGGCGCGATACGAACGTCATATACCCAAACAAGACCAAAATGACCACATCCGCTGGGTCTATCTTCTCCCTGTCAACCACCATCGCTAAGAAAGTACAAAACAACAGCCACAATATGCTCTGTTGCGCCAGATCATGAAAATCAGGCGAAGCCCATTCCGAAATGAACATTTGTAAAGATTGCATACCCGTCGTTTGAAACGGTATCTTCCACATTTGGATGCCATTAGGGTTGATCGCCACAACCAAAAAACATAGGACACCGACCAAGGATAAAGTCACCGCAGTATTCATATAATTTTGTGGGGAATGCCGGTGAATAACGCCCTTTATGAACTCCCCTAATGCATAAGCTGCGATGATAAATAAACCCAATGGATAGCCGGCGTGAATGTTCGACCACAGGATGAACAGTGGCACCAGCACGATTAGTTGTAATTTCCAACGATCCCTGTGAACGAACAGGAAATAATTCAAGAACGATAATAATAACAACGAGATGATTTGGGGACGCGGTGACCAAACCAATGAAGCGACAATGGATCCCAAGATGATCGCCGCAGACTTGATAACAGGCCGTCTCACCGGCACCTTCCAGGCGATCATCATCGATGCGGTCGCAACCAGGCTGACTAAAAGAGAGAGCCCTCGCATGCCAGCCAATGAATAAACGCCAAATAATATCCCTTGCCCCAACCAGGAGTGATTTATCCAGGGTTCTCCAATCCGCGTGAATGAAAATTGGTCATAAAGTAAGGGTTCTCCATGCTTGAATAAATACTCACCGGATTTTAGATGCCACCAAAGATCCGCATCGACCGGGGTTCTTGCCGCGATGGCGAAAACCAATATCATGGTCACAAAGAACCATAGATTATTGGTTGCAGATACTCGCTGAAGCGGTGATATCTCTTGTTCCATTCGCTCTTATTGCCCTAATCCCATCGTCTCCGGCTTGACCGGTTCGGATAGATCATAAAATATCTGATAGTCACCGATCGTCTCTTCCTTCCACGAAACCTGAAGGGCTGAAAACGCCGTGCGTAAGTGATCATTGAGAGCAGCATGATGTGTAACGATATAGGCGACGCGGTCGCTCTGCCTCACCTTCTCTGCATAGGGTGAATAACGATCATCTCGTGCTGTGTAACGAAAATCCTCATGGTACGGAAGCCTGGGGATATAGATCAATTTTTCGTCCGAATGGAACGCAAGTGGATACGCCACCCAATAATTGGTATAACCGTAATATTCATGCTGGTCCGATAAAAATTGGATCAATTCTCCATCAGCCTGGTGATCGATTTGCGCAATGCTATTGAACTGCGTTGTTATGCCTGGCGGATTCCTGTAAGCGCAATTCAAGGTTCCCCAAACATGATATCCAACCAGAGCTAAGATGATGGCAATCTTCACATGATTAGTTTTTATGGCTGTATCCATCCATGCCGCGCAGAACAGCGCCATAGGGGTAACCAGTGGCAAGAAGTAGCGACCGGATGGATCGATCCCGAAGGATGAGAATATAAAACCAAATATCAACGCCAGGCAAACGCCAACCAGCAAGGTTATTCCTGATCTGTGCTTCCTATGGATGATCTGGTCGACGACGAACCAAAAAACCAATGACCACATAATGATTACAATCGGTATCAGGGGTATCCCCAACCACCGGACTTCCCAAGGAGCACGCAGACCAAGAATGACCGGGAACCCAAGAACCAATAAATTTCGGGTGTGGTCAAGAGCGCGGCTGATCAACGAACCACCTTCAACGGATACAGCCGAGCCAAACAATTCACCGAATACGTTCACAAATCCATTTTGATAGCCATACAGCCAGACGGGAATCGCGCCGATTATGAAGCCTAAAACGACCAGGGTTAGTACCTGCATGGGAATCCGGACTGTCTTCTTTTTCATTGAACTCTGGTGAAAGATCATCAATAACGCGGGGAGGCTATAAACCAATGTGATGCCGTTTACCCACCAGCCAAACCCAATCAAGACCCCTAGAGCGAAGATTGCTGTCCACACCTTTTTGGGTGCCATTACATCTTCATTGCTAATGCCATCCAAGATAAACAAAGTAAGAAGTAAACTCAAGTTCCCCAAAACGAGCGCCTCGCCATAACCCCCGAGCGATACTGTCGTATATAGTGTCGTATTTACCGTCGGAATCGCCAGAATCAACCCCGCCATCAAACCCACTTCCAGCCGCCAGATGCGTTTTCCAATCAACACAGTAATGATTATTGTTATTACATAGAGCATTACCTGAACCGCTCGGATGACCCATACCTCAGTGCCGTAGATCATAAACCCAATGGCGACCAGGAAAGC
>JABLXM010000202.1 GCA_013177815.1 Anaerolineae bacterium | reverse complement strand
TCGCCCCAGCCATCGCCACCGTTGATGACCGGGATGGAAGACCACTGGGCGGCTTCATGCGGGGCACCCTGTTTGAAATGCCGCATGACGATGACATCACCGTAGAACTCCAGCATTTTGACGGTATCCTTGATGCTCTCCTGGTACCAGTCGCCGGCGCGGGTCATCTTGGCATCCGAAAAACCGGTGACATGCCCACCGAGGCGGTGCATGGCGGATTCGTGCGCCAAGCGCGTGCGGGTACTGGGTTGGTAGAAGGCGGTGACGAGGGTCTTGTCGGCGCACAGATCCGAGTTCTGACGGTTGCGCGCGATCGGCTCCAACTGCTCGGCAATTTCGAAGACGCGGAAGAATTCCTGTCTTTCGAAGTCCTTCAAAGAAAGAATGTCACGACCCATAAAACTACGCATAACGAATGTTCCTCCTGATTAAATTGATGATCTTGTGGTTGGTTGATAAGTTTCTATATTTCGAACAGCCTGTTCAGCCGTTGAAAGCGATGCCACCGATGCGGCGAACGACATGGAAGCGAAAATAGCCAGGTATGAAATAACTGAATGAATAATCCAGGGTGCGACCGGAAACCGCCACGAGGCGGGCGGTCATTTTCAGCAACACATCGCCGCGTTGGATTTCCAATGCGCGGGCGATCTCGGAAGGTGCTGCGACTGCCTGTATCTCGGTAAGGGAATTGGAGATGTTGCTTGCCTGACGCTTGAGGAGCAGATCCAGCACCGAGCCGGAAAAATTATCCTCCAGGTCACTGGGGGTCAGGACATCCTGGGGCAGAATATCGATCAGGTAGGCGACCGGTCTGCTATCCGCCAGGATGGTGCGGACGACCCGGCAGAGAGTCATTTCCACCGGCACCTGCAGGGCTTGCGCATATTCCTGGGTGGCAAGCACGTTGTCGATCACCATCGCGCCGATCGAGACGTCCAAATGGATCTTGCGCGCCAGGGTTTCGATGCTCTCCAGCACTTCCAGACCGGTATCGATGACCTGGGGGTGACCGACCACAAAAGTACCGACGCCCTGGCGGCGACGAATGAGCCCCTGCCCTTCGAAGGTGCGCATGGCTTCGCGCAAGGTGGCGCGCGAAACACCCAGTTCCTTCGCCAGGTCCGGTTCGGCAGTCAACCGTTGACCCGAAGGCGTTTCGGCGATGATGTTGGCAAGCTGGGATTGCAAGCGTTGAAAGCGAGAACGCGAGACTTCGTTATTTTGGTCAGACTCCATGAATCGATCCTTTCGCGTTACGAGGTGAGCAAACGCGCCGCAGCGCGATTATGAACCGCGATATGAGCAGGCAGGTCCAGGGTGGTCAGACGACCCTCGCGGACAATGACCTTGCCGTGGACGATGTTCCAGTCCACCTGGCGCGGGTGGCAAAACAGCACAGCCGCCAACGGGTCGCTCAGCGCGCCGGCGTAGTCCAGCGCATCCAGGCGGAAGGCGATCAGGTCGGCGCATTTGCCGGTCTCCAGCGAGCCGATATCGCGCCGCCCAAGCACGGCAGCGCCGCCACGGGTTGCCATCTCGAACGCCTGACGTGCGCCGAGCAGCGGCTGGCTATCCGAAGATGATAACGAGGCACCAGTCAATCCGGCGCGCAGGCGCGCCAGCAGCATCGCCTGGCGGACTTCTGCCAACAGGTGGGAGCTATCATTGGAGGCGGAGCCGTCCACGCCGATGCCGACCTTGACGCCCGCCTGCAAGTACTCCCAGATGGGCGCGATCCCAGACGCCAGGCGCATGTTGGAGGACGGGCAGTGCGCCACACCACAGCCATGGCGGGCGAAGATGCCGACCTCTTCCGCATTGATATGCACTGAATGGGCGAACCAGACGTCATCGCCCACCCAGTCGAGGGATTGCATGTAACCAAGCGGTCGATAGCCAAACTTCTGCTGACAAAAGACCTCTTCATCCTGGGTCTCTGCCAGGTGAGTGTGCAGTTGGACGCCATACCGGCGGGCAATCTTAGCGCTCTCGCGCATCAGCTCACCCGTGACGCTGAACGGCGAGCAGGGCGCCAGGACGATCTGCACCATCGAGCCGGGGTTGGGATCGTGGTACTGTTCAATCAGGCGCACGCTATCGTCGATGATGTGATCTTCACGATCGACGACCCGGTCGGGCGGCAAGCCGCCCTGGCTTTCACCCAGGCTCATCGAGCCGCGCGAGGCATGGATGCGCAAACCCATCTCTTGGGCGGCGGCAATCTCGTCATCCAGCCGCGAGCCGTTCGGGAAGAGATAAAGATGATCCAAGGCGGTCGTGCAGCCGGAGAGCGCCAGTTCAGCCAACGCAGTCTTGGTCGAGATATAGACATCTTCCGGCGTCATGCCAGCCCAGATGGGGTAATTGGTCTTGAGCCAGTTGAAGAGGTTGGCATCCTGGGCAGCCGGCACGGCGCGCGTCAGAGTCTGGTAGAAATGATGGTGAGTGTTGACCAGCCCGGGCAGGACGATGTGTCCGGCAAGATCGATGACCTGATCCGCCGTCTGCGGCAGGTCGCCGGTTAACCCCACCTGTTCGATGAAGCCCTCACGAATGAAAAGACCACCTCCGGATATCTCCCGGCGGTGGTCGTCCATTGTCACCAATTTTTCGATATTACGTATGAGCAGTGTAGCCATATTCCTTCTGCTGTATGGTCATTTTAGGTGGTCTAAATGTCTTACAACTATTCATAGTGTAACAATTATTTATCAAAAAGTCAATTGTCTGACAACGTGATCTTTATCCTTATTTGTCTGACAATATGGCAGCCCTGAGGGTGTTCTTCAACAGCATCGCGATCGTCATGGGTCCCACCCCACCCGGAACGGGCGTGATGGCGCCCGCAACCTCTTTGGCTTCGTCAAATGCCACATCCCCCGTCAGGCGATAGCCCTTGGGGCGAGTCTGATCCTCGACGCGATTGACGCCGACATCGATGACGACGGCGCCGGGCTTGACCCAATCGCCACGCACCATCTCCGGCTTGCCGATGGCAGCCACCAGGATATCGGCTGAGCGAACGACATCCGGCAGGTTCTGGGTGCGGGAATGGCAAATGGTAACGGTAGCGTTGGCGCGCACCAGCAGCAACGCCACCGGCATGCCAACGATGTTGGAGCGACCGAGGACGACCGCGTTAAGCCCTTCGATCTTATCGACATTGTTCTCCAAAAGGTACATCGTCCCGGCTGGCGTGCAGGGGATGAACAAGGGGTCGCGACCTTTTTGCGCCAGGCGCCCGATATTCAACGGGTGAAAGCCATCGACATCCTTCTCGATAGAAATGGCGTTCAGCACGCGCTCTTCATCCAAACCAGCCGGCAGCGGCAACTGCACCAGGATACCGTTCACTTTGGGATCGGCATTGAGCTGCTTAACCAGTTCCTCCACCTCGCCCTGCGAAGCAGAGGCGGGCAACTGAAACCCAAAGGATTCAATACCAACCTCACCGCAGGCTTTATGCTTGGAACGTACGTAGACCTGCGAAGCCGGATTTTCACCTACCAGCACGGTCGCCAACCCGGGCTTGGACAAACCGGCTTCAATTCGCTTCGCCACCGCCGCACCCACTTCGGCGCGTATCTGTTCGGCGACCGCAGTTCCATCAATGATCTTGGCTGTCATCAACAACTCCTTTACATGGGTAATAACTGGATGGTATCGCCGATATTATACATGATGACACCGGGCTGGTATATGAACTCCGCCCACCAGTCACTCGATTTTCAGGTCCAACACCAGGTCCTCATTGATCGAGAGCGTGTATTCACCCGCCGCCAACCCATCCGGCAGGTTCAAGGTGGTCTCGAAATCCTGCAAAACCTGGGCGCACAACACTTCCGGGTCAACCAGCGAATATAGCTCGATACGGATGACGTTGTGTGCATCCGGCAGGTTGACTTCCGCGCGCAATTGGTGGCAGGGGGTGGGCAGGTTTCCTTCGAGCACCACGGCATATTGCACCGGGTAGGATTCCGCCGCCCGGATGGTCGCCGAGTCAATGAAAACCGGACCGCGCACCAGGTTGCCGTCATCCGGCTGGGGCGCATCGGTTGCCATGCCTGCGGTTGGGGTTGGGGTTTGCCCGCCGACAGGTTCATCCGGCAGCAGGTCGGTCGGTTGGGCGCCAGGCGTATCGCCGACGGGGCTGCAACCCGCCAGGAAGATGGAAACGAGCATGGATATTATAAGAAGACGAGACATGATGATGCCTCCTTTGACGAGAATCATACTACAAGATGACGACTGCCACCCCGGAGGGATAGGGGCTGGCTTGAAGATGAGATTCCTCGGTCGCTGCGCTCCCTCGGAATGACGGATGGGAGGGATGGCGGGGGAGATTCTTCGAGTGTGGCGCGCTCTCAGAATGACGGATGGGACGGTGGAATGAGATTCCTCGGTCGCTGCGCTCCCTCGGAATGACGGATGGGAGGGATGGCGGGGGAGATTC
>JABLXM010000201.1 GCA_013177815.1 Anaerolineae bacterium | reverse complement strand
TTCATCGCAGTGGGGACGCCATCCGGCGTGGATGGCGAAGCCGACTTGCAGTATGTGCGCCAGGCAGCCGAACAGGTGGCAGTGCTGGTGGACCACCCCATCATCGTCGTGAACAAATCCACCGTGCCGGTCGGCACCGGCGACTGGGTGGCAGAAGTGATCAAGAAGCGCCGCAGCGGCAAACAGCTCGAGTTCAGCGTGGTTTCCAACCCGGAATTCCTGCGAGAAGGTTCCGCCATCAACGATTTCATGTTCCCGGACCGGGTAGTGCTGGGCAGCACCAACCGCAAGGCGGCTGAAGAGGTGGCAGTGCTGTATGCACCCCTGCGGGCGCCTGCCCTGATCACCGACCTGCGCACAGCGGAAATGATCAAGTACGCCTCCAATGCCTTCCTTGCTACGCGCATCTCGTTCATTAATGAGATCGCCAACATGTGCGAGGAATTGGGCGCGGATGTGCGGGAAGTGGCGCGCGGGATGGGTTTGGACAAACGCATCGGTCCGGCGTTCCTGGATGCTGGGCTGGGCTGGGGCGGTTCCTGCTTCCCCAAGGACGTCAAGGCGCTGGCGCATATGGCGGTGCTGCACGGCACCCAACCGCAGTTGCTGCAAGCGGTGATGGAAATCAACCGCAACCAACGCCGCCGCGCGGTCTACAAACTGCGCAAGGCTTTGGGCGGACTGGATGAGAAAGTGATCGGCGTGCTGGGGCTTTCGTTCAAACCCAACACCGATGATATCCGCGAAGCGCCGGCGTTGGAAGTGATCCACCTGCTGCAGAACGAAGGCGTGCACATCCAGGCTTATGACCCGCAGGCGATGAACAATGCCAAAGAAGTGCTGAAGAAGGTTACGCTGTGCAAGGATGCCTATGAAGCGGCGCAAGGCGCCGATGCGCTGGTGCTGGCAACCGAATGGAACGAGTTCAAACAACTCGATTTCAAGCGCATCGAGAAGTTGATGCGGCAGAAGATCATCCTCGACGGGCGAAACCTGTGGGATCAGGCATTGCTGCGGGAGCTGGGCTTCATCTACTTTGGTGTTGGACGCGGGATCTGGCAGCCTAACGGCGACAACAACGATAACCATTGAGCCACAGCGGCTCACCGCTTCGCCCGCAAACTGCCGTCAAGCCCGCCGTGATATAATGCCTTCACAATCCGGTTCGATCATCACGCCGTAAAAGGATGAACGATGAAACTATCCCCTAACACCTACAAACACTGCGATCTCATCAAGATCGAGGGGCGCGTCGACAGTTCCACCGCACCGCAACTGGCTGAAGCGCTCAACACCATCACGGATAACGGTCGCTACCGCATCGTACTCGATTTCAGCAAGGTCGAGTTCATTTCAAGCGCCGGTTTACGGGTGCTGATCAACACACAAAAGAACTGCAAACGCTACAACCGCGGTGAGGTGGTGCTGGCTGAATTGCCCAAGAACATCTACGCCGCGTTGGACCTGGCAGGATTCACCATGCTGTTCAAGATATTCGATAACGTGATCGAAGCGGTTGCCAGTTTTTGAGTACAAAAAATCCGTAATGCCTTCGATCGTCATCCCCGGTCAATATGAAAGCCTGGCGCAGGTAGCGGCTTTCATTCGTACCGCCTGCCAAGAAGCCGATCTGGATGATTTCGCAGCCTACCAGGTAGAAACCGCGGTGGATGAAGCCTGCACCAATATCATCGACTATGCCTATGGCGGCGAAGGGCACGGCAGCATCCGTTGCTCCTATCACATTTCTCCAGACGACCTGACCATCACATTAGAGGACAACGGCATGCCATTCAACCCCAAAGGGGTCAAGCAACCGGACATCCATGCGCCCCTGGGTGAACGGGAAGCGCGCGGGCTGGGTCTGTTCATCATTCAGCAGTGGATGGATGACGTCCGCTTCGAGTTTCTAGGCGGACAGAATATCTTGACGATGGTCAAACACCTCACCAAAGCAGGGTGACAGGATGAGTTCACGCTGGCAGGCAACCCAAGGGAACTGGCGACAATTCCTACGCCTGGGCGAACAGTTGTTGGAGCAAGCCAGCGCAGCGGAGCAGGTCGAATTGATTGCCGACCTGGTCAAAGAAAAGACCGGCTGCGATTCACGGGTCTGGCTGGCTAAACCCTTCTATCCCCTGCCGGGAGAACCCGGAGTCGATACGTTACCAAACCCTGAAGCGCCGGAGTTGGTCAACCGAACGCACGCAGACCACCGGATAACTTACGAGTTGGCAGATGGCACCATCACACGTCGCGCGCGCGCCAAGCAGATCGTCTCGCTGGCGATACCACTCTCCACACAGCACTCGCTGTTGGGTGTCTTGGAAGTGATCCGCTGCAATCCGGAAGAAGCCATCCCGCCCGACGAAATGGACTACCTGGTCGGTCTGGCTTCACATGCGGCGGTGAACATGCAGATCTCGCGGCAGGTCGCGCTCAAGAACTGGCGATACGACCAGTTGAACCTGATCAGCGCGGTTAGTGACCAGATCAGCAACATCACAGACCTCAACCAAATGTGCCGGCAGGCGACCCAAAGCATCGCTCAGACGTTCAACTACAATTACGTGGCGATCTTCATATTGGATGCGCAGGAAGCAAAAGTCAACTTCCAAGCCAGCGCCGGGACCTCCGTCAACCTGGAGGAACAACCGGGGTTTTCCATCCCCTTCGGCGAAGGGTTGATCGGGTATGCGGCTGAACACAACCAGGTGGTGTATTCGCCGGATGTCAGCCAGGATGCACGCTATCGCTTCATCGAAAGCC
>JABLXM010000200.1 GCA_013177815.1 Anaerolineae bacterium | reverse complement strand
GGGCTGCTGTTGGAGACCAACTTCTACGCCGACTGGCTGGCGATGGTCAAATCCCTCACCGGGTTGACCGTTTGCCTGGTGGGACTGGCGTGGACGGCGCTGGCGGCTCCGCGCGGGCGCGGGCTGCTCGCCGGGTTGTGGCTGGGCTACCTGCTGTATGGGCTGGTCTTCCCATACCAGTATCGCACCCATGAGTACTACCACCTGCCGCTGTTGGCGGTGCTTGGGCTTTCACTCATTCCGGCAGCCGCCGCGCTGGTGGAGCGTCTGCGCCTGCAACCGCTCGTCTGGCGGGTTGGGCTGGGCGTGGTGATCGCCTTTGCGGCGTTCTATTCGCTCTACGCCGCCCGTTCGACGCTGCTGGCAGCGGATTATGCCAATGAGCCTGCTTCCTGGCGGCGTGTCGGCGAGGCGTTGCCGGCGGGTAGCCGTTTCGTTGCATTGACCGCCGACTACGGTGCCCGGCTGCGCTACTATGGCTGGCGCGCCCCCGCCGCCACCTGGCACACTGGCGGCGACCTGGAACTTGCCCGCCAGGCTGGCGCCGCCGACTATGACTTTGATGCTGCCTTCGCCCAGTTGACCGACGGCATGGACTACTTCCTGGTCACTGCGCTGGGCGAATTCGACGCTCAGCCCGACCTCAAAGCCGCCCTCAGCGAGAACCACCCGCTGCTGGTGGAGGGCAATGGCTTCCTTATTTACGACCTGCGGACGTGGCGGTGAGCATGTCTGCGCCTGTCAAACGCCCGTTGTGGCTCACGCTCTGCCTGGTCGTGGTCTTTCTGGCGGGGCTGCTGGTGCGCCTGTATGACCTGACCGACCCGCCGGCGGACTTCCACCCGGCGCGCCAGTACCATTCTGCCACGCTGGCGCGCGGGCTGTACGCCGAATGGGGCGGGGTGGTGGAGGGTCTCGACGCCGGGCGCGCCATGGTGCTGGGCAATTCCGAACCGCGCATCGAGCCGCCCATCATGGAGCATCTCGCCGCGCTGACTTACCTGCTCGCCGGGCGCGAACTGTTGTGGATTCCGCGGCTGTACGCCATCCTGTTCTGGTTGCTGGGTGGGCTGGCGCTGGCAGCGCTGGCGCGCCGTGCCGCCGGGGATTGGGGTGTGCTGATCGCTTCCCTTTTCTATCTCCTCTTGCCGTATGGCGTCAGCGCCAGCCGCGCCTTCCAGCCCGACCCGCTGATGACCGCGCTGCTGGTCGCCGGTTTGTGGCTGCTCGTCCGCTGGTGGGAAAAGCCCACCTGGCGCCGCGCGCTGTGGGCAGGGCTGGCTGTCGGCGCGGCGGTGTTGGCCAAACAGTCGGTCGTCTTCATTGCCGCCGGCGCCTTCCTTGGATCGGTGCTTGCCGCCCGCGGGTTGAAGGGTGCGCTGCGCGACCGCCAGGTCTGGTTGATGGCGGCGCTGATGGCGGCGCCCGTTCTCGCCTACAATTTCTATGGTTTGACCGCCGGCAACCTGGGCGAGCAGTACACCATGCGCTTCTTCCCCCAACTGTGGCTTGACCCCGGTTTCTATCTGCGCTGGACGCGCATGATCGATGGGACGGTTGGCATCCT
Organism: Anaerolineae bacterium; assembly: GCA_013177815.1. Taxonomy (GTDB): domain Bacteria; phylum Chloroflexota; class Anaerolineae; order Anaerolineales; family Anaerolineaceae; genus JABLXM01. The sequence goes on along the minus strand of JABLXM010000200.1, from coordinate 2,896 downwards.
GCCCTTCCTGCTGGCGCTGGTGGGGCTGGCATTGCTGCCGCGCGGCGGACTGCGCGCCGGGTTGCTTGGGTGGTTCGCCGGCTACCTGGTCTATGGCTTCGTCTTCGCCCATCACATCGGCACCCATGATTACTACCAACTGCCGCTCATCCCGCTGGTGGCGTTGGGTCTGGCGGCGGCTGGCAACGCCCTGGTTGAACGCCTGCTGACGGTCGACGCGCGGCGCCTGGCGCGCCTGGTGCTGGCGGGCACGCTGCTGGCAGGCAGTGCGCTGGCGCTCTACCAGTCCTACCAGGTGCTCAAGGATGGCGACTACCGCGCCGAGCCGGCTGCCTGGCGCGCGTTGGGCGCTGCCGTCGATGGCGACTCCGCCGCGGTGACCGGCATCTTCGATGACTACGGCGCCAAGTCCATCTACTACGCCGGCGTCTTGCCCACCGTCTTCCCGTCTGCCGCCGAGGTCGCGGCGGACGAAGCGGCGGCTGCGGATTTTGCCGCCTATTTCGCCGCCAGGACCGAGGGCAAACGCTTCTTCGTCGTGGCGGATGATGCCCAGGCAGCGTTGCAGCCCTGGCTGATCGATCACCTGCAAAGCACTTATCCCCTCATCCTGGAGGATGCGGTTTATGCCGTCTACCAGCTCGCCCCCTGAACCCGCGCGCCTGCCGCTGGTCTCGATCATCACGCCCTCCTTCCGCCAGGCGCGCTACCTGGAAGCCACCATCCAATCGGTGCTCTCGCAGGATTATCCCAACCTGGAGTATTGGGTCATCGATGGCGGTTCGGATGACGGCACGTTGGAGATCCTGCGCAAATACGAAGGGGAACTGACGGGCTGGCTCTCGGAGCCGGACCGGGGACAGACTGACGCCATCAACAAGGGCTTCGCGCGCGCCAACGGCGAGATCATCGCCTGGCTGAACTCCGACGATACCTATAACCCCGGCGCGATACGGGAGGCAGTGGTGTACCTGCTCGATCACCCGCAGACCGGGCTGGTGTACGGCGATTGTAACTTCATCAATGGCGAGGGGCGGGTGGTTGGGCGTTTCCCCGCCGCTCAAACTGACCTGCGGCGGCTGCGCCGGGGCTACGTCCACATCCCGCAGCAGGCAGCCTTCTTCCGCATGAATCTGTGGCGCCAGGTCGGACCGCTCGACCCGTCCTTCTACTTTGCGATGGACTATGACCTGTGGGTGCGCCTGGCGCGCGTTTCGCAGGTCGCATACCTGCCCGGGCGCGCGTGGGCAAACTTCCGGCTGCATGGCGATGCCAAGACCATCGCCGCCGACGAACGCTGCTGGCCCGAGATGCTGCGCGTCCACCGTCGCGATGGCGGCTCGTGGTTCTCGCTCATCCACGCCAAATACTGGCTGCGCAAGCTGGCGGCGCCGCTAATCAACCGGCGCCGGAAACGGATGCTGGGGTAGGACGCTGGATCGAAAAAAAGCGGTCCAGGTCGGCGCTCCTTTTTTGTTGTGCTGGAGATCGTTCTCCCTTTGGGAGTGCTGGGTGATCACTGCGCTCGCGAAGATATGCGGCGGCTGGGAGGTTGGTGAAGTAGCGCGCCGAGGCAGTTGAAACTGGCATACTGCCAGGGGATGAGGCTCAACCCGACGGGGTTTGCCCATAAAATAACCCGGGCGGCAAAGTGTGCTAACTTCGCCATCCGGGCTATGATGAAGCCGAGGGCAAACTGCGATCTAAGCGACCAGATAGCCGCCGTCTACGACCAGGATCTCACCCGTCACATAATCTGCGGCAGGGCTGGCTAGGAATAACGCCGCGCGCGCAATATCGTCCGGGTCGCCTTGTCGCCGCAACGGAATACGCTGAAGCATTCCATCCAGAATGGCTTTCGCTTGTTCCGGGGTCAAGTTGGGTATTTTGGAAGCGCCGGGGGTCCTGATGCCACCCGGGGCAATGGCATTGACATGGATTTTCTGAGGTCCCAGTTCGAGCGCCATAGCTCTGGTAGCCATGATCACGCCGCCTTTGGATGAATCATAGTGAACCAGGTTGCCCGAAGGATGCAAACCATCGATCGAAGCAATGTTCACGATCTTGCCGCCCATCCCCTTTTCGACCATGACCTTGGCAGCAGCCTGGCTGAAGAAGAACAAGCCCTTCAAATTGACATCGATGACCTTATCCCACTCGGCTTCGCTGATGTCAAACATGGGCGACATGGGGAAGATGCCGGCATTGTTGACCAGGATATCCAAGCCGCCGAATTGTTCCACCGCGGCTTTGACAACCTGCTGGGAAGATGCCGGGTCACTCGCATCAGCTTTCATGGCTGCAACTTTGCGTCCCAGTGCCTTGAACTCATCTGCCGTTTTTTGGGCAGCATCAATGTTTATATCCGTGATCATAACGCTGGCGCCGGCTTCCGATAGACGGTTGGCAATAGCCTTGCCTATGCCCATTGCAGCCCCCGTGACGATGGCTACTTTGCCGGTCAAATCAAACAACTGCTTTACTGATAAATCTGACATTAAACACCTCCTTTCTTATATAACATATTATACCCATATAATCTTTTATTACAACATGAACTGTATATGATATTTATTAACATTATATCTTTCGGCGCCCGGTTTGAAAGGGATGACGATTTTTGCGCCAGCTTCTTTCTGGAAAGATGCAATGCGTTGGTGCCCCCAATTTTCGCGCAACACAAATGAGGCGGGACGCGAAAATCGGGGCGGGAGCGCGCGCTCCCTTTGGGGGTGTTGGGCGATTGCTGCATTTGAGAAGTAAAAGCGTACGCCAGGAACGCCGCGTTCTCTTTGTGAGGGTTTGCCCCACCGGCGCGCGCAGCAACAAAAAAGGGCTGCATCGCGGCAGCCCTCCTCATTTCGCCAGTGACAATCCTACACGAAGATGGTCTGGG
>JABLXM010000020.1 GCA_013177815.1 Anaerolineae bacterium | reverse complement strand
ATCATTTCCCACAGTCATGTACCACCACTGGTGAGCAACCTCGTGAGATATGGCAATCTTGAAGAAGGCATCCTTCGGATTAGCATACAGAGATCGTTCTATGATGATCAGACCAGGATACTCGACACCGCTGGCGTAGCGAAGCGGCAGACTGACCATGTCCAGTTCATTAAACGGGTAATCGCCAAACGACTTCTCGAAAAGCTTGATAGATTCTTCGGCAATAAGCAGCGCATCATGCCATGAACTGTCAGAAATGCCCCATTGGACTATGCGGATGATCAACTATATGTGTCTGTTGCTGCAAATTTGGGCTTGCAATGAACAAGAAATCCCTGGCTGGACCAGTCACAATTTCAATTTCCTCCTGGTTACCCGTTCTTTCTCGCGCGATGATCGTGCCAGTCGAAGCAACCTGTGTTCCCGTGGGGGCATTGATAAACACGCGATACAGCGATGTATCACTAACAACTGCATCACCTTGACCGATGACAGGAGAATAACTCCAATCGCCATTCTCCCATTCGGCGAGCAGGGGATATCCATTTGCGACAGCTAGCAAGGCATTCTTATGATCGTAATTGAATATGCCATAACCATTACCGGGCTGAAAGTTTATTGGGGCTTTAGCTTGGAAGGCAACCTCCATTTTAATTGCCTCCCCAGGTTTTAATTGATCGGGTAATGTCACACGATAAGCGGTTCCATCATCCAATAACGGCATTGGGGTCAGTCGCCTTTGATCAATGTCGATTGATGTGATTGACAACTCACCCCCGTAGATTTCATTCGCATTCGCATAGGTTCGTAAAACGATATCATTTATCGAAGCATCTTTATTATTCACAAAGAATAATATGGTCTCTTTACCTGAAAATTCGTTTTCGACAGTTATATCAAATTCAATTACATAACATGCTTGAATGCCGTCAGGTGGAAAATCAGTGACTTCCCGCAAAGGAAGTTTTTGAATATCACCTCCACATGCATCCACTATTATTTGGGGAGTCGGGATATCATCATGGATGGGTGTTAACGAAGAGGTCGGCTTTGGTAATTGTGCATCTGTGGAGTAAGATGTTGGTGTGGTTGCCGAGAGGGGAGGGGCAAACGAACATGCAGATACGGTGAGCCCGATCGTGACAATGATCAGGGGATAGATCAAATTTTTCACTAAAATCTCACCCCATACCGCGCTCGCTTACAAACAGGCATTTATTTAACTTCATCCTCCACCGACCATAATAACGGCAAGGATTATTCCCAGCACAAGCATGGTCGCAATAATATATTTCCAATCTTTCTGGTATAGAAAGAAAACCAATGAGCCAAATACCCGCAAGATAGGGGTGGCAATCAGAACGAGGATACCCAGGGTGATATAACTCGCGCCATCCATGCGCATCAAGCCACCGAGTAATTCGTTCAATGGAGTCAAATTTTGTCCAAGAGACGCATGGTTGATTATAGCCATAACGCTGCCAAAAATCAGAAATACTGTACTGGAAATCAAACCAATGACAAGGAGGCTGTGCAAATAACGATTTAGTTTTAACAATATATCATCCTGCTTCACAGGAACAACCTCCTCAATAACCAAAACTTTGGAAGAACATCGTTATCGAGAAAAACAACAACAACACTGAAAATATTTGCTTCAATCGAACCGATTGGATCTTCCCGCCCAATCGGGCTCCAATTTGGGATCCCAATAATACGCCAAGCATGGTGGGGGTGACTACGCCTGGTTTGAGATATCCGTGCTGGTAATAGATAACGGCACTTGCTGCGGCGGTGATGCCGATCATGAAATTACTGGTTGCAATCGATACTCGCATTGGGATGCCCATCACCAAATTCATGATGGGAACTTTGACGACGCCTCCGCCGATACCCAACAAGCCGGAGATATTCCCAGCAATAAAACTCAATACCATGCCGGCAGTTAAATTGCGGACACCAAAACTATGGCTGCTATCGTCACTTGGGTCCTGATACTCAAAGTTTAGTAGGGTTGTCGAATTGCTGTCCGTTCGGTACTCCTTTCCGAACGCCATCATAAATGCGACATATAACAATACAGCACCGAAAATAATCGCGAGCGCCTTGGGGGCGAGGATCATCGCGGTTAATCCCCCCGCGAAGGCTCCCAGGGTCGTGGCAATCTCAAGTATCATCGCCAATCGTGTGTGTATCAAACCGCGCGATAGGTACACAGAACCTGCACCAGACGAGGTGCTGATAACACTGATAATGCTGGCTCCAATCGCATCCTTGATCGGGATACCAAACAAATTGACCAGAATGGGAGTGATCAAAACGCCACCCCCGATACCCAACATACTGCCAAGAATGCCAATTATTACTGAAATCAAGAAAATGAAAATGCTGTCCACTATGACTGGGGATTATACATGATATTTATTTTGGGATAATTTCCACGTTCAAACAAACTAAATGAATGGCGGCATTGGGCACAGCAATATTTATCACAACATTACCGTATTATTACCCTTAATGATTATGCCTCAAAAATAGACCTGTATCCTTCATCCAATTGTTTGTCCGAGAGGTGGGCATAGCGTTGTGTAACCGCGATATTTTGGTGCCGCGCCAATTCCTGTGCCAATTTTAGATTATCAGACGTTTGCAAAACCCGAGTTACAAAGTAATGACGAAAGGAATGGGGAGTGATCGCCGTTGCATTATCCTGACCAAGGGCTTCTTCTACGCGCTGATTTACAATATTTCGACCGGTGGTCGTCGTGATCGGTTTTACCTTTTTGCCAGCGCCGCGGTCATGTCGCGCAAAAACCGGCAGGGCGCCAAGAGGTTTGCCAGATTGACCATCCAATTCAGCCCGCGCCTTATGATAATCCTGTATCGCTTGTTGACAACGATGCGAAAACCTAACGATGGCTTGACGGTTGCCTTTGCCGACGATTTGAGCGCGACCCTCGAACCAATCTATATCGCCTCGTCTCAAGTTGCATATTTCATGGACGCGTAATCCAGTATCCGCGAGGGTGATCAAGAAAGCTCGATCTCTCAATGCGCGCAATTTCTCCTGCGGATTTGTAATACTATGCTCCGGAATAGATTGCGCATAGGTTAATACAAGTTCTATTGCATCTTGTGGAAATTGGGGTAACCGGATCGCCGGTCGGCGCGACCTTTGACGTATGATCATTTTCAATCGGGTGAGATTAATTTCTATTAGATTTTCAGCCGTCAAAAACTCAAAGAAGCCACTGATGGCAGTAAGGTAAAGTCTCTCTGTAGTGGATGAATATACTCGCAGTGATTGGATCATCCAATTTATTGAGTCAAGCGATAAATCATTTACCTGCGCATCATCAATCATCACGTTGTGAGCGCTCAATACGGATGTGAAATATTTCAGGGCGTTGCCATATGTGCGGGCTGTATTAGCGCTTCTCGAAGAATTTATCAGGTTTAGATAGGCGTCCATTGCATTTTGAATGTTCATTTTTGTTCCTTATGCTTTTATTATGTTTATGATAATTATACTTATCAAAAGCATAATGTCAATAGATAAATTATAAAAAATTTCTATCCCCCTACTACATCGTCTTATCTCATATCATGTAAAATGATCACAATGCGAAATATTAAGTTGCCGTATCATACTAGTGAAGTTGCTTGTAGCGATGCACGAATCAATTCATGTCGATTAGTCGAGCCGCCATCCCCTGCCCCACTAAAGGACCCTGGCGCACGGTTGCATGCAATTCTCAAGGAACATCTTCACATTCTTGTGGATAACCCTTATTTATCAGGTAAAACAATCGCAATTGCAATCAGCGATGATACACGTCCCATCCCTTACGAGATATTACTGCCGCCGGTTATAAATATATTACTTAATGACGGTGTTAATATTCCAAACATTCGTCTATTCATCGCAAGCGGAACCCACAAGCCAATGGAGCAGTCTCAGATTGGCAAGATGCTACCTATCCCAGAGATTGCCGGCATTGAAATCGTCAGGCACGATTGCGATAACAGAGAATGCTTGATAAATCTTGGGAAAACCCCTTACGGAACGGATGTGTGGATCAACAAAGAATATTATCAGTCGGATTTTAAAGTTGTTATTGGGAACATCGAACCTCACCACTTCATGGGATATTCGGGCGGCGTAAAAACCGCAGCAATTGGTCTTGCCGGCAGGAGTACGATAGAGCAAAACCACGCCATGCTGGGGCAGGAAAGAACATTGCCTGGATACTACCATGATAATCCTATGAGACAGGATGTTGAAGCAATTGGGGATTTTATCGGCATAGATCTAGCTATCAATACCGTTATGACCCCGGATTTTAAAATCATTGATGTTATCGTCGACACACCCCGTAAGGTCATGCTTGCCGGTATTGAAATATGCAAACAATCTATGCAAATGGCAGGAAGGGAACAATTTGACCTTGTTATTGCCTCTGCCGGTGGGTATCCTAAGGATATCAATCTCTATCAAGCCCAAAAAGCCATTACACACGCATTATTATTCTGCAAACCCGGTGGCGTCGTCATCCTGGCGGCAGCGTGCAGCCAGGGTATTGGCAGCGATCGACTGGAAGACTTCATGCGCGGAATATCCAATCGGGATGAAGCAATAAAATTATTCAGGTCGCTCGGATTCCAAATTGGTCCACATAAAGCTTATCAGTTGGCATTGCAGAGTAAATATGCAAAAATAATACTGATCTCTAATTTATCTGCGGATACTACGAGAAATTATTTCATGGAACCTGCCGATGATCTTGATAAAGCTGTATCTATGGCGCTGGAACACCTGCCGCCAAACCACAGTATAGCGGTGCTACCTCATGCAACGCATACAATACCCTATTGGCCCCATATGTAAAGTGACCGTACCACTACCGGCATGATCGTGTTTATATATTATGTGTCTTACATGGAGGAAATATGACTCGCCCCTTACGCTGGTTTGATTACATCACAGTAAATAGTTACTGGTTGGGCTTGACAACACTCTCCCAGACGATGACGCCGCTGGTGCTACCGCTTCTCATCCAAAGTTTTGTTGGTGAAGAACTCAAGGGGACATTATATGGTCAGATGAGGCTTTGGACACTGATGGTGGCAGTGTTGGTTCAAGCTTTAATGGGGATGCTCTCTGATAATAATCCATCCAAGCTGGGCCGCAGGCGACCATTCATACTGGCAGGTTCCATTGGGATAATCCTGGTGGTCATATCCGTAGGATTTATTTCATCAATGGAAGGCATGGCAGGATACTGGGCTTTATTTGGGCTTGTTATTTTACAGATGGTTTTCGCCAATACCGCACATGGGGCTGCACAGGGTTTGATCCCTGACGTGGTTCCAGAAGAAAAGCGGGGGATTTTTTCCGGTATCAAGGCGATAATGGAAGTACCTGTACCTGTCATTCTCGTTGCATTCACGATCGGTCGGCTGATTGCAGCCGGCAATCTTTGGGGAGCCTTATTCGTTCTCATCGGCAGCATTGTTGTTTCCCTCATCCTAACTATGTTGGTTCCTGAAAAACAGCACATCCCCGAACGTACAGGCTTGGATTGGCAACCCTTTCTACGATTATTATTTATGACGATTGTATTTACCGTGATTATTTTGGGATCAGGGCAGTTGGTTAAATTAGCCAATAATATCGCTGCCCATCTAGAGACAACACCCATGGTAATTAGCTTTGGCGTCCTTGGATTATTAGCCATGGTCATTGCCGTGGGAGCTGGCACCTGGATCAGCATTCGGATTGGTTTGGGTGACGAGGCGCACACCAATCCTTCATTTTCCTGGTGGGTAATCAATCGATTGGCTTTTCTCGTAGGAACCACCAACCTGGCTAGTTTCACGGTTTATTTCTTTCAAGGCAGGTTGGGATTGGAACACGAGAAGGCTGCGGGTCCCGCTGCGACGCTTACAATGTTCGTGGGGATATTCATTCTTCTATCAGCACTACCCAGTGGCGCATTGGCAGACCGGTTTGGCAAAAAGAAATTATTGATCATCAGCGGAATTATGGCATCCGTAGGTACATTCGTTGTCATATCCGTTGCCAACCTGCCTGTAATCTATTTTGGAGGTATATTGATTGGCTTGGCAACCGGTCTATTTTACGCCGCCAACTGGGCGCTAGGCACAGAAATCGTGCCCAAAGATAAAGCCGGTAAGTACTTGGGCATATCCAATCTAGCCGGCGCCGGCGCTGGAGCGATCGGCGCATACATTGGCGGTCCAATCGCAGATAACATTACGCGATATGCCCCTGAATTTCCAGGTTTAGGGTATATGGTTCTTTTCGTCATCTATGGAATCTTGTTTCTGTTGTCAGTTATTGCACTAAGAGGTATAAAGGAACCAAGCAATGATCCATCAGTTATCACACTGACATAACGCTCGTGTATAATAGCAGAATGAATGGAGATATGGCTATGAAGGATATTCGACCTCCTGGCAAAACCACCGTAGCGGGCGATGTTCTAATAACGATCGCCAAACTAACTTGTTTATCTGTTCCGGGTGTCAGCAGAATGTCGCCCATACCACCTGGTGTCAGCCGGCTTTTCAAGCGTGGTTCGGAGGATGGTGTAGAAATCATCGTTGAAAACAACATCGTCTATATTGACTTATATGTCGTGCTTCAAAGGGATGTTATTGTTCGTGATGTGAGTCACACCATCCAAAACCAGGTATCTAGAGCCATAAATGAAATGGTTGATATGGAAATCGGGAAAATCGATATTCACATCGAGGACATCGACTACACGACCAGACAAGATGACCAATAATTTATGAAGTCGCGTACGAAAGCGCGTTGTGTTGCATTACAGGTTTTATTTGAAGCGGACCTCACAAGCCATCACCCTGAAGTGATTCTAACAGAACGATTGATCGAAGATCCCCTGGAGGAAAAACTTCAAAAGTTTGTTAGAGATATCGTAATGGGTGTGATACCAATCAGGGAGGAGTTGGACAGCGTCATTTTTGAACATGCTCCAGAATGGCCCCTGGATCAAGTTGCCATCATTGATCGGAACATCATTCGAATTGCATTGTGGGAATTTGCAGTTACCAATGAGACTCCGCTCAAGGTAGCAATAAACGAAGCCATTGAATTGGCGAAGAGTTATGGTTCGGATAGTTCGCCCAGGTTTGTGAATGGCGTTCTGGGTTCTTTAGCGCTTAAGCAACAACAGATCCAGCAAAAATTCAGCAATCAAAACCAGGAAAATCTGAAACATGATCCATGTAACAAACAAGCAGATTGAAAACCTGATCAGTGCAATACCAGACGATTACACGAATCCCCATCCGGTCATATTATTGGAGAACGCCGTTCGAAATCAGGAAGGTCTACTTTCTGAGAGCGGTGCGCTTGTTGTCAATACTGGTATTTACACCGGTCGTTCACCAAAAGATAAATTCATTGTAGATTATGGTCAAGAAAATATTTTTTGGGGTGAGATCAACCAGCCATTAGAACCAGAGATATATAAAGAATTACTGGTTCGTATGCTCGATTATCTCGAAAACCGGGTAGCATATCATGTTGAAATGTGCGCAGGTGCTGAAGCAAAATCATCAATCCCTTTGCGAATAATCACAGAAAAGGCATGGGCAGCCTTATTCAGCCACAACCTGTTCATCAGGCAAAATAGCATCGAATCAAGCGCCTCCCACCCAACCAACCCATTCACAATCCTGCATTGCCCAGATTTTACTGCGCCGGAAGGGACCAAGGGATTACACTCGAAGACCTTTGTGATCCTCAATTTCAACGAAAGAACAATATTAATCGGTGGAACTGCTTATGCAGGCGAAATAAAGAAATCTGTATTTACCGTGATGAATTATTTTCTCCCGGCAAAACATATCCTATCAATGCATTGCTCTGCAAACCTGGGAATTAATAACGATGTCGCGTTGTTCTTTGGTTTATCTGGAACAGGAAAAACCACATTATCTTCTGATCCTTCCCGCCAGCTTATTGGCGATGATGAGCATGGCTGGTCGGAAGCCGGTATTTTCAACCTTGAGGGAGGTTGTTATGCAAAAACGATCAACCTCAACCAGGAGTTTGAACCAATTATTTGGAATGCCTCGCAGCAGTTGTTTTCAGTGCTTGAGAATGTCATCCTGAATGACAAAACGAGGAAACCGGATTTCAATGACACCACATTGACAGAAAACACACGGGCGGCATATCCGCTTGATTTTGTAGATCACCATGTCGAGAGTGGTATTGCCGGTCACCCAAAGAATATCTTCTTTCTCTCGGCTGATGCATCTGGCATACTACCGCCAATTTCTAAATTAGATAATGCCCAAGCAATGTATTATTTCCTTTCCGGATATACTTCCAAATTAGCAGGCACCGAGAGAGATCTTGGAAAACGCCCACAGGCAACTTTTTCTGTATGCTTCGGCGCACCATTCTTGCCACTTCATCCGAAAGTATATTGTGACTTGCTTGGCGAAAAGATTAGACAACATAAGGTCAATGTCTGGTTGCTCAATACAGGTTGGTCAGGTGGTCCATACGGTATTGGAAAGCGCATCCATTTACCGTATACACGCGCCATGATAAACGCTGCGATTTCCGGTGCATTGGAGCATATTCCATATCATACCGACGGTTTTTTGGATTTGCGTGTGCCCTCGAGATGCCCGGGAGTGCCACAAGATATTTTGCTGCCAATTAATAATTGGCAAAATAAAAGTGAATACCAGCGGCATGCCAATCATCTAATCTACCAATTTGAGCAAAACTTTGACCTTTACCGCGATATTATGGATATCGAAGTAAGAGAAGCCGGTCCTCAATTGGGCAAATAGAGCAGAAGCAGAGCACCAATGATCAGAAATGGCGCATAAGGCAACGCATGGTAAGCCGTATATCGCTTTCTTAGCAGTTGACAAACAAGATAGAAACCGCTCACCAACCCACCAACCAGGATACCAAAAAACAAACCCGCAAAGATACCTTGCCATCCTAGTAATAATCCCAGTAAACCGCTCAAGTTGACGTCGCCAAACCCAAGTGCATCATCTTCGGTGATTGATGATCCGCGAATTTTGTTTACCACCTTGACGAATACGCGCCCCAGGTAGTACAAAACCAGCATAATTAGGAAGCCGCTCACGCCTCCGATCAGCGTTATTATGGAACCATGGAGCAACACGCCTGCGACCCCACAGATGACGATTCCTGCCAATGCCACTTCATTCAAAATCACTTTATATTCGAGATCAATTACAACAATGAGTGATAGGTAAGAAATCAATATCCAGTCAAATATCCCACTTTCAAAGCGATAGAGATCGAAGTGCGCCAATAATAAAAATAGGATCGGAAAGAATACCGGTAGAATTAGCCATCTACGATTGCGTCTTAAGCCACAATTGGGGCATGGCTTAAAAAACAAAAGGTAATCACCCAGCTTGACCGTGGCGTGGCAAGCATCACATATTGGCTTGGCAATCCGCCGTTTGATTGGGAGAATGTCAGCCAGGTAATTAATTAATAAAGCCGATAATAAACCAACAAACACGGAAATAATCAACGTCATCATGGTTAAATTCAATAGCCTGAATTATGAGTATATATCCGATTGGCTAAATCACAATCGTTTCTTGCTGATTTCGGATAGTTAAGGTAAAAAAGATTGATGGAGAACATCACTTGAGAAATCGCTTTCCTGCGTTGCAATACCGTGACTTCCGCATATTTATAACCACGCAGTTATTCTCACTTGTCGGTTCGTGGATGCAGGTCACAATATTACCATTTCTGGCGTATCGCCTCACGAATCAACCGATCTATTTAGGTGCAATTGGATTCGCATCCACCATTCCATCTTTGCTGGTTATGCTGCCAGCCGGCGTCGTCATCGAGCGAATGGATAAAAGGCGTGCTGTCCTGGTCTTACAATTCTTATTGATGATCCAGGCAGCAATCCTGGGTATCTTGACGATCATGGGAGACATTACTATCTGGCATATGCTGGTGCTGGTTAGTATCCTGGGATTCGTGAATGCGTTTGAGGTCACTGCCCGCCAATCCATGTTTGTCGAACTTGTGAGCAAGGAGACGCTTGCAAATGCCATAGGGATAAATTCCACCATATTCAATATGGCGCGGGTGGTTGGTCCCGCCGTCTCTGCTCCACTAGTAATTTTCTTGAAAGGGAATGATATTGGCTGGGTCTTTATCATCAACGCAATAAGTTACCTGATTGTAATCGCCGGCTTGGCTAAGATACAGAATAGACAGCCCCAAAAGAGTCCACATCCAAGTCGGATTGATTTCTCGGAACTGATTGAGGGGCAAAAATATGTTTGGACATCGCCCAGCATATCTTTGTTGATCATAGCGATTGCCGTGCCTGCATTCTTTGGATTTTCATTCACCCAATTTGTTCCGGCTTACGCTGAAGAAATATTGTTACCCCTTTCTAAAACCTCGGCTGATTCAGCAGCCTTAAATTCATACATGATAACCTTTCAAGGTATTGGCGCATTGATCGCAGCGATCGCGATCGCATTGTTCAGTACGACCCAGCGGAAAACATCGTGGTTGATAGTCGGTCAATTCGCTTTTTCCTTAGGTCTTATATTGATCAGCCTTTCTCGGTCAATTTCAGTTTCGTTAGGTAGTGCATTGGTGCTCGGTTGGGGCTGGGTGACCCAACTATCATTGACCAATACGATCGTGCAATTAAATTCACCCGACGAATTACGTGGGCGGGTGATAAGTTCTTACCTTTGGGTGCTTCAGAGTATTGCCCCATTTGGGAGTTTGTTCATGGGTTTTTTAGCTGAGCGTTTTGGCATTTCCGCCACGCTCATGATTTGTGGCATTTGTTGTACGCTTGGTTTTGCGATCTTTCATATCAGCAACCCGAAATTGCGCCAAATGCGTATCTGAATGTGCATACATGGATAAAATAGATAATTTTCTTGGTCTTTTGTCATCCGATCAATTGTTATCAGACGACATCGTCTCTTGGCATCATGAGGAGGCTAGAGCGGGCAAGTTTCAACCTCTTCCGCCAGATTTGCATATCTCCCTGAAAAATTCCCTGATCGCGCAAAATATATCAGATTTATATTCCCATCAAATTGATGCGTGGAATGCCATTCGGGCTGGTAAGAACGTGATCATTACCACCGGAACCGCGAGCGGAAAAACTCTATGTTACAACCTGCCAATTCTTCAGTCATTGACCGAACATCCAAACCAAACAGCAATGTACATTTTTCCAACCCGCGCCCTGGCGCAAGATCAATTGAAATCGATCATAAAATTTCAACAACCAGATCATACAACAAACAATGCGTTCAATAGCTCCTCCCCAACTATAAGAGCATCGATCATCGATGGCGATACCCCATCACATATGCGTCCAGGCATCAAGGGAAAGGTAAATTTTCTGCTTACAAACCCAGATATGTTACATATTGGTATCCTGCCGCACCATACAACCTGGAAGCGATTATTCGAGAACCTGCGTTTCGTTGTCATTGATGAGGCTCACACTTACCGCGGCATCTTTGGATCACATGTGGCAAACCTTGTGAGAAGGTTAATTCGGGTTTGCCATTTCTATGGCAGTGATCCACTATTTATTCTGACATCCGCCACAATTGCGAATCCGTTAGAGCACGCTTCGAATTTAGTCGACAAACCGTTTGATTTGATTTCTTCGGATGGCGCACCCTCCCACGGAAGAACAATGGTCATCGTCAACCCAACCATTATTAATTCTGAATTAGGGCTGCGTCGTGGAGCCAATCATGAGGCTGCCATACTGGCACCGCACCTGCTATCGCACGATGTGCAAAGCATTCTTTTTACAAGATCACGCAGAAGCGTGGAACTCCTTTTGAAAGAGATCACCAATAAGAATGATGTGCCGTCCGGGTGGATTCGAGGATATCGAAGTGGCTACCTGGCAAGCGAGCGCAGATCGATCGAGGCGGCGCTTAAATCCGGCGAATTACGGATGGTCATTTCAACGAATGCGCTTGAACTGGGTATGGATATCGGGAGCGTCGATGCGGTTGTAATCATCGGATATCCTGGGACTTTGGCGGCAATACGTCAACAGGCAGGCAGAGCAGGAAGAAGACACAACCGGTCTGCCGCAATTTTCATTGCCTCGCAGAACCCCATTGATCAATACCTTGTCAATCATAGCGACTACATGATAACGAACCCGGTTGAAAAAGCACTGATCAATCCGGACAATTTAGCCATCCTTTACGCACATCTGCGCTGTGCGCTGTTTGAATTGCCATTTCTTGAACGCGAAAAGTTTGGCGCGCTTGATGATGAAACGGTGCTTCAAATCCTTCGGGCGATCGAGGAAACCAGGGAAGTGCGAATCACTGAAGGCAAAGCGTTCTGGACAGGAAGTACTTATCCAGCCAGCCAGGTCTCGTTGCGCTCCGCCGGCGGCGACAGGGTGCATCTCTATGTGCGAGAAGAATCCGAAAACTTGGTGCGCATTGGTGAGGTCGACCGGGACAGCGCGACCTGGATGGTTCATGAAGGCGCCGTATACCTCCATCAAGGTGAAGCCTTCCTAGTGAGGTCGTTGAACCTCGAGCAAGGGGAGGCTATCATGGAGCCTTCTTGGATGGATTATTACACCGAACCGGTCCGAGAATTGAACATCGAGATCGTGGAAACAATCGATGAATGTCAGAATGTCGATTTAATAAAATTCGTGGCGGAAGCACTGGTGTCATCTTCTGTGACAGGGTACCGTATGATCACATGGGCAAAACGAGAGATCGTTGGGACACATCCATTATCTTTGCCGCCGAACGAAACCTTAACTGAGTGCCTCGGAATCAGCCTATCAAGCCAGGTGGTAAATAATATAAAGCAATTGGGGTTGTGGACTTCTGAAGAGAACAATTACGGTCCTGAGTGGGCATCGCTCCGAGAGCAAGTCAGAAGGCGGGATGGCTATAAGTGCAGGGTTTGCGGCATTGGCGAAGGGAAGCAACAGCATCATATTCATCATAAAGTGCCATTAAAAGCGTTCACTTCAAGGGACGAGGCGAACACGATCAGTAATTTGATAACTTTATGTCCATCTTGCCATCGCAAAGCGGAAAATGTTGTTCGCTTGAGGAGTGGTTTGTCCGGCTTATCGTATATCTTGCATCACCTCGCTTGCCTGTTCCTGATGTGTGATATCGAGGACCTCGGCAGGTATTCAGAGCCACAGTCCAAACTTGCAGATGGAAATCCGATCATCATATTGTATGAATTGGCTCAAGGAGGCACCGGTTTGAGCCGGGCACTATTCGGGCAACCTGAGGATTTGTTGTTTCGGGCAAAAGACCTGATCGCTTCATGTCCATGCCTGGATGGCTGTCCGAGTTGCGTTGGACCTGGTGGTGAAGCCGGCCTTGGAGGTAAGCAAGAGACGCTGGCGATCATCGACGAATTATTAATCCATTCTGTCCATGGATAAGAATGAACCTAATCCGTTGCTGGAAAAACTAAAACATCTGGGTGTTTTTTCCGGTGCCAAAGGTATGGTGATCCCCCCACATTCCAAAAAGCCTATTGAGGTGGTTTTAGGCGGTGAATTAGTTGAAACACCCTATGGGGCTGTATTATCAATTGAAAAGCAATTCCAAGATGATTATCATCATGGCAAGGTACTTCTGGATGATATCCCAATCTCACCGATTGTGATGGATTGGTCAAAGCCAACAAAAAACTTGCCAATGTCTCCAAAAGTGGTCTTTCTGGATACCGAGACCAGCGGATTGGCGGGTGGAACAGGCACATTCGCATTCATGATCGGCTGTGGTTGCATGACTCAGGATGGGTTCAAATCAACCCAATTATTCATGTCAGAACCGGGACTTGAACCTGCGTTATTGTGCGTGCTCGATAAAATCTTATATGGCGCTGACGTCATTGTAACCTTCAATGGCAAATCCTTCGATATGCCGGTCATCAGAAACAGGTACGTACTGCACCACATGGAGCCATCTTTTATCGATTGTCACCATATCGACATCCTGCATTTATCCCGGCGCATCTGGCGGGAACGCCTGAAATCCAGAAGGTTGGGCGAACTGGAGAGGGAGATCCTGGAGTTCAACAGGAGCGGTGAGGATATCCCCGGTTGGATGGTGCCAGAGATGTACCTCGATTTTTTGACAAGTAGAGATCCTGCCCCACTCGCAGGTGTTTTCTACCATAATCGTATGGATATCTTATCGTTGGGCGCATTACTAAAACATCTGTCCATATTGATCGATAACGATAATGAAAATGTTAACCAACATGGGTCCGATAGCCTGGCAATCGCGCGACTCTACGGCGACCAGGGATTGGACATGGAAGCTGCCAACCGGTATGAGCAACTTATTGGTACAAACCTTCAGGAACATCAGCAAGAAATCGTCTATACGCAGTTGGCAAATATTTATCGTAAAAAAGGCATGTTGGATAAATCAATTGCCTTATTGGAACTCGCAACCCAATACGGTTCTGTAAATGCTGCCATATCACTGGCAAAGATTTACGAACACATTCAACGGAACTATCAGATGGCTTTATTCTGGACAGAAGAAGCGATGAAATATAGTGAAATAGATGGTCATTCCGAAGATATCCGTCCTTCGATCGATCATCGCCTGCAACGAATCAAACACAAGATTGCAAAAATGGAATAAACTAATACATGTTTGGAGGTGAATCATGACAAACCCATCCCAGAATATGTTCGAACAATTACAAAATGCGTTGAACAAGCAAAGCCCATTTCCCTTGCCAACCCCACCTGACCACCCCGAATTGATAAGATTATTTCATGAGCTACAAGCTTACAACCAGTCGGTCATGCAGGTAATTACCTTTGCCCTGAATGATGATCTCGACCTAGACGATATCCCGGATGGATATTTGTTGCAAAGTAGAATTGACAGCTTCGAGACGACAAAGCCTGAAGAGATCAATTTTTTGGAACAAGTCAATAAATTCAAACAAGACCTCGATGAATCGCTGGAGTGCGCGCTGGGCTACGCGGAAAATCAACAAGTCCCATCCGGGCAACTTTATACCGAGGTTTACCAGGCTCAAGGTCAGTTGGATGCCAGCATCATGTTGGCTTTTCTCAAGGCAAATGGCATCGATGCCTTTTCAAGCCAGGAAAGCGCAGGAGTGACATATGGATTGACGGTTGGACCACTGGGGATAGCCCGCATCTATGCACGCACAAACCAAGTGGACGAAGCCCGCAACCTTATTCATGGGATGGTCAACAGCCAGTTCAATGATGATATCGAAACGCCTGGTATTTCCGACAGCTCGGACGGTTGATGTAAATCTAAAAATATTTGCGGGGGCGATCCAATTCTGATTGTCAATCGTCAACCATCCTTCAGGTCAGGATGACCGATCGATGCCCCTAACTATCAGTGCCTTGGATTTCATCAAGAAGGCTTTGATACGCCTCTGGTGTATCCACATCTCGCAAGACATGTGGATCATCCGTAATCAAGTAATGAATATCGTTATCGTGGCGGTTTATCACATCTCTCAATGTATACGGGGACCGCAATTCGAGGATTTCCTGCCAGAGCGGTCGCTTGATCAGCCAGGGATGCCCGCGTTTCATCTGGTAACTTGGAATAATGATGTTCTTTTCTGTCACTCCAGCCAATTCAATTTCCAATGAGATGATATCAGATGATAGCGTCGGTTGATCCCCGAGAATGATTAACGCCGCATTTGTTGATTCATCCAAAGCGCGGATACCGTATTGAATTGATTTCAACATGTCGCCATCACGATACTTGGGGTTGATGATTTGCTTAAAATTAGCGCCTACCAACTCATCTTGAATTTGCCGGCGATGGCTGCCCAGAACGATGACCTTTTCAACCAGTTGTGCTTGTTCGAGAATAGTTACGATCGTTTTGATGATCGTACGTCCATGCCAGGGCAATAGCAACTTGGGCGTTCCCATGCGGCGGGACATGCCTGCTGCCAACAGGATCGCGCCGCAGGACACCTTACTCATATAACCTCCTGAGGCGACGATAATCATCGGTCGTGTCGATATCTTCCATCAACCTGCGATCGTCCCAATCCACTAAGTGTGGGCTGTAATTATCGAACAATTGCCTTCCACCTTCATCGCCTGTGATAGTAAGTAATTGCTCGAATAAATCGCGGTCGAACAGAGTCGGCGTCACGCGTTTGCCCTTGATAGCCGGTGCGATAATTTTATGATTATCAGTCTTTTTGACTTCTATAAGGTGGTGAATAAGCGTTTTCGAAATGGCAGGTTGATCACCCAGGAAGAATATTGCTCCACCCGTATACGCATTTATTGCGCGCAATCCTTGTATGACAGACGTGCTCTGACCCTCCCACCAGGTGGGATTGTCGACTATGAGGACTTTTGGTGCCACAACGATATTACGAATTTCTTGTGCCTCCTCACCCGCCACTACTACAACTGGCATCAAGCCTGATGAGGCAACCACCTCGACTACATGTTGAATTAAGGGTTTGCCAAACCAGTCCACAAGGAGTTTCTGCGTTCCATAACGAGAAGCGCCGCCGGCAGCCAGCACAACCCCGGCTATTGGTTCTGACCGTGTTTTTACCGGCGAGAGCATTGGTTCCTGGCGATCGTTAAGCAGTTTCGATGTGGCTACAGTATCAAAATAGCCTGATACCCTGCCGACGATTTCTTCAGCCGCCTTTTCTAAATGAGCGTTGTCTGCCTGATTCAGAAGTATGCACTTATGGGCACGATCAGGGATGTTCTTTAAGCCACCATCAGGATGCGTTAAAACAGTTGCAATCGCAGCCGGCGTGACCCTGTCCATCAGATTTATGCCGGCTAACTTGCAAAATACCTCCGGTCTATGGATGACATCCTCCGTGGCTTGTTTCCCGACTCCGGATAATCCAACCACGACAATCACTTTGTCAACCCAGTTGGGGATGGGCGGTTCGTTTTCGCCAGGCGCTTTGAGCGGACGGCATTTCGACCCATCCGCTTCAATCAGCAGCGGTGTTGCTGACTGACGGCAATACTGGCTAAGGACATTCAATGTCTCCATGTCAAGGCTGTCTAATCGCCCATGCTCGCCGGGTGGACCGGTGAAAAGAACCACATTATTTTGTTTTGGTGTTTCCGACAGGATCGCAAGAATGTCCGGTACATTCCGAACTACATGCGCGTCATCTGCCAGGCGAGCTTGTCCGATACTCAAATGAGTGCTTGTGGTTAAGATTGCACGCGAATTCAATTCGCGCGCCAGCATGAACATGGTGGATGTTTTCCCCCCCGCCCCGACGATCGCTATCTGATCTGTTTGTCCAACTCGGAATGCTTCCTTCAGAAGCATATGTTCAAGTCCATAACAATTTACGAATATTCTTTCTGGTCAATAACGCTTCCAACACCCCGCCGCCGATGGCGAGCGCTTTATCAGATACCTGATGGCAAAGTGCAGGATCATTCCTTGGATCGATATCACCGATCTTCAATCCAGCCGTAACATCAATCCCTTCGTATACCAGCCCACGAATCACGCCATCGAATTCGCTTATGACTGGTTTACCCGAAACCTCGGCAACGATATCCCCCTTGCGAACCAGATCGCCAATCTCACGGTAATTCTTGATCTTCCCTTGCGCTGGTGAGCGAAGCACCCGCTCCGACTCATGTCCTCCAACGCGCTCCGGAACACCCGAGTCAGGTTCGGCGCCACCTTGCCAGTAGACCCTGCCCAGATGATGCCCGCGTTTTGTTTCGATGACCGCATTACACGTCTCACCGGCAATAAAGCCAGGACCCAGTCCAATCGAGAATATCGATGTCGCGTACCGCGCCTGAGCAAATTTGATCATGCGGGCATCTACGACAATTTTAGGGTCGAGGTCCCGCACGATCTCCATTTCAGGGTCTACGATGACCGGCACCAGTCCTGCCTTGATTGTTTTTTCAATCTCTACAGCAGACCGAACAAGAACAGCGGAAATGTCTTCCACCTGATGTTTTCCCGTATAGACAGTGTTTGCGAAGGAAACGCTCCGCCTGACTGCCAATGGGTTGGGTAACTCCGCAACGACTACTTTGATGCCGCAACGGAACAAGCGGTGGACAACCCCAGAAGCAAGGTCGCCACCGCCGCGAACAAGAATTACGCTATCATTCATCAATTTTCGAATTCACCAATACCTGTCAAGATTCTTTCTGGTGTCAAGGGAAACTCATCGAACCAGACGCCAGTGGCTTGTTTCACCGCCGCGCATATTGCGGGCGCCAATGGTAATACCGGCATCTCCGCCATACCGCGCGCGCCCCAAGGTCCTCGCTCTTCAGGGAATTCGAGGATGATCGATTCGACTTCATCTGGAACATCAAGAACGGTAGGGATCACGTAAGTCGACAAGTTTTTTGTCAACGTGTAACCATCTTTTTGGATAAAGTTCTCGATGGTAGTATAACCTAACGCCTGCACGACCGCCCCTTCGATTTGTCCTTTGACCAGGTTGGGGCTTATCGCCTTTCCGACATCGTCCGCGCAAATGACCTTGGTAATCTTCAATTCACCGGTCTCAACATCAACGAGAACCTCGGCAGCCTCGGCAACATAGCCATAGGCGACATTGGGTTCCGACCTGCCGGTATGCGGGTCGTAAGGTGTGGTTTTCGGAGCCAGGTAGGTGTAGGTCGCAACCGTCGGTCGTTCTTCATTTTGCCATTTCTCCAGCGCCAGTGCCGCTGCCCCCCGGATGGCATTACCAGCCATGAATGTCATCCGGGACGCTGAGACGCTTCCAGAATTACCGGTAACCGCAGTATCCGACGCTATCAGGGATATCTTGTCAATTGGAACATCCAGAGCTTCCGCAGCCATTTGGATGAAGACGGTATGTGCTCCCTGACCAACTTCTGCGCCGGCGTGTTTTAAAATGACCTGGTCGATTTCAGCATCGCCGTGTAATTCGATCTCTGCCGTACAATTCTCCTGGTAACCGAAAGAGAAACCGATATTCTTGAAGGCAACACCAATACCAATGCCGCGACGTTTTGAACCGTCATCCCCTTGATTTTTCATACTTGCTTTCAATTGCCAACCGGATGGGGTCTCGTGCCAACCTGCTTTGAGCGCACATTGTCGCAGCACCTCTTCAAGATTCACCTGACCAGGAATCGGTGTACCCACCGAGAGTAAAGATCCCGTATGAAGAATATTCTTCATACGTATCTCAACCGGGTCCATTCTCAGTGCTTCGGCGAGTTTATCCATTTGCATTTCTGCGGCAAATGCTCCTTGTGGTCCACCGAAACCTCGAAAAGCGCCGTTGGGGATGTTGTTAGTATAAACCGCGTAGGAGTCTACATGAACATTGGGTATTTCATAAGGACCTGTGCACATCAAAGTTGCATTCCCAAGAACTTTGGTCGATGTGTAATAATACGCGCCGCCATCTGCGATCAATTCGTTCTCGGCAGCAATCACCTTTCCTTCCCGGGTAGCCCCCCATTTAGATCGGATGATATATGGATGGCGCTTATGGTGTCCAATGATCGACTCTTCCCGGCTCCAAATGATCTTGACCGGACGCTCAATCCCGCGTTCGTGCAATCGCATGGCAGCCAGCGCCAAAGCTATTTGGATCGATATATCTTCCCGCCCCCCAAACGCCCCGCCAATCGCCGGATATATGACGCGAACCTGTTCAAGCGGCAGGTTAAGCGCATGGGCGATCTGGTGCTGGTCTTCGTGCACCCACTGACCACTTGCCTCTACAGTAACGCGCCCTTCCTCATCGATATAGGCGATCCCGGCTTCGGGTTGAAGAAACACATGTTCCTGAGCAGGTGTTCGATACTCAGCTTCGATGATGACATCTGCCTGTTTGAAAGCATTCGATACATCCCCCTTGCGAATAAGATAATGACCAAATGTATTCGACCCTTTATCCGGATGCAGCAGAATTGCATCAGGTTTCATCGCATCGAGTGGATCGGTCACCACTGGCAACATTTCATAGTCGATCTTAATTAAATCCCTCGCTCGGGTAGCAATTGCCTCACTCTCAGCGACGATAACCGCGATCTGATCACCAATAAACCGGACACGATCTGTGTATGGTTTTACAGCGCCTGGTCCGCATAATACAGGCTGGTCCATGTTGTTGAGCCCATATTCATTTACAGGAACATCCGCGGCGGTTAGGACTGCCACAACTCCCGGCATTGCTTCTGCTTCCGAAGCATCGATTTTGATGATGCGTGCATGCGGCACATTCGAGAAAAGAATCTTCGCGTATGTCTGGTTGGGTTTATTGATATCGCCTGGGAAAAGCGCATTCCCCGTAACTTTTCCCAGCGCGTCTACGCGCTTTATGGATTTTCCTATCGCACCCATTTATTCCTCCACAATGGCAATTGCCATGTTAACGTTTATAAGGTTTTCCGCGATAACGAACCGGCGGGGCATCGTATGGTCCATATCGCGGGGGAGCAAGCAAACCATACAAAAAGAAAGTGATCAAACTGAAAATTCCGAACAAAATCACCGAGATTAATATCGTCAATAGTATCTTTACATAAAGATACGGATCACCCAATCCTCTCGCAATAAACTCTGGTGGTATGCGAATCCAATGATTGGCACGATTTTGCTCGATGGCGATCAGGCTGAGAAAATAGGATAAGAAGGGTATCAGGAAAGCCATGATAAAACCGATAACCCGCCAGATGGGATGTACACTCCGTTTGATCGATTTAGGTCTTTCTTCCTGAAAAGAACTATGTTTTCTCATCGTTCCCCACTTTAGCCGCTGCTTCGATTGCTTCGACGATCTTATAGTATCCTGTACACCTGCACAGGTTGCCGGTGATTGCCTGTCGCACCATTTCCCTGGTTGGGTTGGCTTTTTCCTGCAATAACGCCGCACCGGACATGATAAACCCTGGCGTGCAATATCCGCACTGCACTGCGTCTTTTTCGATGAATGCCTGCTGGACCGGATGAAGTTCATCACCTTGAGTCAACCCCTCAATGGTGGTAATGTTCGCCATGTGAGCCCTGCCGGCAGGGACCAGGCAGCTCATAACCGCCTCGCCGTCCAAAATGACCGTGCATGCTCCACATTCACCCTCCGTACAACCTTCCTTCGAGCCAATCAATAACAGCTCTTCCCGTAGGAACCTAAGCAGGGATTTTTCATATCCGGTCGGCACTGTATATTCTTTCCCGTTGACCATCGTTTTGATCGGCGTGCCATGGCTGATTTTGTATGTTTCGATGAGGGGTTGCTTTATTAGGGATGGATTCTTGAGAAGCACCGGTTCGGATGGAAAACCTTTCCGTTCGTCGCCGTTTTGGATCGAAGCCAATGCCCTTTTGGTCAACACCTTGGCGATATGCCGGCGGAACCTGGCAGATCCACGAATATCATTGATCGGTCTAGCTGCCTGGGCGGTCAGTTGAGACGCCTTATCGATGACATCCGGTGTTAATTGCTTTCCGATAAGGTATTCTTCAGTCTCAGCAGCGTGGATAATGGTTGGCGCAACAGCACCTAAAGTGACTTGTGCATCGGATACAATGCCATTGGCACCAAACTCAACGATGACCGCAATGTTCACCACTGAGATGGCTTGTGCCTTTCTCAGCGCGAACTTATGGTATTTGCCGTGTTGACTTTCGTGCATTGCGGGGAAGGCGATATCAGTCAACACTTCATCTGGTTCCATGACCGTTTTTCTAACCCCGGTGTAGAATTCTCGTAAGGGAATGACCCTGGTGCCCCTGACCGATGCCAGCGTCACTTCGGCGCCAAGCGCCATCAAAGGCGTGATGGTATCGTTAGCTGGTGAAGCAGTGATCAGGTTTCCTGCAATCGTGCCCCGATTACGTATCTGTGGTGATCCCACTTCCCAGGCTGCCTGAGCCAACGGCAACGCCTTCTGTTGGATTAGGCTTGATGCTACGCAATCATTGTGCGCTACCAAAGGTCCCAAGTGAATCATGCCTTTATCATCCGGCGTAATATAATCCTCGTCCTTCACCCGAGAGATATCGATCAACGTTCCAACATCCTTACGCGCGCCACGTTCGATCTCCAATAATAGATCGGTCGCTCCGGCAATAATACGGGCTGAACCATTGTAGGATGCAAGTAAATCAACAGCTTGTTCAATGCTAGAGACTGAAATATATTCTTGCAACATGGCTCCTCGTTATTTCTTGGGCGTGTATTTCATTAGCAAACCTGAACCACCATTACGAATCAAGATCAATTCAGCCATAATACTAATGGCGATTTCCTCCGGGGTTTCGGCGTTCAGTTCAAGTCCAATCGGTGAATGAACCCGGTCGATCTTCTCCTGTGGGAACCCCAACTCGATCAACTTATTACGGGTATTTAGCCATCTCCGTTTCGATCCAATAATGCCGATATATGCCGGGTTGGCATCAATTAAATTGGGGAGCCCTTCGATATCCACATCAGTTCCCCGGGTCGTCAGGATAACATATGAACCCGAAAGATCCAATTTATCAGGCAGTTCCGACATTTTACATTCAATTATCTCATCGGCTTCAGGGCTGGCTTCTACCCCGCAGAATTCAGGGCGATCATCCGAGACAATAACCCGATACTCCAGAAATTTCGCGACCCGGGTTACGCAGCGTCCAACGTGTCCAACGCCTACGATCAGGCATAAAGGTTTGGAGAGGATTGGTTCGATGAAAATTTGCAACGTTCCTCCACAAATTCCGGGGTCACCTCGCTCAGGATCTACCATATCATAAGAAAGCAAACGATTTTTTCCATCTTTGATTGCGCCAAGCGCCTCCTGGATCGTGCGGTTCTCAACCTCTCCCCCGCCAACTGTACCTGTGATATGACCATCCGCGAAGACGAGCATTTTGCTGCCCACATGGCGCGGGGTTGAACCACGCGTATCAATTATCGTGCAGATAGCCCCATTTTGACCGCTCTTTTCAAGTTCATATACAGATGAATAAAATGAGCTCATTCACTACTCCTCGATTAGTCCCAGCACTGCAGGTAATAACTGCTTCTTTCTCGACACTACGCCTTCAGCCAGCCGCGTACCATCCTGTTGGATTGGAAAAGGCAGATCATCAAGGATCATAGGGGGATTGTCCATAATCAAAACGGACGACTTCGATACGACATCTGTGACCATCAACATCGCGAAATCCAGCCCTTTACTTTCCCTAAATTGTAAAAGCGCTTTGCTCAACGGCATGATTTGATCGCGCAATTCATACATATCATTAACTTCTGCCTGTGAAATGGCGAACTCATAGCCACCGCCGGAATAAACTTTCATATCGCTTGTGACCACTTCTTGTGGTGTTCTTACAGATAATCCGGCTCCCGCAGCGAGGATTTTATCCCCATAGGAATGGATGGTTTCGTTTGCTAAAACGCCGCCACCGACGAACGCCCAGCGCGACATCCTCTCAGCCGCCAACCGATCTCGATCCGTCGTTGTAGGGGATGATAAATTCAATGTGTCAGATAGTAACCCAGAGAGCATCATCCCTGCAATGGCTGGCGGGGCGCTTAAACCGGCTTCTTCTATTCGTTCGCTAACCAGAGTGCTTGTGCTTCCAACAATATCCACCGTAAATCGGATCGGCACATGGGTGGATGGATTGCCAAGACGGTGATGGTCAAGTATCTCGATCAATTCCGCTTCGTCAAGCGATGATATAGCCTGCGATGCTTCATTGTGATCAACAAGGATCAATTTTAGTCTGGGTGGGTTTAGAAGATCACGTTGGCGGCAAATTCCAAGATAATGCCCACGCTCGTCAACGACCCAAAACTCATCGCCTTCCTCACGAAGTAGACGGTTGATCACGTCACGGATACGGGTTACAGACTGGAACTTTGAGATCTTTGTATCCGCCGCCTGGCTGGATGGAAGGTTCAAAATATCCCGCATG
Source organism: Anaerolineae bacterium (assembly GCA_013177815.1). GTDB lineage: Bacteria > Chloroflexota > Anaerolineae > Anaerolineales > Anaerolineaceae > JABLXM01. The sequence continues at coordinate 3,342 of JABLXM010000020.1, read as the reverse complement.
CGCATTTCCTGGTTACGAGCATGTGGACCAACCATGTGATTGACAAGCGCAAATATGCTTCTACCGGTTACCAAACCATACGGCGTTCCATCGGAATTGATGATAGGGGCAATCCCGCCTGTACGACTGGCAATGTTCCAAGCCTCCCTTAGCGGTTGCTTTGGTGAGGTCGTATCCAAACGACGCATAACCGTTTCAAAGCGTGGAGAAGCATCGGTGATAAGAAGCGGCGTTTCCAACTCTAACAACTTTAGCACCCAGCTGGTCTGGGGATTGATACCACCCGCGCGAGCAGCGATTGCATTTACCCCATCCCGCTCACGCAATATCCAGGCATAGCCGATGGCTGATGCAATCGAATCAGTATCCGGATTGATATGACCGACTACATAGATGGGTGAATTCGAATTTTGCATAATTTGCCTGATCAATTGATCTTTTGTTTTTGTAATGCTTTCCAAACCCGATCCGGTGTGGCGGGATTTTCGTAAAGCATGGCGCCTGAAGCATTATAAATTGCGTTGGCAACAGCCGGGGCTACGCCGTCCAGGGGAATCTCAGCGACTGCCTTAACACCAAACGGATGGGAGGATTCGAATGTCTCCACAAAGATCGTCTCGAGTTCCGGCATTTCATCAGCCCTAAAGATATGATAGTCTACCAGGTCACGTTCTACGGGCGCACCCTTATCGTCATATGTCATCTCTTCGCAAACGGCGTAACCGAGCGCCTGGGTCATGCCACCCTCGATTTGCCCAGATGCCGTGACCGGATTGACAATCCTGCCGGCATCCACTGCCATGACCAATTTTTCAACCTTGACCTGCCCGGTTTCGATATCCATCACTATTTCGGCAAACTGAGCTGCAAACGGCGGGGGCGATACTGGTGAAACGTATGATGCAACCGCCATGATCTGTTCCTGATCCTTATGGTGCAAGGAATGATGACCAATTTCGGAGTAGGTGACAGCCCTGCCATCGGACGCATGCGCTCGACGGTCTTTGAGAATTATCTCATCAGGTTTTACGGGTGCGCCATCGGTCCGATCGTTCAGGATCATTGCTGCTCGAACGCGAATCCGCTCTGCGACCTTGGCGGCTGCATGGGTGGTGGCGGCGCCGGATATATAGGTTGTACTCGAAGCGTATGCGCCTTTATCAAAGGGGGTAAAGTCCGTATCGGATGAATATACGATGAAATCATCCACCGGCACGCCCAAAACTTCTGCCGCCATCTGAGTGAGAACAGTATCAGACCCGGTGCCAAGATCGGTAGCACCGACCAATAAGTTGAAACTACCATCCTCATTCATTTTAATTGAAGCGCCGCCCATATCCAAGTATGCGATCGCTGTGCCATGCATCATTAGAGCCATCCCAATGCCCCGTTTTAGATATGGCTTGTCGGTCGAATCGCGCCATTCTTGTTTCCCGTATTTTTGGTCCCAACCTATCGCGCTCTTACCCTGGTGAACACATTGCTCTATACCAATCGTCTGGATGTACTCCGGTTTGGGTTCGCGCCCCTCGCTCCACGCAATGCTGAATGGATGAATCTCCCCTGCACGCAAGCAATTCTTGAGTCGGAATTGAATGGGGTCCATCCCAAGCTTTGCCGCAATCGTTTCCATATGGCGCTCAACCGCCCAAAATCCTTGCGGCGCGCCATAGCCCCGGTAGGCGCCAGATGGCGGTGTATTTGTGTAGACGATATCAGCATAGAAGCGGATATTGGGCGCCTTTCGGTATTTACCATCACCGGTATAAAGCGCCATAGCCTTATGACCGGTATTACCGGTGACGGTCAACGCGTGGCAGCCATATGCTCCTGTATCGCTGAGCGCGTACATTTCGTTGGCTGTGATCGTACCGTCATTCTTTACACCGGTCTTGAGTTTAATGATCATCGGATGACGCGAGCGAGCTGCGATAAATTCTTCCTCCCGGGTATATTCATAGCGCACCGGTCGTTTGGTGGCGATGGTCAAATGCGCGACCACGTCTTCGATCAAGACCTCTTGCTTGGAGCCAAAGCCACCTCCGATACGTGGTTTGATGACTCGGATGCGCTTCATGGGCAAACCAAGCACCGGCGCCAAGATCCGGCGTACATGGAAAGGAACTTGGGTGCTAGTGCGGATTACAAGGCGATCATTTTCATCCCAATAGGATATCGAAACATGTGGTTCGATATGCGCTTGATGCACCTTGGGCACCTTGTACTCTGCTTCGATGATTTGATCCGCCTCGGAAAATCCATTATCCAGGTCACCGATATCGATTCTGATGGCAGCAGCCACATTCTTGTTGGGGTCTGAAAGATCATGAACCACATATTCCGGTTCGTCATGGATTTTAACCGCCCCATCACTCATTGAACTGCGTGGATCAATGATAAAGGGTAATTCTTCATATTCGACGTTTATCAGTTTGAGCGCCTGATTAGCGATCTCTTCGGTTTCTGCTGCAACGAATGCAACGCGATCGCCAACAAACCGCACTTTGTTATCCAAAGAAAAGGTGTCTAATGGTCCAGGCATGGGGTCGGATTGTCCTGCAGTGGCGTAGACAACCCGTGGCAGGTCCTTATAGGTGAGCACCGCCGCAACGCCCGGCAATGATTTCGCTTTCGATACATCAATATTTTTAATTCGAGCATGTGCAACCGGGCTGTGTAATACTTTTGCAATCAACATCCCACGCATCTCAAAATCATCAGTAAATGCGGGTTTTCCTTGGACAAGTTTAACAGCATCAACCTTTATTTCAGGTTTTCCAACGCTTGTGAGTTTTTCTGTGTCCGGGGGCGTGAACACTCTTGGAAGTACTTTAGATTTCACTAAGAAATTATCATCAATGATCTGCTGATTTTCACCGGGCGACGCATGTGCAAGAGGTAAATCGACCGGCGTTGATAGACCGGGTTTCTCGATTGGCGGAACATATTCCCCACGGAGAATAGCAGCAGCGCGGAGAACAGCCTCTACTGGTTTTATGTATCCAGTACACCGGCAAAGAATACCCGATAGCACTTGCCGAATCTGTTCTTCAGTGGGATATATTTCTCTTTGTAACAGTTCGTGCGTTGCAAGCACCATCGCAGGCGTGCAATAACCGCATTGTACAGCACCAGTTTCCACGAATGCCTGTTGTAGAACGCTAAGCCCTTCCGATCGACGCCATCCTTGCGTTGGATGTTCCCCGATCGATTCGATGGTTTGTACCGAATGTCCTTCGGCTTGAACAGCAAATATCGAACAAGCGTTAGTAACCTTCCCATCTAGCAAAATTGAACAAGCACCGCACTCCCCTTTTGAGCACCCGCCGAATTTTGCGCCAA
>JABLXM010000002.1 GCA_013177815.1 Anaerolineae bacterium | reverse complement strand
CGGAATGCGCGAGAGAGCAGCCATCCTTGGGGGCACTCTTGAAATTGAGACCGCTTCCGGTAAAGGAACAATCGTCCACGTTTATTTTAAAAATCTGGGGAATGATGAATAAATGACGATACGAATCCTGCTAGTGGATGACCATACCATCCTGCGTGAAGGTATCAAAGCTCTATTGAAGTATTATGATGATGTTGAAATTGCGGGAGAGGCTGACAATGGGATCGAAGCTATTCATCTTTACCGGTTATTGAAACCAGATGTCGTTTTAATGGATATAGCAATGCCCGAAATGAATGGTCTCGAAGCTACACGGACAATTCGCCTCCAAAATCCAGAAGCCAAAATTCTGATCCTTACTCAATACGAGGACCAGCACTACATTCTACCCCTACTCCAGGCGGGGGCAGCCGGATATATCCTAAAACGCGCTTTTGGAACCGACCTGATCAAAGCCATCCGGTCGGTTGCCGGAGGAGAAAGCTTCTTATACCCTTCCGTTACTACTATCGTGCTGGAGCAGCTGAGAAATGCCAACACTGCCTCCAACATGTCTGAAAACGATCTTTCTACGCGCGAAAAGGAAATCCTTCGAAAAGTAGCTTCAGGTGAAACCAGTCGGCAGATTGCTTTGTTCCTAAATATCAGCGTCAAGACTGTAGAATGGCACCGCGGCAATATTATGAAGAAACTGGGTCTCCATTCCGTAGCCGAGTTGGTCAATTATGCTGTGAAAAAAGGTTATGTTGACTAATCGTGCTTAGATATCAATTCCCGATTTTTGAAATACAGACAACATGAATAACAAGGTTTTACCGGGATACCGGTACTTTACCGGGACAAACAGGTACTTTTCCCAGGATGTATTTCTTATTTGAATGTCTATACTTAAATCATCAAAATTTCTATTTATACAGTCCAATAAAAATCATTCGCAGGTGGGGTAATTCAACTTGAGATCTTATTTCTCTTTCATTTCCACTGTAGAAACATCAACCTCACGGTTGAGCTTAATGATTCCTTCCCCGGACAGAAACTATTTGATCTTTCTGAGGAAGTATCTGAAAAACTTTTACTTGCATATTACTTTGATGAGACAATCCGATCTAAAACCCAATTTTGACAAGGAGATGTGTAATGAAAAAAAAGAGCATTTTTGTGTTGTCTCTGATCCTTATCTTCAGCATGCTCCTAGGTGCATGCGCCTCTGCAACCCCCAAGGATGAAGCAAAGCCGCTGAAGATCGGTGGTGCACTGGCTTTGACGGGCATCAATGCACCGATTGATGAGCCTGCTCTTCGCGGAATCCAACTCGCAGTTGATGAGATTAATGCCAATGGTGGTATTCTCGGACGTCAAGTGGAGTTTGTTAACCTGGACAGCAAGAGTGATCCGGTAACCTCTGCGGATGTTGGTGTTCAGCTTGTCCAACAGGGTGTTGTGGCAATTATCCCGGCTGCGGATTTCGATATGGGAGGACCAGCCTGCCGCGAAGCCCAGAAAGCTAGCATAGTTTGTATTTCCACGACAGCCTCTTCACCGTTGTTTGGGTCTAAAGCGCTGGGTGACAAGGTTTTCACGCTTTCCATGTGGAATACTACTATGGGCGCAGCAGCGGCTGAATTCGCCTACAAGGAACAGAAGTGGACCAAAGTTTGGGTTGTAACTGATACCTTCATCGATTACACCAAATCTTTGAGCCGCTATTTCACAGAGCAATTCAATTCTCTTGGTGGCACCGTGTTGTTTGAAGATACTTACACCCAGGGCGCTCAGGATTTTTCATCACAACTGGCACGAATCCAGACAGCCAAAGAAAAACCGGATTTTATTTATGTCTCATCTTATATGCCCGACCTGGGAACTATCATCCGCACTATCCGGGAGGCAGGGATTGACCTGCCAATCATGGGTGGCGATACTTACGATGATCCTGGGCTTTTTGAAGCCGTAGGCGCCGATTATGGAAATGAAATTTATTTCGTCACTCATGGCTTTCTGAGCAAGGAGGCGAATCCACGGGTCGAAGATTTCATTACCGCCTACACTAAAAAATATAACGAAGCCCCCGAAGCCATCTGGATCATGCCTGGATACGACGTTATTTATGTCCTGAAAAAAGCCATGGAAAAAGCCGGGACCACCGACGGTGCGGCTGTAGCCAAAGCTATGGAGGAAATGACATTTGACAACCTGACTGGTCAACTGCATTGGTCAGACGCAGCAAGCGGACACATGCCAACAAAAGCTGCTGCTCTTGTGAAGCTTGAAAGCGGTAAGCCAAAATTCATCAGCTGGATTACACCGGCTACCTTACCTGAACCCTAAATCACATAGACTAATGAGGCCGTGGACCGATTTTTCTAGGAATATAGTTGTGAGCATCTGACAGGAATCCGGGAACGGCCTCATTTTTTCATTCGGTTCTGTAATTAGCAGAATAGAGATAATCGATCGAGATCCCTTCAATAAGGATGTCGGAATCTTTAGCTATTTTAGAACTGGACCATTATGAATAATGAAGGATCATTATTTATGGCTGAACAATTGTCGATAGAGCATATATGCAAAAGTTTCAGTGGTCTTCAGGCTCTTGACGACGTAACTATCAAACTGCATCAGGGTGAAATTCTTGGATTGATCGGCCCCAATGGGTCCGGGAAAACAACCCTGATCAATATCATCTCCGGACTGCTCGCTGCAACTTCAGGAAAGGTCAAAGTAGGCAACGTCGAAATCACTAAGCTAAAAGCCTATGAGGTCGCAACTCACCGGATTTCCCGAACTTTCCAAACCATCCGTCTTTTTCGAAACCTGACTGTCATGGAGAATGCGGAAGTGGCAGCTGTCGGCGTCGGTATCTCACGCAAAAATGCTCGCCAGAAAGCCATGACCGCCTTGTCTGAGATGAAACTCGAGTCCTATGCAGATTTATTGGCCGGAACGCTGCCTTATGGGCTGGAACGCCGTTTGGAAATTGCCCGGGCATTAGCCATGGATCCGGTTTTTTTGTTGCTGGATGAACCTGGTGCCGGTTTGAATGAAGAAGAATGCAATGACTTGCTGGTCGTGCTGGATCACATTCGCAAGAAATACGATCTGGGGATATTGATCGTGGAGCATGACATGCGTTTGATCATGAGGCTATGCGACCGGTTGCACGTCCTCCAATCTGGTAAAACTATCGGGGAAGGGACACCTGAAGAAATCCAGGAGAATCCGGCTGTGATTGATGCCTACCTCGGTGAGTCTGGAAAGGAGAATTGATCCATGCTACATGTCGAAAACCTGAAAGTCCGCTATGGAGCTATTACTGCCGTCCATGATGTTTCCTTAGAGGTGAAAGAAGGTGAGCTCGTAGCTCTGATCGGGGTAAACGGAGCCGGGAAAACCACTACCCTTTCAGCAATTGCCGGCGTGGTCAAAACGGTCAGTGGTTCCATATATTTTGAAGGTCAATCCATAGTCGGCAAATCCCCTGAAGCTATTCTTAAATTGGGGGTCGCTGTTGTGCCTGAACAACGTGATATTTTCCCAAGCCTTACCGTGGAAGAAAACCTGCATATGGGAGCTTTTAGTCGCCACAACCACAGAGAATATCTTGCAGACCTTAAAGAAACTTTCATCCTCTTTCCAATCCTGGAAGAACGTTTCCAGCAACTCGGTGGGACACTCTCCGGAGGAGAACAGCAACAGTTGGCAATCGCCCGTTCCATCATGGCACACCCCAAATTGCTAGTATTGGATGAACCATCCCTCGGATTGGCCCCGAAAATCGTCGACCAGATATTTTCGTTGATCGTCACTCTTCGCACCCGCGGATCTACGATTCTCCTAGTCGAACAAAACGTTAATCGCACACTTGATATTGCTGACCGTGTCTATTTGATTAACAATGGCAGGGTCGAGATTCAAGGAACCCCAGATCAGCTCCGATCACAGGGAGCCATCAAAGACATTTATCTGGGTAAGTAAGGCTAGAGGTGAATTATGATAACTTTTGGATTTCTAATCAATGCAATCAGCCTCGGGAGCCTGTACGCTTTAATCTCTCTCGGTCTGGTGATGATTTATGGCGTCCTTAAAATGGTCAACTTTGCCTACGGTGAGCTGATCATGGTCGGCGGATATGGGCTTTACCTGGTAGGCTCCAAATTCAATCTTCCCTGGATATTCGTGGCCGCCGCAGCTATTCTTGCTGCAATGCTGGTCAGCTACCTGACAGAACTGGTTGCTTTCCGGCATGTGCGGGAAAAATCGCTCACGGCATTGCTAATCACATCCTTTGCTGTCAGCACTCTGCTGCAAAATGGTGCATTATTAATTATCTCTCCAAGAGCGAAAGCCGTTTCACTACCAAAAATATTTTCTTCCAGCATCACCTTTCTGGGAATAACTACACCTGCACGGAATATCCTTACTATTGCCATCACCATCCTTTTATTGCTGGGACTTTCTTTGCTCTTGCGGCGGACTATGCTGGGAATTGCCCTGCGAGCAGCATCGGATAATTTCCGTATGACCCGTATGCTTGGAATACCCGCCAACCTGGTCATTTCATCTGCTTTTATCATCAGCGGGGCTATTGCTGGGGTGGTCTCCCTTTTCTGGGTGGGACGTACAGCCAGTGTCACTCCTTCTATCGGACAGGGCCCCCTCTTGATTGCTTTTATTGCAATTGTTGTCGGAGGTATCAGCAGCCTTGAAGGAGCTGTTGTTGGTGGATTTGTATATGGCATCCTTTTCAGTTTTATCGGGGTTCTCCTCCCCCAAACGTTATTAGATTATAGAGAAGCCTTTATGTTTGTTATCGTAATCCTGATTCTGCTCTGGCGACCTGAGGGATTGATCCGTGTGAAATATGCAGAGGAGAGAGTCGGATGAAAAAGGCGAACCTGACCCACTGGTTTTCTTCTTATTCCACCATTATTATCCTGACGGTACCAATGCTTATTATGGCCGGTCTCACCGACCTTTTTGCCGGCTCGTTACTGATCCGGATTGTCACGGCTCTATTCGTCAGCATGGTGGTTGTTCTAGGCATGCAGGTCTTCATGGGCAACTCAGGGATCCTTGCGTGGGCGCATGTCGGTTTCATGGGCATTGGGGCATATATTTCCTCAATCTGTTCCATGACCCCCACGACGAAAGAAATTGCTATACCCCAAATCTATCCATTCCTCCTCAATCTGCACTTCTCATTTATCCCATCCCTGCTCGTTGGTGCCCTTGTTGCCGTAGTCATCGCGGCGATAATCAGCTACCCGCTCATGCGCCTTTCGGATACAACTGCAGCTATTTCATCTTTCGCATTATTGATTATCATCAACACCGTTCTGATCCACTGGGATAAGGTCACCAACGGTCCACGCACTCTGTTCGGCATCGAGGAACTGACCACAGTCTGGACCGCCGTGTTCAGCGCAATCCTGATTCTTATCTTTGCATACCTTTTCAAAGAATCCTCCCTGGGATTAAAACTTCGTGCCTCGAGAGATGATTATCATGCTGCCCAGGCGATGGGTATTAATATCACACAAGTGCGATATTATTCATTTGTCATTGGCGCTGGAATAGCAAGTTTTGGCGGAGGTCTTTTTGCTCATTACATTACCTCCTTTACTCCATCTGCTTTCTACATGGCCGAAACCTTCAATATCCTTACCATGTTGGTCGTCGGCGGGACGATGGGGGTATCCGGAGCTGTTATCGGTACTATTGTTGTCACATTTGCAAGGGAAGGCCTGCGGGCTGTGGAAAATTTCATTAATTTAAACCACGTTTTGCCTTTCGATGTTGTTGGCCTTACCGAAGTCTTGCTGGCAACGGCACTGATCCTTATCCTGATCTTTCGCCCCGAGGGTATCCTGGGTGGGCGCGAATTTCGGTGGATGCCTAAAAAATCTGCAAAGAAAAAGATAGAGGAACCTGCCTCAGTACAAGTAAACGAGTGAGATTGTAAACAATTCGCCAGGAGTCACAAATATGTCTCTAAGAATTTCTCGCGACCAGAATTTCTATCACTTCAATCCCAACATTGAACCAGTAGCGTTTGTTAAGCCCGGTGAAGAAATTATTCTCGAGACCCACGATTGTTTCCAGGGTCAAATACGCAACGAAAAGGATCTGGTTGCCAACCTGGATTGGAACCACACCAATCCTGCGACCGGCCCGATTTTTATAAATGGCACCTATCCGAGTACTATTTTGCGCATTGACATTTTGGATATAGATGTCGACGACCAATCTGTAATGGTAACCATCCCGGGTGAAGGGACAGTGGGAAATCGAATTAAAGACATGGAAACAACCATTGTAAAACGCCAAGGGAATGAGTTAGTTTATAAAGAAAATATACGCCTACCGCTGGCGCCAATGATTGGAGTGATTGGCGTGGCACCATCTGAGGGCAGCATCGGAAATGGTGTACCGGGGTTACATGGTGGCAACATGGATTGCACCCTGATCAAAAAGGGAGCTAGGCTTTACTTGACCGTTCAGGTAGAAGGCGCCCTGCTGGGATTGGGCGATCTGCATGCAGTAATGGGCGATGGTGAAATCGTGGCTGTCGGGGCAGAAACAGCAGGAAATGCAAAGATCAAAACAGAAACAGTTGACCTGACAGGATTGCCAACGCCTTTCCTGGAGAATACTGAAAGCGTAGTAACGATATTTTCTGATCCGGATATGAACCGGGCTTCCGAGGGTGCCGTGAACAACATGCTCGATTTCCTGACTCGTTTTGCAGGCTTATCGACGAATGATGCTGCCATGCTGATGAGCGCAGCCGGTTCTCTAAGGGTCTGCCAGGTTGTAGACCCGGCAAAAACCGTTCGGTTTGAGTTCCCTAAAGCGGTGCTTGCACAAATTGGATATCAACTTCCTGAATAGAGAAGTATTTCAGGAACAACAATCAAGTGAATCATTTTGCAGCAATCATGCTAGGTCCCAAGGTGACTGTAGATGAGTAGAGGCGTATATAGGTATCGGATTACAAAAGATGTTTCAATTTTGAAGATTATAAATGAAGAAATAATCCCCCCAAAAAGCGTTTTTTCACCTTTTTTCTCCACTAGTGGGGAAATTGTAAGCCGTCGATCCTCTTCAATAGAGTTCTTTATAGCAAATCTACAGCAACACTAAATTAATTAATAAAAATAATGGACTTAAAACACAAAATCACCCCCGTATATGGGACATTATAGACGGGGTATCACCACATATACGGTATAGAACACACATTCTAACACTCTTAATCAGTGGGTTTAGGGTTAAAGTACCGAGTGGGCCACTTATTTATTATTTGAACAGTGGATCCCCTTGCTTAAATCTATATATTTGCTTATAACCCGGAGGTCAGCGCCACGAAACCACTCCCCACAATTATTATCGGAAACAATTTTCGTGCTTATTAATTCTCAATCTCGTCTTCATATTTTGCGGGTTGCCTTTCCTTGCATCACCCCGTGGTAATCATGGTGCAAAACGCTTACCACAGGGTGGAAAATACGGACTGGGTGGACAAATTTACCCCCACATATGGGACACAGTGGACAATGTATCACCATATGTACTATGCAGAACATCCGTTCTTGAACTTCGAATCAGTAGGTTGTGGGTTCGAGTCCCGCCGGGGGCGCTCGCAGATGCCCGTTAGGGTACTATATATAGGGGTTTAGAGGTAGTCGGACGGCATATATAGTAGTTTATGCCGTCCGATTGCTATATTTGGGTAAAAAAACGTGCAAAACTTTTGGAAATCCTCTCGACTTTTCTTAAGATATGTTTTTTCGTCTTCGCTTGATCGTTTTCTTGACCACCTCCTTTCTTGCTTGCTTGAAAACAGAAACGACCAGCCAGAGAACTTGAATTCTTTCAAAGCGAGAAAGTTTCAGTCCCCTTACGGGGATTGGTTTAATTTCAACAAGTTGCAGAAGCGAAAGCTGAAGCTCCAGTCCAAATAGTTTCAGTCCCCTTACGGGGATTGGTTTAATTTCAACACAAACGCCAATCGCGGAAGTTGAGCCTACCGTTGAGTTTCAGTCCCCTTACGGGGATTGGTTTAATTTCAACCTTCGGTCACCATCTGGACAGATGCTGCAAACAAAAAAGTTTCAGTCCCCTTACGGGGATTGGTTTAATTTCAACGCGCCTTGGTTTTTATGCCTTGCCCAAAGATGAATTTGGTTTCAGTCCCCTTACGGGGATTGGTTTAATTTCAACGAGACAGATATATCTAAAGAATTAATGGAAAGGATAACGAAATGGTTTCAGTCCCCTTACGGGGATTGGTTTAATTTCAACGCATCTTGCCCAGATGCTGCTCTGACTGACAACTGAGTTTCAGTCCCCTTACGGGGATTGGTTTAATTTCAACGAGACAGATATATCTAAAGAATTAATGGAAAGGATAACGAAATGGTTTCAGTCCCCTTACGGGGATTGGTTTAATTTCAACCAAGCTTGAGAAAGCCCCTGAAGGATGGATCAAGCTGTTTCAGTCCCCTTACGGGGATTGGTTTAATTTCAACGGTCACCACCTCAACAGCACCAAAACTCCTGGTGTCCGTTTCAGTCCCCTTACGGGGATTGGTTTAATTTCAACCTTTGGTACTATAACATTCGATTGCGAATATCGTGTGTTTCAGTCCCCTTACGGGGATTGGTTTAATTTCAACAAATGAAAACAAAAATAATTGAGACAGGTGAAATAAAAGGTTTCAGTCCCCTTACGGGGATTGGTTTAATTTCAACAAAGTGAAAAGAAAGTAGAAGCGAGCAGAAAAAAAAGTTTCAGTCCCCTTACGGGGATTGGTTTAATTTCAACAAGCTTTGCAGAGCAAATTTGCTCGGACAAAGGTACACCGTTTCAGTCCCCTTACGGGGATTGGTTTAATTTCAACCGTGGGAAGTAGCGGACAACGCGAAACCCCGGGATTTGTTTCAGTCCCCTTACGGGGATTGGTTTAATTTCAACCCCATCGATCTTTCAGTTTATTCACCTCCGCTTTGATATTCTTGAACAAACACCCAATTTTCTCCAAGCTTTTCACTGTACCACCTTATTATACTTGAAAAACGAACCTGGTACTCGCACGATGATTGCGCTTTCTCCTTCGCTTTTTTTTCAGTGGCAGCCCTGCCATCCCACTTGTCCCCGTGTGATTTGCAGCTCGGCAGCGTCCGGATGGATAAAAATGGCGAGGCAGAAGCCATCCCCCCTGAAGACCCCCTCAGCTTCGCTAAACCGCCACAGCCGCGACCGGTTGGGGGAATGTATCGCCCATCGTCGTTTCGGTTTTTTGCATACATTTTCCGGGTGACCTTCTGGTACCGCCTGCTTCAGGCCATGCAGCTTCTGTCGTCGGCGGTTGTTGAAGATATCATACACCACAATGAGGAAAAGGCAAAATGGTTCATTGGCGGGTATGCCAGGGATTGTTTTGAATTGAGTGGGCGCCGGGATGCTCCGCATTGGAATGTCGCCGGTTTTCAGTCTTTCGGTTCCCGCCAACCCAATCAGGTAGTAAAATTTCGTTGGCATCCTTTCTGGAATTACGGCAGTGGCTAATTTCACGGAGTTCTAATGGAAAAATTGTACGGTGGTATAGAAGCTGGCGGCACTAAGTTCAATTGCATCGTTGCCGCCAATCCCGATGAGATAGTTGTCGAGGAAACGATACCGACCACATCACCCGCCGAAACAATCAATCGGGTGTTGGATGTTTTTAGACCACACCAGGGCAGCCTGGCAGCCATTGGCGTGGGGTCTTTTGGACCCTTGGATTTGAACCCCGCCTCCAAGACCTATGGGTATATCACCACCACCCCGAAACCGGGGTGGCAATTCACCGACCTTTGTGGGCATATCCGTACTGCGCTAGGGGCGCCGATAGCCTTCGATACCGATGTCAACGCGGCAGCCGTGGGGGAGCGTGTTTGGATCCAACAGAACAATGTGCTGGACCCATTTATATACATCACCGTGGGCACAGGCATCGGCGTTGGCGTCATCGTCAACGGCAAGCCGATTCATGGACTGGTGCACCCGGAAGCGGGTCATATGTCCCTTCCACATGATTTGCAAGAGGACCCTTTCGCCGGGAATTGTCCCTATCATCGTGATTGTTGGGAGGGGCTGGCGTCTGGACCTGCTATGGCGAAAAGGTGGGGGATGTTGGCTGAAGAACTACCGGATGATCATCCGGCGTGGGCTTTGGAAGCCAACTATATTGCGCATGCGATTGCCAATTTGGTCTACGCATTCTCACCACAACGCATCGTACTGGGCGGGGGGGTGGGCAAGCGTACCGGTTTGCTTGAGCTGGTTCAGCAAAGATGTCTGGCGGTGCTGAACAATTACATCCGGTCGGAAATCATCCTCGAGCACATCGAAGATTATATCGTCGCACCGGGATTGGGTTCGCGTTCGGGCAGCCTGGGCGCAATCGCGATGGCGCAAAACCTGGGGGGATGAGCAACTTCCTCGCCCATTAACCACGTTACCCCTTGTTTTGTTTTCGAACGGTAACTGGCTGCAAATAAGGATTCCATGGTTTTTCGAACCATAGGAAGAAACGCACTATTGACAAAGCCTGTTAAATTTGCTACCATAGTGACACGATTAAGTAGAATTGGAGTGACGTTTGAGCGTAACCAAAAGAGTTTCTATGCAGGACGTAGCAAACAAGGCGGGGGTTTCGCGCACGACGGTATCCTATGTAATCAATGATGTTCCAAATTCGAATATCCCGGCAGCCACCAAGAAACGCATCTGGTCAGCTGTCAACGAACTTGGGTATCGCTCCAATGCGATTGCAAGGGGATTGCGCGGAGGAAAATCGAATGTTCTGGGGTTGATTACGGACAATATCGCTGATGCTGCCTTCGGTGTGGATATCATTCGCGGTGTTCAGGAAACAGCATTATCAAAGAATAAAATGGTGCTGGTGATGGACGGGGATAATGATCCTAAAACAACGGAAGTGATCTTCCAGATGATGGCTGAATGGCAGGTGGAAGGGACCATTTACGCATCACTAACGCATCGAGAGATAGAAACCCCACCTTGTTTCCATTATTCCAAAACCATCCTGGTAGATTGCTACAGCAAGGAAAATGACCTGCCCTCTGTCATTCCCGATGAACGGCAGGGCGGTTATGCAGCGACCACCCATTTGCTTGCCAAAAGGCACCGCCGGGTGGGCATTATCAACGGAAAGCCGGGTTACCAGGCAACCATTGGTCGACTCGAAGGGTATAAACAAGCCCTGGCAGATTACCAAATTCCGATCGATGAGGAGCTGATCTATTTTGGGGATTGGTGGCAGGATGAAGGGTACAAAGGTGTTATGGACATCATGGGCAAGCCAAAACCACCTACTGCTTTTTTCTGCGGCAATGACCGTCTTGCCATTGGAGCCATTGAGGCGATCAAGGAGCTTGGCTTTAGAATTCCGGAGGATATTGCAGTAATTGGCTTTGATAACCAACTTCTAATCGCCGAACATTCGCGACCAAGATTGACTACCGTAGCATTACCTTACTACCAGATGGGACAATGGGCTGTCGAGCACCTGCTAAAAGAAGACCAACGGCAGGATGCTTCAGTACCTATGATTCAGAAATTAGCCTGTCCTCTCGTTGAAAGGTCATCAGCCTGACCTTATTTTTGCGTAAACAAGACAAGGAGGTGGTTTCTTATAGCCAGATATCGAGTGAGGTTGTGACCGGCAGGTAAAAAGAAGAAAGATGCTGTTAATAAAAAGGCAAATGGCTATCGATTTTCCGCCATGTCAGGGTTGCCCACAGAGCACAAGACGAAGGAGGAAACAACGATAGCCGGTGCCCAGTATAACACCTCCGATCTAAAAAATAAATAGGCTTCCTTGCCCTTGATGATCGGATGTCGCCAACATCAAAAGGAGAAATAAATGTTTAAAAAAGTAATTGGCTTGTTTTTCATCCTGGCGTTAGCGCTTGCCGCCTGTGGACCAGTAGCGACTCCTGTGGTTGAGGAACCAGCAACTTCAGAACCTACAGAATCCCCGGCTGAAGCTACTGAAGCGCCCGCAACCGAGCTGTCACCAGATATCGAGGCGAAGCTCGTCATCTATGATTACGGTGATACCAACGACGAAGCAATTCGCCGTGAAGCTATTGCACGATTCAATGAAAAATATCCCAATGTGGAAGTGGAATTGAAATTCAACACCATCACCACATGGGCTGAATACCTGCAGCAGCTGGGGACACAGGTGGCTGGTGGCGACGCGCCGGATATCGTTCACCTAGCGACTGAGGGAGTGAAGATGGCAGTGGATAATGAGCTCGCGATCCCCCTGGATGAATATATTGCGTCCAGTCCGGATGGTCAGGCATTGCTTGATGATGTGGCGCCAGCCATGATCGACAGCCTTTCTGCGGATGGCAAGCTCTACTTCCTGCCGGCAGCTTGGAATAACATGATGATCCATTACAACACCAAAGTTTTCGAAGAAGCAGGAATCGAGCGACCGTCCGATGATTGGACCTGGGATGACTTTATCGCTATCGCCCAGCAATTGACGAAGGACACGGATGGCGATGGCAAAACAGATAAATGGGGATTTGCCATGCCTTACTACTTCTTCGGGGTGACCCCTTGGCTGTATTCGAACGGTACTGCTGCCATGAACCCGGAATTGACTGAATCTAACCTGTCTGATCTGGCAGTGATCGAAACCGTTCAATTCTTGCAAGATATTGTTTACGAATATAAGGTTGCGCCGGACCCCTTCAATACCGACCCGAACGCCTCCTCTACGTTGTTTGCTTCCGGCGATTTCGCCATGGCCGGCGGTGGACACTGGCCAATCCAATTCTACATGGCGAACGATTTCAGCGACTATGACGTCTTGCCGTGGCCACAGAATAAAGAAAAAGCCACCGTCTTCGGCGCGGATGGTTATGGAATTTACCCGGGCAGCGAAAACAAGGAATTAGCCTTTGCCTTGATGTTGGAATTGGTCAGCGAAGAGACACTGGCTGAGACCGTATCTGCTGGTGTGGCTATCCCTGCACGCCGTTCTGTGGCAGAATCGCCCGGCTTCCTGGCTGAACCCAAGAACGCGCAATTGTTCTATGGCAGCCTCGATTACGCCAAGCCGGTTACTGCTCCTCCTGAATACGCAGAGATGTCGACCATCTTCATGCGTTGGTTGGATAAAGTGATGGCGGATGAAATGTCTGCAGAAGATGCAATGAAGGGTGCGGACGAGGAATTGAAGGCGCTCTTGGCAAAATAGAAATGTAGAGGTGTTTATTGGAATGTGAGTAGCGGTCGAGCGTCCACTACTCACATTTCATGAAAGTAGGAGATATCAAAGTGAGTATCACTGTTCAGGCAGAACCCAAAAAACAACACCGCTCGCTGTCGGATAAAAAGCTGGAAGCGATTACAGGCTATCTTTTCATTCTCCCGACGGTGCTCGGATTCGTCGTTTTTACCTTGGGACCGATTATTGCCACCTTCTATTTCAGTCTCACAAAATATAACATGTTGAAACCGCCCCAATATATTGGAATCGAGAACTATGTCGATATGTTGGCAGATTTAAGGTTGCTTGAAGTATCCCGTAATACGATGGTTTTTAGCGTTTCGGCAGTTTCTCTCACGATCGTGTTTGGATTATTGATGGCTGTAGCCCTAAACCAGAACTTATTGCTCCCTTCTTTTATTCAAAATATCTTTCGCTCAGTCTATTTCTTCCCGATCCTGGTGGCAATGATCTATGTAGCAATGATATGGCAATTCTGGTTTCACAAGGATTTGGGGGTGATCAACTACTATTTGGGTTTGTTACATATTGAACCGATCCGTTGGCTTGGAAGTAGTCAATGGGCATTGGTTTCCATCATTATTGTCTACGTATGGAAGAATGTGGGCTTTTCAATGCTCATTTTCCTGACTGGTCTACAAAACATCAATAAAGACTATTACGAGGCAGCAGAATTGGATGGCGCCGGGTCACTTCAAAAATTCTTCGGGATCACGCTACCGTTATTAAGCCCAACCTTGTTGTTTACGATGATCATTAATTCGATCAATGCTTTCCAAGAGTTTGACTCAATGATCGTACTTACAGGGGGAGGACCGGGTGATGCCAGCCGAAGCCTGGTTCTCTATATTTATGAAAAAGCGTTCAGGTCTTTTGATATGGGTTATGCATCAGCATTGGCAATGGTTTTGTTCCTGGTCATCATGATTTTGACCCTCGTGCAGCTCAAGCTTAGTCAAAAATGGGTGCATTATGAGTAATAGACGGCAAGTTAGCCATTCTAAATATCATCGTTTATCGTTGGCTCGTGTCAAACGTATCCTGGCAAAGATACCCTCTTTTATTTTGCTTGCTCTTGGTGCGATATTCATGTTTGCCCCCTTCGTATGGATGTTCTCTACATCCCTGCAACCAGGAAGCGAGGCATTCAAAGTACCGCCTAAATGGATTCCTACAGAATGGATGTTTAGCAATTATCACACCGTCATTTTTGAGAAGGAAGTGCCCTTTATCTTATTTGGATGGAATAGCCTGAAGGTGGCAGGGCTGGTCACCATTGGGCAATTGATCACTTGTTCATTGGCAGGTTTCGCCTTTGCCAGGTTGCGTTTCCCTGGTAAGAACTGGATATTTGTGGTTCTGCTGTCTGGGCTCATGGTACCTGTCCAAGTCATGATCATCCCCATATACGTGATCATGCGCACACTGGGGTTGATCGACACGCATTGGGCGCTGATACTTCCTTGGATTACGAATATCTTTGGGGTTTTTCTCCTGCGTCAATTTTTCCTCACCTTACCAAAGGACTTGATCGATGCCGCAAGGATTGACGGCGCAAACTACTGGCAAATCTACGCAAAGATTGCGCTTCCATTGGCAAAACCATCATTGGCAGCCCTGGCAGTAGTGACCTTTACAAACACCTGGAACAACTATTTCTTGCCGCTGGTATTTATCAGTTCGAAGGAGAATATGACCCTGCCGTTAGGGATCAGGTCACTATTTAATGTTTATGGGGGCGGCAATATCGCGCTTGTCATGGCAGGTGTATCAGTTGCAGTGCTTCCCGTTTTGATCATTTTCCTTCTGGCGCAAAAGCGGATCATAGAAGGTATGCTTCGCGGCAGCATAAAGGGATAGAACGGTCATTGAAGTTCTTTTTTAAAATATAGGAGCTCTTTTTAATGGAACAGATGCCAGTTGGATTATTAGGGAACTTGAGCAAGGTTCGAAAAGCCCGCAGCGGACGCGCGTCGAGCTGGGACCAAACCGGACGGAACCAGGATTATTGGTTGATATCACCCGGAGAAAGCGTTGTACTGGCAGATATCGAAGGTCCAGGCAGTATCGTGCATATTTGGATGACCCAATTTTGCCGACGAATCCTTGGGCCTGGTCTCATCGATCCGGTACAAGGGAATTATGTCGCGCCGGTGTTTGAGATCCACAACGCACTTGGGTTGAACTGGGAAGCGGTAGACCCTTTCTATTACCGAAAAGTGCTACTCAAAATTTACTGGGATGACCAGGATACCCCAAGCGTGCTTACCCCACTTGGTGATTTCTTCTGCATCGGTCACAGCATCCCCGGGAATTTTGCAGCCCTTCCGATCACGGTTTCTACCAAGCCGGAAGAACGTTACACCTTTGGCGGAAGTGCAGCGGTCAATTGTTATTTTCCAATGCCATTCAACAAACGGGCAAAAGTGGTTGTAGAAAATCAAAATGATGTGCCGTACGGTCAATACTTTTACATTGATTATGAACTTTACAAGGAGCAACTTCCTTCTGATACGGTTTATTTTCATGCGCACTGGCAGCGAGAAAATCCCAATCATGGTTGGGGACCACAACTTCAGGTCAACAGCCCGGAAACCAACGTGGCGAATTTATCTGCCAAGGATAATTATGTAGTGCTCGAGACAGAAGGTGAAGGGCACTATGTGGGATGCAATCTTTCCGTCACCCATTTTCAGGGGAGTTGGTGGGGAGAAGGAGATGACATGATCTTCATTGACGGTGATACTTGGCCGCCTTCCCTCCATGGCACCGGTACCGAGGATTATTTTAACCACGCCTGGGGAATGCAAAACAACGGCTTCCTTTTTAACGGGTCAGCCCTTCATGAAAGCATAATCCCTGGTTATCAGACCAGTTACAGGTTTCACATTCTTGACCCCATACATTTTTCAAGGTGCATACGGGTGACATTCGAGCATGGTCACTCCAATCACCTCTCGGATGATTGGAGTTCCACAGCTTACTGGTACCAGAAATTGCCTTCCAAGAAATTTGAAATCCTACCACTCGAACAGCGGCTGCCCATTGTCATAAAGGGTGCCCCCGTGATCCCTATGGCAACGCCTGCAAAAAAGATGATGCTCACTGACGAGATGAAGCAAAATATCGAGATCGCAAGAAGAAGGGAAGAAGAATACGTAGAAAGACGTAACCAAGAAGTTGCCAAAAAGTTAGAAAAGACCCGCCGAGCCTCTTTAGGAAATATCGAACAGGTTAGGGCTGTTCGGAGATCCTTCAACAAAGATTAGCCCGGGAGATGATGCTTGATATGCTAAAACACGATGGAAACTACTTAGGAGATTCCTGGTACTTTGTTGAAGGTGATGAAGCTCATTGCTTCTACCTCACTTGCCCTATGGGTATTGAAAGACATACCGCCTGGGATATTGCCCATGCCGTGAGCAAAGATCTGGTCAATTGGGATATCAAGGGTGTCATCCTGCGCAGGGGCGAACCGGGTTCTTACGATGGACGCTGCCCCGCGACCGGTTCGGTGATAAAAAAGAATGGTAGATATTGGATGGCGTACACTGGCAATTGGAATGGACCACAGCCAAGTGTTGCCCTTTCGGTATCCGATGACCTCTATCACTGGCAAAAGATCGAGGAGAACCCGGTTACGACGATCGATCCAAGGTATTATGATCCTCAAGCAGCCCCAGCCCCGCGTGACTGGTTGCATTGGCGCGACCCTTTTCTGTTCGAGTTGGATGGCAAGGTGTACCACTATGTATGTGCAAAAAAGAATGATGGGCCCCAGGATCAGCGGGGCACCCTCGGAATGGCAGTAACAGAGGATATGCGTCATTGGCAGGTGCTTCCGCCGCCAGAGGTCGATCCCATAACTGCTGAGTTGGAGTGCCCTCAAGTTCACCAGGTGAATGACCTCTGGTATCTTGTTTTCTCATCGTCGAGGTCATTTTTCACTCAAGCCCACCGGGGTCGATATTGGGGAGAAAAGGGCCGCTGGACCAGCTATGCAATGGTGGGCTTCTCGCCAATGGGTCCTTTCAAACTGCACAAAAGTGGTGAGATCATACCTGAGACCTATCCAGTACAGCCGTACGCCAATCAGTTGGTTTTTTGGAAAGGTAACGGCTACTTGCTTGGAACCGTCTGGAATGATGCCCAGGATTTGATTGTTGACCCGGTACCGGTAACGTTTACGCCAACAGGCATTGTAATCAAATCATAAGAGTCGCACCGCCTCTTTGCCCATATTCTCCTCGGGAAGGGTGGCAATGGCTGCCACCCTTCTTCATTATAGGTTCCGCTTTCTGCAACAGGCGGCATGGTATCGATCATGACGGCAGTGGTATGATTAAGAAAATCAACGCTCAAGAATACGAGCGGTCATTCAGGATTGGAGGCTATCTTGAGCGCATTGAATAAGCAACTGTGGCTCACGCGTGTGCTGGCGATCCTGTCGCTGGTGGGTGTCTTCTTCTCCCACCTGGCGCTCACCGACATTGCTCACGGTGAAGCCAATGTCGCCACGGAATGGCTGATTGTCCAATTGAGCGCCGGGGTGGTCATCCTTTTCATCGCGGCGACTTTGTACACACTCGGTCGGGTAAAACGCGAGGTCGAGCGAACAGCGTGATCGTTTATCTTACCCTTTAAGATCTATTAGTTAACGATGATGGTGGTAGAATATTTTCTTCATCCTTAAATCAAATGAATAGATATTTCAAAGCCATCTCATCCAACTACATACTATTTTTCGTCAGCACAATTTTCTTCCTGGTCATCACCGCCCTGGCGATCCGTGTGATGGGCGAGGATTTCTATGGGTTATGGGTGATCCTGAATTCCATCCTGCTCTTCTCCGGTGTGGGTATGCTAGGGATGGGGGTGATCGTCAATAAGTTTGCCTCTGAGGTTGGTGAGGATGCGATTCCCCCCGCCAAGATTTTAAGCGCTGGATTCGCCATCTTGCTCCCAATGGCATGTCTGGTTGCGGTCGTCATCCTGCTTTTACGGAAGTGGATATCAGTTCAACTGGGCGTGGATGCTTCGCTGCAACACCAACTGGAACAGGCTTTGGTTTTTACCGCAATCAGCGTTATTCCGCAGTTCCTTGGGAGGGTTCCGCACGGCTATCTGCTGTCGCAACTCAAGAATGTTTACGCGATGGGTGTCGACCTGGGAGTCAATATCGCTTTGTGGACTGGAGCGGTCGTGATCGCGGCAATTAATCCAAACCTTGTTTGGATGGCTGCCTGGGGGTTGCTGGTACAGAGCGCTGGTTTTATTGTTCTTTGGCTGATCGTTTTGCGTATGGTCGATTTTAAATTACGGATCGACCGAGATGTACTCAAGAAAATGCTTGGATTTTCCGGATTTAGTTTTTTACAAAGTCTGGCGAATATCCTCTTTCAACATTTTGATCGTATTCTGGTTGGGTTTGTGCTCGGACCGGCGGCAGCCGGTGTGTACTCGGTTGGCACCAGTGTCGCATTGCGCTTGTCCATTGTCGCCGGGCAAGCCACGGATGTGATGCTTCCATATGCCAGCCAGAAAAGCAGCCAGCAGGATAATACTGCGCTATATCACACCTTCCGGCAATTGACCCAGTTCGTCGGAATCGTGATTGGGGTGTTGGCGGCATTGCTGATCCTCTGGATGGATCTGATCCTGGCTATCTGGATCTCGCCGGAATACGCGCAGAATTATGCCCTCATTTTTCGGGTCATCGTCCTGGCATATATTTTCATGTCCATTTGTCGCAGTGGTCACCAGACGCTGATGGGGATGGGAAAGATCCGGGCGACTTCATTGATCTTCATCGCCACCAGCCTCTTGATGTTGACCGGTTTGTATTTCCTGGCGTCCAGATATGGGTTGATGGGGGCGGCTGCATCCAATCTCTTGATGGTATTTTTACTGCTTTTCAACCTGATGGTTTATCCAAGCCTAACGCGGTCTTTTCCGATTCTTTCAGTGGTCTGGGACCACGCATTCGCTCTTGGGTTACCATTGATCGCATACGCGGTTAGTGGTGCCACCAGCCAGTCCGATTGGTTGGTACGGCTATTGATATCTGTCATGATCATGTTGGTTTCATACGTCTTTCTGAGGCGGTTGGAACTGGTGCAACGATATCTCAATATGGTGCGAAATGAATTGCATGTCCGAATTAATAAATGATTTTCACAATGCTCAGGCTATATTCGGTTATAGTGTGACGATACTTTCCGATGGTGTAGAAATTGAGTCATAAGACCTATATTGTTTACCCATACTTTGCCCATTACCGGCTGCCGATCTTGAAGAAGATCCAGGCAGACCTGGAGATCCAACCGACCTTCATCTCTGGGGTGGAGACCGATGAGCGATTGAAGATCATCGATGCTGAAACAGCCCGGCAAAATGGGTTGAATTGGCGGCTGGTGAAAAATCACTGGTTGTTCGGCAAACGATTCCTGTGGCAAAGCGACTTGATCAAAGTCTGTTTGTATGAAGATTATGATTTCATTGTTTTTCTTGCCAGCCCGTTTTTCATCACGACCTGGATCGCAATGATCATCGCAAAATTGCGAAAACGAACGGTGATCCAATGGGGGCATTTCATCCTGCGGCACGATCTGAAGCGGGCGTTAAAACGGGTGTTCTACGGTATGCCCGATGGCTTGTGGTTGTATGGATCATGGGCAAAGGGTGTGTTGATAAAGCTCGGCTTCAAGGAAGATCGCCTGGTGGTTATCAACAACTCACTGGATCACGAGGCGCAGTTGACGGTGCGGGCAGGACTGGACTTGCAGTCATGTCGGCGTGAGCGGGCAAAATATTTCCGGCATCCCGAGCGACCGATGCTGCTCTTTCTCGGTCGCCTGACCAGACGAAAACGAATTGATTTATTGATCGAAGCTGCCGCCAAATTGCGGGATGATGGATTCATGGTGAATGTATTGATCATTGGGGATGGCGAAACGGGAGCGATGCTCAAGCACCTAGTCTCTGAAAAGATGATGGATGAACAGGTTGTGTTCATGAATGAGACATACTCGGAGAATGAAATCGCGATGCTTTTTGGCATGGCGGATCTGACGGTATCTCCTGGGGATGTGGGTCTGCTGGCGATGCATTCCATGGTTTATGGCACCCCTGTGATCTCGCATGATAACCCATACCGCCAGATGCCCGAATTCGAAGCCATCATCCCAGGCAAGACCGGTCAACTTTACGAATATGATTCCGTGGATAGTATGGCAGGCACCATCCGCGCATGGCTGGAAACGCAACAGGGCAGGCGCGATGAAATTCGCCAAGACTGTCAGGCGGTTATTGATCAATATTACACGCCCGAATATCAACTAAAGATGATCAAACACTCGCTGCGTGCCCTGGCGAGGTAAAACGGGACATTACCACTAATTGGAAAAGGTATGGCACAGAAGAAGATAACGAAATTGCTTCATATCCTGGGCAGCCCGAATTTCACACAGGCGCTATTCACCGGCGCTGCCGCCGGCGTCGAGCATCTCCCTGTTTTACGGCGCATCCAATGCGATTATGTGGTCGATGTGGGCGCAAACCGCGGTCAATTCGCGTTGGCGGCACGGGCGGCATTTCCAACCGCGCGCATCGTCGCTTTCGAACCCCTGGATGTGCCTGCGGCTGTCTTCGAGCGCGTCTTCCGTGGGGATGAGCGGGTGAAGTTGCATCGCGTCGCGCTGGGAGATGCTGAAGGTGCCCACGCCATGCACGTCTCGCATTCCGATGATTCCTCGTCCTTGCTGCCAATTGGTGAGCAGCAGACCGCGCTTTTCCACGGCACCGGGGAACGTGAGCAGCGCATGGTGCAGGTGGCGCCTCTTTCCGCATTCATCGAACTGCAGGAAATCTCGCCAGACGCGCTGCTCAAGATCGATGTTCAGGGCTACGAATTGACCGTTCTGGGTGGTTGCATTGAACTGCTGCCAGCCTTCTCTCATGTGTATGTCGAGTGTTCCTTCATCACACTGTATCAAGGGCAAGCCATTGCATACCAGGTGATCGACTGGTTGTCCGGGCGGGGGCTTTACATCGATGGCGTTTACAACATCTTCTATGACCGCGCTGGTCGGGCGATCCAGGGTGACTTTCTATTTTCCCGCCGCCCCGGAGGTGCCTGAAGCTGGACGGTCGACGCATTCTGATCCTTGGTTTGAACTTCCACCCTGAACCGACCAGCACCGGGAAGTACACCGCTGAACTGGCGGCGTACTTGAGCGCGCGCGGACATACCATCCGAGTGGTGACTGCGCCGCCGTATTATCCCCATTGGCAGGTCCAGACGGGTTACCATGCCCGGCGCTATACGCGCGAATGTTGGGAGGGCGTCGACATATATCGCTGTCCGTTGTGGGTGCCGCGACGCCCCAACGGGTTTACGCGCCTGTTGCACCTCAGCTCGTTCGCGCTTTCAAGCCTGCCTGTGATGATAAAGCAGGCAGGCTGGAAGCCCGACTTGGTGTTGTGCGTGGCGCCCACGCTGCTCAACGCGCCGGCGGCGTTGTTGTGTGCGCGCTTCTCGGGCGCGCAAACCTGGCTGCATATACAGGATTTCGAAGTGGAAGCTGCCCTCAACCTTGGTTTGCTGCCCGGTGGGAGGGCGCTGGCGCGCATGGCTGCCGGCATCGAACGCGCTGTGATCGATGGATTTGACCATGTTTCCACCATCTCAACTCGCATGATGGCGCGACTGGAGGTGAAACACATCCCAACTGCGAAGCGTCATTTACTGCCCAACTGGGTCGATACCCACGCCATCTATCCGATTGACCCGTCTGAAAGGCGGCTGCGCCAGGAATTGGGCTTTACCGATCAACAGGTGGTCGCTCTGTACGCCGGCAATCTGGGTCATAAGCAGGGGTTGGAGATAGTGCTGGAGGCTGCTAAATTGCTTGCAGGTCTGGCGATGATCCAGTTCGTGATTTGCGGCGATGGCGCCGCACGGGTGACGTTGCAATCGGCAGCTCAGGGCTTGTCGAACCTGAAATTTTTACCGGTGCAGCCACGCGAGCTTTTGAACGAACTGCTCAATCTGGCGGATATCCACCTGATGCCGCAAAAAGCGGATGCCGCCGACCTGGTGATGCCCTCCAAACTGGCCGGGATGCTGGCGAGCGGCAAGCCCGTCATCGCCACGGCGCTGCCGCACACCGGTGTGGGGGAGATCATCAGCCAGGTGGGTGTGCTGATTCCTCCAGAAGATGCGCAGGCAATGGCAGGGGCTATTCGATCATTGGCTGCTGCGCTGGATGAGCGGCAACGTTTGGGTGCGGCAGGGCGGGCATATGCCCAATCACATTGGGAGCGCGAACGCGTGCTGTCAGAACTGAATGACGAGATTATCAGTTGGCTGGAAGATTTTGATACGCGGGGTGTATAAGGTATACTTATCTCTCGGCAGTGCAACATGATCGCCAACAATATCTCACAGAATTCTTTCTTGCCTGAATGAAGACAGATCAAGAAGAACAACCTTCATATCGTTTGCTGGTCACCGGCTTGGCGCCCTGGCGGCGTAATGCCCGGCTTTGGATGAGCATCGCCTTGCTGCTTGGCGACCTGGTGGGGCTGGTATTGGCATTCTTATTGGCGATCCTGTTACGGCAATACTTGCCAAATGGCATAAACCCCGAACCCTTCATCAGGTTCTCACCGTTATTGTTCATTTTTCCCCTGGTCTACGCCCTGCGGGGTCTTTATCCTGCGGTTGGCATGAACCTGGTCGATGAGATGCGCCTGCTGTTTGGAGCCACGACGACGGTTTTCATCCTTCTGATGGCGGCGACCTTCTGGTTGCATGCCGCCGAGATCTATTCGAGGATGGCGGTTGGTTTTGCCTGGGTGTTTGCCATCGGGCTGGTGCAATTGAACCGTTGGTTGGTGCGTATCCTGCTCCGCCGCCTGGGGGCGTGGGGTGAGCCCGCGGTTATCATCGGCACCGGCGCGCAAACGGAGCAAGTCTTATCCCACCTTCAGAACCGCATCCGCCTGGGGTTGCTGCCTGCGATCAATATCGCCGGCGACCGTTCGCCAGATACGCAAGCGATCGATTGGGTGAAGAACAACCAGATCCAGACTGCCGTGGTGATTGTATCGGAACTCTCCACTGAGATGAAGCAGGCGGTGTTCGACCAGAATCTGTATGGATTTCAGCGCATGATCCTGATCTCGAACATTGGCGGTGTGGGCAGCCTGGGCGTCATCCCGCATGATCTGGAAGGATTGTTGGGTCTGGAAGTGCGCCAGAACCTAAAAAGCCCCTGGCAGCGGGCACTCAAACGCCTCCTGGATATCAGCGTGGCGCTGGTGGGCGGTGTTCTAATCAGCCCGTTGCTGCTGTTGCTTGCCGTTCTGGTCCGCCTGGATGGACCGGGCAGCGTCCTTTACACCCAAAAACGCGTCGGGCGTTACGGAAAACTATTCGATGTCATCAAATTCCGCACCATGGTTCCGGATGCAGAGCAGCGCCTGGCGCATATCCTGGCGACGGATCCTGCCAGAAAGGCGGAGTGGGACGCCACCCAGAAATTGAAAGATGACCCGCGTGTCACCCGGGTTGGGAGGTTCATTCGGAAGTGGAGCCTGGATGAATTACCCCAACTGTTCAATGTCCTGCGGGGTGAGATGAGCCTGGTCGGTCCACGCCCTTGCATCCCAGGGGAAGAGGATTTGTTCGGTGAGTTCTTCAAGCAGTACATCATGGTGAGACCGGGCATGAGTGGTTTGTGGCAGGTCTCGGGACGGAACCAGGTATCGTATGCGATGCGAAACCAGTTGAATGAATATTACATCCGTAACTGGTCGATCTGGCTGGATTTTTATATCCTATTCCGGACGGTGCTTGTGGTCATACGGCGTGATGGAGCATATTGACCTGGGGCGCCTACAGGGGCAGAGTGATCTTCCGCGCTTAAATGAAACATTCAACAATGGAATAATGTTTATTGGTCAGGGTTTCTGGCAGGGGATGTCAGGCTCGATCCATTGCGGCTCGCCGTCGATCACGACGCCGAGCGCATGCACCTGGGCGGCTTTGTGGGGATCGCCTGGGCAAGCCAGCACCAGCACGTCCTTGCCAGCCAGGAATTCGTCGAACCAGTCATCGGCGCCCAGCGGCAGGATGAACATTTTCCCGCGTCCCGGCAGGTTGGGATCGCCGACCAGTTTGAACGTCAGGCGGTCGCGGTTGTCGAAGGTATCCTGGACGAAGGGATTGTTTTCCTGCTGTTTATTGAACATAGCCCAGATCAGCCGCCCTTCGTGAATATCACCGTTGCCGGTCCGATAGGCTTCGATCCGGTCGCCGTACGCCGCGTAGATCGCCGGCAGGTCGCCGGCTTGAGCCGGCTCGCGGTAGCGCTGCGGGAACACACCGTCCGCAACCAGCAGCAGCGCGCCTGAAAGGAATACTGCCAGCCAGACCGCCATACCTTGTATCCACAGGGACTTTTGTTTTTTGGGCGTTCTGGTTGTAGGCTTCGCCGCTGTGAGTTGTGTGAGATGCTGTTGCGGCGGCAGCATGCTGGAAAAGCCGATTGCCAAATACAATAGGATGACCCAATCGAAGGGTTGGGAGTAGCGGCTGCCGGAAGTGCCGGCTGCCACATTGCCCAGGGTATAGGATAGTAGATAGAGCAGTGGCAGCAACCCTGCCAGGGTTGATTTTTTCAGCGACTTGACCAAACCGAAGGCGACCAGCCAGGTCAGCCAGCCCCACCAAACCAGGTAGAGTACGGCGATCGGCGGGCTGGCTTGGCGCCACGCCTGGTAGATCTGCTTGGGAAAGACGGTTAACGCCTCCTCGCCGGGGAGTAGGTGCAAACCCGGCAGCAGGTAGTAACTGTTGGCGTAGTGGAAGAAAAGATGACCGGCGAGGTAAGAGGCGACCTGCCCGTCATCGGGGCGGGGCAGCAGTTCGCCGGATGGAACGGCTTTGGCGGCTTTAGCCCATTGCGCTTCCGGCTGTTCGTCCACAGGCGGTGTGGGTGCAAGTTGCGATTGACCGGGATAGCGCGCTTCGACGGTGCCCATGAAGCGGATCACCATATAGAACGGTGACCCAAAAACCTGCTGTGTGCGCCACGTCCACGGCAGGATGGCAGTGCCGATGAAAACTCCTAACAACGTCATCGATGCCAGCGCGCGGCGCCAATCTTTGCGCTGCCGCAGGAAGACCACCAGGAACAACGCCAGCATGAAGAACCAGGTATTGTGACGAACCAGCGTGCTGAAGCCGAACAATGCGCCGCTCAGGTATAGCGGCACCTGGCGTTTTGGATCTTTCAGCCACAGGATCAGGCAGTAGACCGTCGCAGCCATGACCAGCGTGACGAACGGTTCGGTTGCCATCACCTTGACCGGGATCAACCAGTAATGATCTTTGATCTGCGAGAGAATATTGGCATCCCGGAAGATGACCAGCAAGGCTCCCCCCAATCCCCCAATCGATGATCCAAGTTCTTTGCCAATCAGGTAGATGAATACCGGTGTTAACGCCAGAACCAGCACCTGCAGGAACATGACCTGGTGGTACGATTGCCCGGCGATGGCGCGCAGTATCATCAGGAACAACGAATACAGCGGGTTATCCACCCACAGACCGCGGTCGAACCCCATGCCCACCAGGGCGGATTGACCCGGCAGGTCGAACCGGATGGAATCCCCAAAGGGCACCAGGTCGCCGTTGGGGGGGTAGGGTCCCATGGCGTTGAAACTACCGGTGAACTCAATCCTATTCCAAACGATTGCTGCAACCAGCCAGAGGATGAACATCAACGCAAAGTGAAGCCAGTTCGGCTTTTTGCCGCGCTCCGGTTTGTTCGCGCTTACCAACCCGATGATGAGCATGGCGCTACAGATCGCCAGGATCACGATCAATAATTGCGCATAGCTAAAATGCACCGCCGGCGGGTCGGTCACCTTTGCGTTCATGCCAATGCCGGTGATCCAGATCACAATGCCGGGCAGCGTCAATACCAGTAGCCACACCAGGCTTTTTCGCAGCGATAGCCCTTCGCCGCTTCGCGCCATGTGGCTTAAATTCCTGAGCCACCACAGGATCAACCAGCCAATCGCCAAACCGCGCATCCAGTTGATCTGGAATTTCAGTCGATCAAGGTAGGGGCTTACGGAATGGGGGAGGATGATCTGTAGGGAGAACAGCGCCCATGTTATCGTCACACCGATCATCAACCCTGCCAGCCAGCGTGATGGTTGGGCTTCGAGCGCATCGACCCATGTGTGCATCGCCGGCGCGCCCCGCACGAACTTCCAGCCGATGAAAACGATGATGGCAATCACGAACAGGTGACTGCCCGCGACCAATAATTGCAGCCAGGATAGCGTTCCGAGCACCCGGTTTTTCTCGCTGGCGGGTTCGGCGAGCAGCGCAATGACCGCCGCCAGCCCGCCGGCGGCTGCCAGCGTCAGGTAGATACCGTACATGAGGGTCTTGAAGTTTTGGCGCATTCGCAACGATCAAGGCTCCGGTTTGTAGGATATTGGTGCTGGGGTTGAGTATATCCCAATATCCTGTAGATTGATGACGCTGGGCTCGGTAAAAACCTTTGGCATCCCGGCGGTTGGTATTTTACCCACTGTTAGCGAAAACCAAGCAATGATAGCCAGGAATATGAGCCAATGCCATCCAGGCGGTACTCGCCATCTTCCAGTATGGCGGTTGCCGCCCGCATGCCGCTCGCGATAGCTGTTCCAATCCCTTCGCCCATGTCGCGGGTTGCCAAGCCAGCAGCATCGCCCACCAGGTACGCCCGCTCGCGTTGCACGACCGTCTGGCGTTGGCGCAGGTAATACGAATGTGCGATGGGATGGTAATCATGATCGGATACCAACCCGATCGTATCCAATTTTTCCACCAGGCGTTGCCAGTGGCGTTTCAAACCATCGCCACGCGCTTTGATCTGCGCTGCGCTGCCGCCGACCCCTACGTTGATGATGTTGTTCGCCTTGGGCACGAACCAGGCATATCCCGGCAGCCTATCCTGCAGGAACCATAGCCGGCACTGTTTCTGATTATGCGGGTAGCGGAATTCGTCTTCCATGGCGATGATCAAACGACAGCGATCACGGTTGGGGGTGCTCTTGAACAGGTTGCGGAACACCGGGCAGTAGGTTCCGCCGGCGCCAACCAGATGATTGCCAAAGTATTCCCCGTCGATCGTGTAGCCATCCGGTGATGATTCGATCGTGCGCACCGTGTGTTGCTCGACCGGAACGCCAGCCTGTCTCAGCAGCCATTGGTCGAATTCCACCCGCCGGATGGCGTACTGGTCGGTGTTCAAACCGAATTTCCAGCGCTTGATCACGACCTGAAAGCGCTTGTAATGGGTGATTCCATAGGGGTAGTCTGATATGACAGCACCAAGCGATTTAATGACCGACGGTGTGATCCACCCAGCGCACGGCTTGATGCGCGGGAATGTTGCCTGGTCAAGCACCAGGCAGTCGGCGCCGCTGCGCCGCAATGCCAGGGCGCAGGCTGCTCCTGCCGGTCCGCCGCCGACGATGATGACATCCGTTTTTTTGATCATGAGGTCAAGATAACCTGCAATCCGGCTGCGGTGTACCCGGGCGGGTCATGATGAAGGGTCTTGTCGTCGTGCGGACCGATATTATGCCAGTCCGCCGTGACGAACAACCCTTCCATGGCGGTCGCAAGTTGGGCGGTCGAAGGCAACATGCCATTGGGGAAGATATATTTGTTCGCCCAGGCGTCCGTGCTGCTCTTGCTGATATTGTCGCCGTTGACCTCTATGTTGGCTTCAGCCAGCAACGGGGTGATGATACTTTCAGCATCTTCGGTTGATATGATGACCTCCTCTGTGTGCATGCCGATCGATTGGTCTCTATCAGTATATTACCTTTCGGCGCAATTCTAGTAACGCGCCTGCGATCTTGCGCGAGAGATCTACGTGGCTGACCGTGATGTAATCATCTGAACGATCTCATCTACGGTGTTTTCAGAAACGCCATCCATACTCAGGATGCCTTTACGCCCCATTGCCGAGTGAACCAGCCGGATATCCTGTTCCAGGTCCTCCACCGCCCAGGCGGCTTTGCGCCAATCCCAAACCCTGCCGGCAGGCGCGCCGGATAATTCGAGGCTGTAGCTGCGGTCAGCCATTTCCTCTACCAACCGTTTGTTGAAAGCTCTTTTATCGCCCGGGATGATCGGACGCGGGACGCGGTCCCTGATACCGTTCTGGTCGCACAGTTCGCGCACCCGTTTACCGAGACGTGACCATTGGTCTTCACGAGCAGCGTAACTGCCGATGGGGTACAGGCGTTCATAAAGATTCATCAGGTCGTGAAAACGACTTTGCAGGATGTCGAAGAAATATGTTCGCTGTTTGTCGGCAAGCGTCAAACCAGAAGCGATGACGAATTGACCGCCATGCCCGGCGGTTTGTCGGATGACGTTTGATAGATTTTCATCGCTGTCACACAGACCCGGCAGGATGGGCATCATGCAGGTGCCGGTCGTGATGCCGGCAGCCGCCAGCTTTTCCATGGCATCGAAGCGTTTCACGCTGGGCGGTGCCAGGTTCTCCATTTCGTTCACATGCTCATAACCTGGTGAACCGGGGGCGGAGATGATGCTGAATGCCACCACCAGGTTGCTCTTTTGCTGGATTTCCTGCAGCAGGTTGAGGTCGCGCAACACCAGTGGCGAGCGCTCCAGGATGAAGACCGGAAAGCCCAACTCCAGACACACTTCCAGCATTTTACGAGAAAGTTGATGGATGCGTTCCAGCGGCTGGTAATCGCCGGTGAAGACTACATCCACCGGTGTCCGGTTGAGGGCTCGGCGCAATAACGCCGGTGCATTCTGTTTGACCTTGATATGATGCGCAAATTCCAGCGGGTCATCATAGGGCGCGTACTTTTCCTCCCGGCAATAGCAAAAATGGCAGCCATGCTGGCAGCCAATATATGGGTAAGCGCTGTAACGAGTCCAGAACCAATGGTCAGCTCGCTTGGATTTGTTGAGGATCGACTTGGGTTGGTAGAGGGTGAACTCGGTCCGCCTGTTCATGACCCGACCCCTGCGTTGGCTGAAGTAAATGCTAAGGATGACAGGATTATATCCCTTTAGGGGGTGCGTGAATCATGGAATATCTATTACCTTGTGGCGAGCGAGTCCTCAGTCCTCCCAGTACAGCGCCATATTGCCCAGGATTCCCCATGAATTGAGGAAGTACTCATTGGGAATATCGTAGAACCGTCCATTGTTCAGGTAGCGAATGCTGTCTGCGTCATACCCGGTCAGGATGACGACGTGTTCATAAGCGGCGACGATCACTTTGCCGCCGTTCTGGTCGGTGTATTCGTACGGTACACCGCCGACCATGTTGCCGATCACCCAGGCGATGACCGGCTGACCCTGCGCCAGTTCGTATTTGACCTGCTCCAGTGTCCATCCCTTGACGCCGGTGGCGCGCAGACCGTAATCCCGTAGCAGGTTGGCGATGGGATAGGCGTGAACACCATAGGCGTAGGGTGGCACCTGCCCCCATGGGCTGTTGACATTCCCAACGAACCCCAGGTCCGGATTATCAGAAAGCGGCAATTTGTGTTGGTACTCGAATTCGTTGATGGTGAAGCCGAAATACTCCGCCCAGTCGACCGCAGCGGATGCCTCACAACCGATCGAGAAGTACTGGCGATGCCCCAGGATATCCGTGATGTAGAACGATTCCGGAACGGTCGGGGTTTCGCTGGGTGCGGGCGAAGGTATGGCGGTAAGGGGAACTGATGTAGGCGTAGATGTGGCTGTTGGTTGGGGCGTAGGTGGGGAGGGCGTCTGGCTGACGGTGGTGGCTGCCTCGGTGGGGGAAGCCGGCAGCGCGCCGGTAGGTTCGGAAGGGTGCAGCACCAACATCAACAGGATCACTATCGCAGCCACAACGCCCACCACCAACAGCGCCGCGACCCATTCCAAAGGAATGCTGTTTCGTTTCATATTGACCTGTTAAAGGACGGCAAGGGATATTGCCGTGCTCTCCCTTGCCGTTTTTATGAAAGGACGATTATTCTTCGATCCGAATGGCTTCCTCTGGGCAACTTTCGATCGCTTCCTGCACGGTGCTGCGGTAGCTCTCCGGAACCGGATCCATCAACACGGTGGCGATATCGCTTTCCAAGCGGAATACATCCGGTTCGATACTCTCGCAAATAGCGCAACCCAGACACAGGTCAGGATCAACAATGACTTTCATGAGCAGCCTCCAAAAATATTTCCCGCAATGATACGCTAAAAACACAGGCATGACCAGTGTTAAAACACCTTATAGTGCAGGAAAAAGGTCACTAATATCAAATTAGGTCGTGGAAGTTGTAATGCCCGCAATAATTTGCTACAATCTTGACAACTGGTAAGACCTCTTACCAGGGGAGATTGATATGGATTGGACCCCGATTAAAAAGCCGTCTGAGATCGTCGAAGAGCGTATCACACGCTCGATCCTGAAGGGTGAATTTCCAGCCAATGCCAACCTGCCAGCCGAACGTCAACTGGCAGAGATGTTGGGAATCACCCGACCGACGCTCCGCGAAGCGTTGCAGCGCCTCAGCCGCGATGGCTGGGTGGAGATCCGCCAGGGCAAGCCAACCCGGGTGTGCGACCTGTGGCGCGATGGCAACCTGCAGATTCTGGGCGCCATTGCCAAAGATGTCGAAGACCTGCCGCAGGATTTTATCCCCAATCTGTTGCAGATAAGGGTACTGCTGGCGCCGGCTTACACCCGCCAGGCGCTGGAGTCGGCGCCCAGCCAGGTGGCGGATTTCATGGCTGCATATCTTGACCTGCCGGATGATGCAGAGATTTTCAGCCGGCGGGATTGGGCGTTGCACCATCAATTGACCGTCCTGTCTGGTAATCCCATCTATACATTGATCCTTAACGGTTTTAAGGACATGTATCTGATGATGGCGCCGCATTATTTCTCGGCTGCCTCGGCGCGTGAACATTCCCGCAATTTTTACCAGGGTGTGCTGCGCGCCGCACAAGCCGGGGACGGCGAGGCTGCCGAAGCCCTGACGCGTCAGGTGATGCAAGAAAGCCTCCATTTCTGGCAACGTACCATCGAACCTTAGGAGGCAGTCAATGGTGATGACTCAATCTGAACTGGTAGACCGCGAGAGCTTGTGGTCGGTATTGGACCAGAATTGGGACGTCATCGTCATCGGGGGTGGTATCACTGGCGCGGGCATCTTGCGGCTGGCGGTGCAAAGTGGCTTGAAGACCATTCTGTTCGAAGCCAACGATTTTGCCTATGGAACATCGAGTCGTTCTTCCAAGCTGGTGCACGGCGGTTTACGCTACCTAAAGAACGGGCAGATCAATGTGACGCACGAATCTGTGTGCGAGCGCGATCGTATGCTGCGGGAGGCGCCCGACCTGGTCTCGCCATTGCGTTTCATCATTCCCAACCATAGCGGGGGGAGATCAGCCGTAAGCCAATACCGCCTGGGCGTCATCATCTACGATCTTTTAGGTCGCAAGTGGCAGCACGGTTCGCTGACCAGTGATTGCATGGCTGAGCTGTTCCCGCAAATCGATCCGCACGGGTTGTTGGGTGGGTTGTACTACTATGATGCCGAGACGGATGACGCCCGTCTGGTGCTGCGCCTGATGAGGGAAGCGCTTGCGCGGGGTGGGGTGTGCATGAACTATACACCGGTGATCGATTTGCTCAAGACGGGCGACGGTCAGGTCTGCGGTGTCCGCGTGCAAGACCGCTCGATTGACGGTGAGGGGCGCACTGCCGAGGTGTGTGCCCGGGCGGTCATCAACGCCACCGGACCCTGGACGGATGAACTGCGCGCCCATGTTGCTGCGCCCTCATGTCTTCGTAAATTGCGTGGCTCCCACCTGGTCTTCCCGTCTGACCGGTTGCATGTCCCCTGCGCCATGACGATGATACACCCGCGCGACCGGCGCACGATGTTCATTATTCCGTGGCAGGGTGTAACTGTTGTCGGAACGACCGACCTTGACCATCCTCCCGAACATGAAACCCGTTATGCCGAACCCCGTATCCAGCCGGAGGAGGTGGATTATATCCTGGAGGCGCTCCAGGCGTGTTTACCGGGCGCCTGCCTGCAATCCGGGGATATTCTTTCCACCTTTGCCGGTTTGCGACCGATCGTCAGCGCAGGGGGGCGCGACCCTTCGAAAGAGTCCCGTGCGCATGTCATCCTGGTGGAAGATGGATTGGTGACCATCACGGGTGGTAAATTGACCACTTACCGCGTCATGGCGCACAGCGTCCTGCGGGCGGTCCAAGCGAAACTCCCCCATATGAAACTGGTCAGTAAGCGCCCGTTGTTCGATCGATTGGGAGAAGCGAATATTCCGGCGGGCATGCTGCCGTCATACGGCTATCGCACCCGCGCCCGCTACGGCGATCGATTCCTTGCTGCCTGGGACGGCTACCCCAAGGCGCTTCAACAGCCGATGCCCGGTCTGCCATACACCTGGGCGGAGTTGGATTGGGTGGCGCGCTATGAAGCGGTGGTTCACCTGGATGATCTGTGGTTGCGGCGGCTGCGGGTGGGCTTGCTGGCGCCGCACGGTGGGGTGGATCTGTTTCCGGGTGCGCGGAACATCGTACAACCCGCGTTAAGGTGGGACGATGCGCGCTGGTCGCGGGAGGAAATGCGCTATCGTGAACTTTGGTACTCCTGTTACGATCTGCCATGATCAAGGCTGGCTTGCCGGAACCGATTTGTTGCCGGTGAGAATTGGTGCGATAATACAAGTTGGGATAGCATCAGGCGTTTTCGCGTAAGCGGAATGCGCACCAGGATCTCGTCTGGAGGATAACTGCATGGCGAAGGATTTGATACTCGCGGTCGATAATGGCACCCAGAGCGTGCGCGCGTTGGTGTTTGACCTGGACGGTCGACTGGTGGCGAAAAGCCGCGTGCCGATCGACCCATATCAAGCCAGCCAGCCCGGTCTGGCGGAACAGGACCCCCAGGTCTTCTGGGATGCTGTTTGCCAGGCGGTGCGTGGCTTATGGGTGGATAAAATGGTCAATCCCGAGTCGATTGCCGGCATGGCGTTGACCACCCAGCGCTCCACCATGATCAACCTGGACGCCGACGGTCAACCGCTGCGCCCGGCGATCGTCTGGCTGGACCAGCGCCGTACGCCGGGAGTAAAACCCATCGGCGGTTTGTGGGGGTTGGCGTTTGCCCTGTCGGGCATGTCCGGGACGGTCGCATATCTTCAGGCGGAAGCCGAAGCCAACTGGCTGCGACGTTACCAGCCCGAGATCTGGGCGCAGACACATAAATACCTGTTCCTGTCGGGGTACCTGACCTACTGCTTTACCGGACGCTATGCCGATTCAGTTGGTTGCCAGGTGGGGTACTTGCCATTCGATTATAAGAAATTGCGCTGGAGTTCGAAGTGGGACTGGAAGCGGCAAGCGGTACCTGTGGACGATGGTTTGTTGCCGGAACTGGTGCCGCCTGCCGGTCTGTTGGGTGAAGTGACGCCGGAGGCGGCGGCTGCCACCGGTCTGCCTGCCGGACTTCCGGTCATCGCCGCCGCCGCCGATAAAGCCTGCGAGGTGATCGGTGCAGGTTGCTTGCAGTCGGATATCGCTTGTCTCTCGTATGGCACGACCGCCACCATCAACACGACACATGAGAAATATATCGAAGTCATCCCGTTGATCCCGCCATATCCCGCCGCCGTACCGGGACGCTACAGCATGGAAGTGCAGATCTATCGCGGCTATTGGATGGTCAGTTGGTTTACACGGGAGTTTGCCCAGGATGAGACCCGTTTGGCGCAGGCGCGGGATATCCCGGTCGAGGATTTATTTGATGACCTGGTCAACGCCGCGCCGCCGGGTTCGCTCGGTTTGGTGTTGCAACCCTACTGGTCGCCTGGATTGAAGTTCCCGGGACCAGAAGCCAAGGGTGCCATCATCGGGTTTGGGGATGTGCACACACGCGCCCACCTTTACCGTTCGATCCTGGAAGGGTTGGCGTACGGGCTGCGGGAAGGGGCGGAGCGATCGGTCAAGCGCAGCCATGTACCGATCCGCTCAATTCGCGTAGCCGGGGGTGGGTCGCAAAGCCCTGCCGCCATGCAATTGACGGCTGATATTTTCGGTCTGCCGGTTTCACGACCGCATGTGTATGAGGCATCCGGGCTGGGTGCTGCGATCGATGCGGCTGTTGGGTTGGGGTTGTATCCCGATTTTGCCGCCGCCGTGGGGGCGATGACCCACATGGGGGAAATATTCGAACCGAACCTGGCGAACCATCGCATCTACGATAACCTCTACCGGCGGGTGTACAAGAAAATGTATTCCCGCCTGCGCCCATTGTATGAAAAGATACGGGATATCACCGGCTATCCCCCGGCTGACTAATGTTCCAAAGAAGCGGGCATATAGTCTGAACGATTTGCAGCAAGCTTAAAAATAAACCTGTTTTTAGCACCATGAATCAAACGCTGCCCCAAATAGGAGCAGCGTTTATCTAAGCGCGGGAGGAGGCGCTCTGTTATGTCATCCCACAGCTGAGCCTTTGGTCAGGGCGGCGGGATCACGAGACCACATCAGGCGGAGTTTAACCGCCGGCATCCATTACTCCGCCTGCCTAGTGACCGCCGCGGTTGCGGATGAAGGCAGGAACATCCAGGTCGTCGATATTGACAGTTCGCGGCGGGAATTCCACCGGTGTTGGCTGCCCGGAATTGATGTTCGCTTCCATCGCCACTGGGCGGGGGGTAATCGGTCGCTCGTCCAGGCGGCGCACTGGGCGCTCACCCACGGTGTGCATGCCGGTGCGGTCGAATCCGGTCGCGATCACCGTAACGCGGATCTCTTCATTCATCGAGGGATCGATCACCGCGCCGAAGATCAGGTTGACATCCGGGTGTGCGGTTTCGCGGATGATGGCAGCCGCCAGGTTGACCTCATTCAGGGTCAGGGAGGAGCCGCCGGTCACATTGAACAGGATGCCGCGCGCGCCGTTGATGGTGATATCCAGCAACTGGCTGGAGATCGCGGCTTCCGCTGCCACCCGCGCCCGATCTTCGCCGGAGGCGCGACCGACCGCCATCAGGGCGGCGCCGCCTTCGGACATGATGGCGCGCACATCGGCGAAGTCCAGGTTGACCAGACCCGGAACCGTGATGAGTTCGGAAATACCCTGGATACCCTGGCGAAGCACATCGTCTGCCACCTTGAAGGCTTCGGTCAGGCTGGCGCGCTTGTCGACGATCTGCAGCAGCCGGTCGTTGGGGATCACGATCAAGGTATCGGCATGCTCCTTGAGTCTGGTGATGCCCTGCTCGGCAGACTGCGAGCGTTTGGAGCCCTCGAAGTTGAAGGGGCGGGTGACCACACCGATGGTGAGGGCGCCAACCTCTTTGGCGATCTGCGAGACGACCGGAACCGCGCCGGTGCCGGTGCCGCCGCCCATGCCGGCGGTAACGAACACCATGTCGCTGCCTTTGAGGACTTCGTACAGCTCTTCCGCTGATTCTTCAGCGGCTTTACGACCGATCTCCGGGTTGCCGCCTGCGCCAAGACCCTTGGTGACCTTGTCGCCAATGCGCACCCGCATCGGTGCTTTGGAGAGCAGCAAAGCCTGTGCGTCGGTGTTCACCGTGATGAACTCGATGCCAGCCACGCCCTCCTCGATCATGCGGTTGACTGCGTTGCAGCCACCGCCGCCCACACCCACCACTTTGATGCGGGCAAACGACTCTGATTGGTTCTGGTTGCTATGTTCCATGTTATTCCTCCTCCGCAATATTGTTGCTGTCTAAATGTATTCCATGCATCGAAACAGGTTCAATCTCATGGAAACAGACTACGTAGAAAATCTTTGAACCATTCCTTGAAATCAGTCTTTGGTTCGGTTTTTACGCGCGCCCTGCCGGAGCGGGACGGGATTGCCTCATTCATCAACATTGCCCAGTACAATAAACCCACACTGGTGGAATAAGCGGGCGATTGCAATTGGTCCACCAGACCGATCAGGTTCTCCGGTTTGGCGACCCGGGCGGGCATGTTCATCACGCGGCTGGCGGTCTGCCGCATACCGCGCAGGCTGCTGGCGCCGCCGGTCAGGATGACGCCCGCCGGCAACAGACCGTCGTAACCTGAACGCTTGATCTCTTCCTCCACCAGTTGGAAAATCTCCTCAA
>JABLXM010000199.1 GCA_013177815.1 Anaerolineae bacterium | reverse complement strand
CTGGAGTGCCGGCGGATGAGATTGTTATCATCTCCCCATTCCTGAGTGACTCCTTGCAATTCTCGCTCCTCTCTCGCTTGCAGGATCTGGGTGTTCCGGCGGTGAGTTCACGTCCATCGCGCAGTCTGGCGGATGAGCCTGCCGTTCGCTGTTTGCTCACCTGGGCAAAGCTTGCCCACCCGCGCTGGCATTTCCCATGCTCTCGGGAGGAACTCCGCTCCGCGCTTTATCAGTCCATTGACGACGCCGATCTGATCAAGGTGGATCGCCTCTCCCGCATCGTCTACAAAGAAAAGCTGAAAGAATTGACTTCATTCGATGATATCGATGCAGATATTCAGCTTCTCATATCGCCCGCCGTCGGAAATCGCTATGAAATTATCCGCAATTGGTTGCTCGAATACGTCTCCGCCGACCCCGCCGATCTGGATGTTTTCCTCTCCAGGTTATTCGGCGAGGTATTGTCACAACCTGGATTTCACATGCACAATGATCTCCAACAGGCGAGCGTATGTGAACGATTGATAGAATCGGCACGCAAATTTCGTCACGCTCAAAACCCGAACGAAGATGCCCATCCAATCGACCGGGGAGAAGCCTATATCGACATGGTCTTGTCGGGTGTCATTGCTGCAACGCCAACCTTCGATCCTTCCAAGAATGATGGTGCCATCCTGGTCGCGCCGGCTTACGCCTATTTGATGCAAAATAGACCGGTTGAAATTCAAGTATGGTTGGATGTAGGCGCACGAGCCTGGTGGGAACGTCTCTTCCAACCGCTAACCCACCCCCACGTTCTGAGTCGCCATTGGACATCCGCAAGAAAATGGACCGACAGTGACGAAGTGCATTACAACCAATTGATGCTTGAAAGGTTGGTCATTGGCTTGACTCGGCGGTGTAAAAAACAACTCGTCCTCCATGCCTCTGGAATGAATGAACAAGGCTACGAAGATCGCGGACCATTGTTACGGGTGATCCAAACTGTTTTACGCGCGTTGCCGCGTGAGCGGGCGGCTTCTGATGTTTAAAGCCCGCCCATCTCAAGCACGGGTTCTGGAGTATCGTTCGGGCAAGCTGGGTATTTCTGCGGTACCTGGCAGCGGTAAAACACATATCCTGTCAGCGTTAGCCGCAAAACTGTTATACGAGGGATTGCTTGATGATGATCAGGAAATCCTCATCGTCACCCTGGTCAATTCCGCTGTCGATAATTTCACCAACCGCATCCAGCAATTCATGCGCTCGTATGGCTTGATCCCCAATGTCGGCTATCGCGTGCGCACATTGCACGGTCTCGCTCATGATATCGTCCGGGGACGTCCAGACCTTGCCCAGCTTGCCAACGATTTCGCCATCATCGACGAAAAAGAAGCTCAAGACCTGCTTGGCAGGATAACAGAGGGGTGGCTGCTGGATCACCCCGGCTTTTCCGAAAAATGGTTGCGCTCCGATACCTGGGGAAGTCGAAGTAAGATTGGAGGACTCTTTCACGATGCCCTGGTCTCGATGGCGGGTAATTTTATTCGAGTAGCAAAAGATGCGCGCACCTCAGCCCAACAATTATCGACCATGCTCGCTGAGCATGACATAAACACAGATCTGTTGGAATTTGGCAGTGATATCTATTCCGAGTATCAGCGCGCATTGTACCAACGCGGTGAAGTCGATTTCGATGACCTCATCCGCCTGGCGATGCAGGTGCTGGAGGCTGATCCTGACTACTTGCAACGCCTGCAACATCGCTGGTTATATATCCTGGAGGATGAAGCTCAAGACAGCAGTCGCCTTCAGGAAGTCATCCTTCGGCAACTGTCTGCTTCGCACGGCAATTGGGTGCGGGTTGGCGATCCAAACCAGGCAATTTTCGAAACCTTCACAACCGCCAATCCAGAATATCTTAAAAATTTCTTGATAGAACCAGGCGTAAGCTATGTTCCCCTGCCCGAATCGGGACGTTCTGCGTTGCCGATCATCAAATTAGCCAACCACTTGATCCAATGGACGAATACATCCCACCCGGTTCTTGAGCTGAGGACTGCGTTGACAATTCCACTTATCCAGGCAACAGCGCCCGGCGACCCGCAACAAAATCCATCTGGGGACGAACGTTGTGTCACCTTGATGCAAAAAGGCTATTCCCCCGACCGCGAAATCACCAATGTCGCCGAAAATATCAAGAAGTTTATTGAAGCGAATCCCGACCGCACCGTTGCCGTCCTGACCACCCGCAACGATCGCGGCGAGAAAATGATCGACAAGTTGAAAGGCATGGAAATACCCTGCCTGGAATTGCTTCGCAGCACACAATCCACCCGCGCCGTAACCGCCATCATCGCCGCTGTCTTGGCGTGCATCGAAATGCCCAATATGTCCACACGGCTGGCAGAAGCGTATACGCTCATCCGTCGATACCAGACGGGGATGGATGAGAATTTCAATGAGACTCGTGTCAAATCGGCGGCTGAATGGCTGCGAAAACGCTCCCAGCTCGGTGAATTCCTGTATTCTGATCCATCAACCGAGCCAACTGTTGTCTATCATGACGAGGTCGAGCAGGATGAACTGGAGCGCTTCCGGGCGCTTATGCTGCGCTGGCATCAGGCGAGCATCCTTCCCATTGGACAGCTTGTCCTCCTGGTGGGGCAGGATATTTTTTCCAATGCCGCCGATATTGGCTTGGTCCATAAATTATCATTACTGCTTTCAGATCTAAGGGCGAATGATCCCAATCTAAGCATCAAGGATTATATTGAGGCATTGAACAGCATCACCAAGAACCAGCGTCGCTTTCTGGGATTCACAGACCTGGATACCGGCTTTGATCCGGATGGTCACCCCGGCAAAGTCGTGGTTGCCACCATCCATAAATCAAAAGGTCTCGAATGGGATCGGGTTTATATTCTTTCCGCCAATAATTATGATTTCCCATCTGCCCAACCGCACGATACGTATTATTCAGAAAAATGGTACATAACAGACGGGCTGAATATTGAAGCAGAAGCGCTCCATCAATTGAGGGCGATATTGACGAATAAGCTCCCGGAACTATATCTGCCGCAGGGCGCCGTGACCAATTTAGCACGTATCGATTATTGCGCCGAACGTCTGCGTTTATTATACGTAGGCATCACCCGCGCACGTCGTGAACTGGTAATCACCTGGAATACCGGGCAGAAAAATGATAGCTCGCTTGCCTTGCCGCTTCGGGAAATATTCGTGGATAGGAGCGATTGACCATGACCCTCCCACTCGGCTTTACATTTACCCAATCGAATTTACAGGATTTCATCGATTGCCCCTTGCGCTTTTATCTCCGCTATATACTCAAACTGCAATGGCCCTCTTTGGTCAGCGAACCCATCATGGCGTTCGAAGAACGCATGGAAAATGGGCAGCGTTTCCACCAGCTTGTGCATCAATATTCGCTCGGTTTACCGGCGAACCTGTTGCAAGACCAGCTCATCGACGAGCCGGATTTGCTCAAATGGTGGGGCAACTTTCATGATCATGATCCGTTGCAGAATTTGCCGGCGAATCGCATCTCCGAGATCGTGCTGACGCTCCCCTATGAGGATTTTCGCTTGAACGCCGTCATCGATCTGCTTGCCTGGGACCAGCAAGGCTCTTACACCATCATCGATTGGAAAACAGCATCGAAAAGACCGAACAGGAAGTTCCTGGAAGCGCGTATTCAAACCGACCTGTACCCATTTCTCGTCAAACGAACGATCGCGAGTACCGCCCCCCCTCTCCCCGCTGATGACCTAATAATAAACTTCATTTACTGGTTCCCGGAATTCCCCACCACACCGGAAACATTTAAATATACTCAGGAGCGTGACGATCGTTTTTCGGCTCGGCTTCATGACCTGATACATACCATCGCCAGGCTCGAACCCCATGATTTCACCATGACATCCAAGAAACGATTATGCCAGTATTGCAACTATCGATCATATTGTGAGCGGGGCGTTCAAGCTGGTAATTTTAATGACAACATGGAAGACTTGAATGAATCATTTATAGACTTCGATCATGTAATCCTTGACGAAAACCAGTGATCACACTGTCGCCTCGCATCCCCATGATCGAAGTCTATTAGGCAATTATTCGACGCAAGTTATAGCAATGTGTCAGGATAACAAAGTGCCACTTGGGTTATAGCCGCCGCGCACCTCGTCCAATCATGTATCGGGTGATCAAGCAAACCGCATCGTTTATTCGATCGTTGCCGAATGTCGCCCGGCGATCATACCGAACACCATGGCAGGACCAATCGTTGAACCGGGTCCTGGATAGGTACGCCCCATGACGCTGGCAGTCGTATTCCCCGCCGCATACAATCCCATGATTGGTTTGCCATTAGTGTGCAAGACTCGCGCATATTCGTCGGTTAACAACCCTCCCTTTGTACCCAAATCTCCAGGCCAAACGCGAACCGCGAAGAAGGGTGGTTTTTCAACCGAACCAAGATTGGGATTCGGCTTGACCTTCGGATCACTGTAAATA
>JABLXM010000198.1 GCA_013177815.1 Anaerolineae bacterium | reverse complement strand
TCACCGATTTGGAGCGGTTGGATGCCGTTGCGATCCACCAGACAGGGCACCTCTACACAACAACCCTGTGGCAGGTTGGTGATCAGGCTGGTGTTGGGGACATTGCCGTTGAAGACGCGCGGCGCCCCCGTGACCAGCGAATGGAGGATATCGGCACCATATTCCTGGCTGCGTTCCACCGCGATCTCTTGCGCCGGATCCAGCAGCGTCTCGCGCAAGCCCTCCCAGCCGGCGATCTGCTGCTCGCAACGGGTGATGTATTCGTCCAGCGGGATGTTGAACTTTTCGATCAGGTCCGGTCGGTCACGCTTGATGAACCAGGGCACATATTCCGAAAAGTGTTCGCTCGATTCGGTCACGAAGTAGCCAAAGCGCTCCAGGATAGCGTAGCGCACCTGCTCCCAACCCGGA
Source organism: Anaerolineae bacterium (assembly GCA_013177815.1). Lineage (GTDB taxonomy): Bacteria > Chloroflexota > Anaerolineae > Anaerolineales > Anaerolineaceae > JABLXM01. The sequence goes on along the minus strand of JABLXM010000198.1, from coordinate 4,148 downwards.
ACACGCCCCTGCGCGATGACCTGGCGCAACGCCGGGTAAAGATCCTGAACGCTGCCATCCGGCAATTGCCGTTCGAACTTGAGATAGAACGCCATATGATTGATGCCGGCGCAGACATAATTGATCTCTTTGAGCGGCACGGCGACATCATAAGAGAGCATCTCCGCCGTGCCTTGCACGCTGTGACACAGCCCAACGGTGCGGATGCTGCTGGCGCGCGCGATCGCCCAGCAGTTCATCGCCATCGGGTTGACGTATTGCAGCAGAACAGCATCTGGGCAGAGTTCCTCCATGTCACGGCAAATATCCAGCAGCACCGGGATGGTGCGCAAAGCGCGGAAAATGCCGCCAACGCCCAGGGTATCGGCAATGGTCTGGCGCAAGCCGTATTTCTTGGGGATCTCGAAATCGATCAGCGTGGCGGGTTTATATCCCCCAACCTGAATCATCAGGATGGCGAAGGTGGCGCCAGCCAGCGCCTGCCGCCGGTCTGTGGTGACCTCAAGGCGCAGCTCGACCCCCAACGCCTGCGCCACCCTGCGCGCCACCTGCTCGGAATCCGCCAGGCGCTGGGGATCGATATCGAACAGGCAAATGGTGAAATCGGAAAGTTCGGGGTAGCTTAAGATATCGCCCAGTAAGTTCTTGGCGAAGATGGTACTGCCGGCGCCAATGAATGTGATCTTGCCCATGCCTGGCTCCATATCGGGTTGGGATAATGCGGATCAAATCCAATTCTACCCCCTTACCCTTAAATGAAACAAGCGGCTGCCGAGTTACCGCTTGTTTCATCTACCAAAATGTTGCTTCTCAACCACAAGTCTACCGATGATCACAACCCAGGAGAAAGGTAAATGTCCATCTGTACCCATATTAACATAAAAAAGTTAATTTGTACAGTACATTTTGTCAATAATTTGTTAATACTTGATATTAACCAACAGTTTTTTCGATAAAATGATCGAGCTTGTGAACCGGCACTGAACAACAAAGCTCCGGTCGAGCAAGCAACCGGAACCTTTATGGGGAAGAGGGGGCGCTAGAAGATCCAGATCAGCAGCAGTACCGGCAGCGCCAGCACCAACAACAGCAACGCCAGCGGGAGCAAGACCACCACCCCAACGATGAGCAACACCACCACAACCAGACCGATCGCAAACCCCACCACCCCCAGCACCAGACCAATAATGCCCATGATCAGTTCGAATAAGAATTCCAGTAAACCCATTGATACCTCCTGTTCTGCTTAATATACGAGCCCCCGCCTGGAAAGTTGCGCCGATGATGGCTCTACTTACAGATAAATTTCGCTGGAGGATAACCCAATGGCTGAATTAAAAGCTAGCGGGTAAGAAGACGGCATGCCTGGTGGCGAATATCCCTGTCTTCTGCCATGAACCGGTGGCGTTGCTGCTCGAGCGTCAGGCATGATGGCGCGCAACCTGCGGCGGTCATAATCCTCTGCGCCCGGGCAGGCGCGGGACAAAATCAGCACCATGCCGTGCGCGATCTTGAATTATTTCTAGTAAAAATAGCGCAAGCGTCGATACCAATCATTAACATCCCGATAATCACCAATTAACTTGTTCGTGATATCAATAATCAGGCTTCGAGCGCCTGGTCGGCTCGAGTCGCAGGTATCCTGGTCAACATTGGAGATCGATGCAAACTCCTCGCATCAATTGGGCGCTCTTTATCACGTACACTATCGCAAGCCTAGCCATATTGATTGCCGCGCTGGTTTCGCCGGCGGTGCGGACCGCCGCGCCGGCGCCGTTGCGAGATGTGATCCTGCCGCCGCCCAAACCGGTGACCATCACGCTGCTGTATTCGACCGAAAAGGAGGAATGGCTGAAAGAAGTCATCCCCCTGTTCGAATCCAGCCGCATCCGCGTCAACGGCAAACCCATCAAGATCGAAACCGACCTGATGGGCTCACGCGAGATGGTGCTGGCTGTGATGGATGGCGAACAGAAACCGGTCGTGCTCTCGCCCGCCAGTTCGCTGCAAGTCTCGATCCTGGAGGATCAATCGGCAGCCAGGTACGGGCGTCCGTACGTGGTCACCAACGACAACAGCGTATGCCGTTCGGTGCTGAAAACGCCGCTGGTGCTGGTGGCGTGGGAAGAACGCGCGCGCGTCCTGTGGGGCAATGAGCCACCCGGCGACCTGTGGCGCCAATTGCACGATGATCTGGTCAACCCACAAGGTTGGCAGGCGTTTAATCACCCGGAATGGGGCTACATCAAGTTCGGGCACACCAACCCGCTAGGCTCCAACAGCGGGCTGATGACCATCCTACTGATGAGTTACGATTTTTTCAACAAAACCTCCGGCTTGGAATCGGGCGATATTCTCTCCAACATGAGCTACCAGCGCTGGTTCATCGACCTGGAAACGAGCATACCGGCGTTCGGCGACAGCACCGGCACCTATATGAAAGACATCATCGCGTACGGACCCAGCGTCTATGACATCGTCGCCGTTTACGAATCCGTCGCTATCGAAAACGCAGAGAACGCCGTCGGCAAATACGGCGCGTTGCGGGTGTACTACCCGCCGGCTACCATCGTCAGCGACCACCCTTTCTGTATCATGGATGCCGAGTGGGTGGATGACGAACAGCGCCAGGCGGCTGCCAAGTTCATCGATTTCATCCTGCAACCAGAGGCGCAGCAACTGGCGTTGGATAAGTACGGCTACCGCCCCGCGGAAGCCAGCATCCCGCTGGACGGCGCGGGCAGCCCCTTCCTGCGCTACCAGGACAACGGCTTGCGCATCACTTTGCCACCGGAGATCGACCTGCCGGACGGTTCGACATTGAACACGTTGCTCGATTTCTGGGCGCGCAATATCGACCGGTAATGACCTATAAGGACACAAGCATGAAGAAGCGAATTGCGTTCACCCTCAACCTGGCAGTCATCTTGACCCTGATCATATCCTCCTGCGCGCTGGCGCCATCCAAACAAGTGGAGATCAGCATTGTATACGGTTCTGAAAAGCAGGAATGGTTGGAGCCGTTGGTGGAATCGTTCAACAACAGCCGCAACAAGGTTGCGGATGGCAGCGTCATTCATGTGACCGCCACGCCAATGGGTTCGATCGAATCGGTCGAAGGCATCATCAACCAGACGCTGACACCCACGGTTTGGAGCCCGGCTTCCTCACTTTACATCCCGGTGGCAAACGCCGAATGGCGAAAAAGCCATTCCGACGATCTGATCACCGGCAATCCCAAAGACCTGGTGTTGAGCCCGGTGGTGGTGGCAATGTGGAAACCGATGGCAGAGGTGCTGGGCTACCCGCAAAAAGCCCTGGGCTGGGCAGATATCGGGCAACTCGCCATCTCGGATGAAGGCTGGTCCGCCTTCGGTTACCCGGAGTGGGGAGGATTCAAATTCGGGCACACACACCCCAATTTCAGCAACAGCGGTCTGGTGGCAATCGTGGCACAGGCATACGCCGGCGCCGGCAAACAACGCGACCTGACCCTGGACGATCTTTCACAGCCCGAGTTGCGCACGTTCATGGCGAACGTGCAAAGCAGCATCATCCATTACGGCACCAGCACCGGGTTCTTTGCGAACCGCATGTTCGAACGCGGACCCTCCTACCTGAGCGCCGCCGTGATGTACGAGAACCTGGTGGTCGCGCAGGAGACCAAACGCCTCAACGGTGAAAGCAGCCAGTTGCCGGTGGTCGCCATTTACCCCAAAGAAGGCACCTTCTGGTCCAACCACCCGTATGTCATCCTCAACGCACCCTGGGTGGATGACGCCCAACGCGAAGCGGCGCAAGCTTTCCTAACTTTCCTTCTGGATAAACCCCAACAGCAAAAAGCGCTGGAGTATGGCTTCCGTCCATCCGACCCTTCCATCCCGTTCACGGCGCCGTTGGATGCCAACCACGGCATCGATACCGCCCAACCCCAGACCGTGCTGGAAATCCCCAGCGAGGAGGTCATCCGCGGCATCGAGCAAGTGTGGGAGCAAACCAAGAAACCGGTCGACCTGGTGATCGCCATCGACACCTCCAACAGCATGAATGGGCGCAAGATCGCCGCCGCGCGAACCAGTCTGGTGGACTTCATCAATCTGCTGGACGACCGCGATCGATTGCAGGTGATCGGTTTCAGCACGGATGTC
>JABLXM010000197.1 GCA_013177815.1 Anaerolineae bacterium | reverse complement strand
ATTGGTTTGCATTGCCCATAATATGCGAAAACTGGCGGGGTGATTCCGCTAATTTTTTTGTCTTTTTACTTTTTTAGCCCTTTTGGACTATTTTGGGGCTGTCTAACGGTTCTTTCTAGACAGCCCCTGGCATTTCCAAGCATAAACTTTACCGAGTTTCCCACAATTCAAAATCCGACAGAATGGATTTACCAATAAATTCGCGCAGGATGGAATTATCGGGAATGAGTTCCTCATCAATCGGCAGGAACCACTCCAAGAACGCCAACAGCCGCTTTGATTCGATGTATTCAGGTGTACCAAAAGGCACCTGCCTGAGCAAGGGCTCAACATGCGATTTGAGCGCGGATAATTCATAAACCAGCGCCGAATTGAACATATCATCGGCGTTATCCTGATACGGAAAAATATGGCGCTTCTCTCCCCGGCGAACCGATTCCCAACGCTGGATGGTCTCTTGCGCCGAGTACCCGCGTTCGCGTGCATCCCGCACGATGCGACGGATCAAGCGCGTGTCGGTGGTTGATATCCGGTTGTATCGATCCAGGTTCAATTGGGTCAGGCAAGATACATAAAGACGAATGGTTTCTCCGGGCGGTGTTCCAGGCAGCAACCGGGGATTCAACCCGTGGATACCCTCAAGTATGATCATTTGCCCTTTATGCAGACGAACAACATCTCCTGGTTCGCTCTTGCCTGATTTGAAGTTATAGTGCTGAAGTTGGACTTCTTGCCCTTCTATTAACCGTTTGAGATGATCCGAAAGCAAGCCGGTATCGATCGCAGCCAGAACCTCGAAATCGTATTCCCCGTTCTCATCCAGGGGAGTCTTTTCGCGATCAACAAAATAATTATCCACTTCAAGTGGGAACGGCGAAATACCATGCGCGAGGAGTTGAATCGTCAATCGTTTGGAGAAAGTGGTCTTGCCTGATGATGATGGTCCTGCAATCAGCACAATATGCGATTCCTCGCGGCGGTTGACAATATTCCTGGCAATCTCGGCGATCTTTTGTTCTTGAAGCGCCTCGGAAACAAGGATGATCTGCTGAATGTTCTTTTCCGCAATGGAATCATTCAAGGCGCCCACACTGCTGATGCCAAGGCGGTTCAACCAATTCCCGTATTGAATGAAAGCTTCAAATAATTGCTTTGAATCCGGCAGCGGCAACAACTCATCAGGCTTGTGCCTGCGAGTAAACCGCAAGACAAAACCAACGCCAACGTTCTGAAGGTCAAACATCTTCAGGTAACCGGTGGACGGCACCATGTAACCATGATGATAATCCCGGTGGTTCTGCAAGTTATATAATATGAGATGCTTCTTGCGGCGATATTTAATCAACCGCACCTTTTCCAGTTCCCCCTTGGTCGTGAAGTAATCGATCGCTTCATCCAACGGCACTTCTTGACGTTCAAACGGAATATCCTGCTTGACCAGGCTGTTCATATGGTTCTGCAAATGGGATAGCTCATCATCGGTCATGGGACTGCGGTTGATCACCTCGCAAAAGAAGCCTCCCGAGGAGACCGAATGATCAACAGAAAGCACAGCATCTGGAAAGAGATCTTCAAATGCGGCTTCCAGTAAAAATGTCAGCGAGCGGCGATAGATGCGGGCGCCATCCGGCGTCGTGATATCCAGAGGGGTAACGCTGGCATCCATCCTGATCGGAAAGGTCAATTCCCGCAACTGACCATTTACCACTGCACCCACGATCTGGGGATGGCGCCATTCGGGTAAGGCTTTGAAAAACACTTCCAATCGGGTGCCCCTGGAACCGGAAAGAACGCGCCCCGCCGGTAAGTGAATTTCAACCGTGGGTCTCGGTTGATTTTCCTGCTTGATGGTTGTTTCGTTCATCACAAATTCAATTCCTCGCGTCACATTCTAACACAATCACGCACGGCACCTGTTTACAGGTAGCCCAGTGAAAATCAATGCAAGGCTGCCTTGATGGTTCGAGGCAGCCCATATCATACCAATGCGGCAAATCATTCTTTGGGTAACGTCAAGAGCAACACTTTGGCAAAGTCGCCGGCTGCCAGGCTGTCATAGGCTTCCTGGCTGGGTGAATAATCGGTAAGCATCTCTTCTTGGGTTGGCACTGCCCATTGGGACCAAACCAAGTCTACGATGCGGGTGTGATTGGTATCATCAGCGCCACCGCCAAAGCGCCACTGCTTGGCTTGTGTGTCCACATCACGCACGCGCCAGATACCGGTGGCGGGGTATCCATCCTGGCTCAACACCGCGGCAACATAACCCCACTCACGGGGATCTCCCTCGCCAAACACGTCCAGAGGCACCCGAAGCGTTACCGATTGGGCTGCAGGATCGGCAATGATCTTATAAGTCGTATTTAGTGGCTTGGGGGCACCAGAATTCGGGTCTGGCGCATATATTGCAGGCGTCCAACCTTCCGCCCAAACGACATACTCCCAACCGTTCCCATCCGCCAGGGCGGCATTGCGCCCCGGCAACAGGACCTGATTGCCGGTTGCGCTCCCCGGATCTTTATCGATATAGACATCCAGCGTTTGCAGGCTGAGATTGCTGCCGGAACCCCACGGGTTCGGAACCGCGCCGAAGAAATCAAAGCGGAAAGTCATATTCTTATCATCGACGCTGATGACAAAGTTCTTGATATCGAACACCTGAGGGGTGAAGACAGCATCCAGCGGATACGTATACGTCCCTGGACCATGATCATCCCCCTCGCGATCCTCCACCAGCAGCAGTTGGGTGGAAAGCCCGAGGTCAGGCAGGATCACTTGAACCGTACCATCCGTGGGTAGTCGTTGCCCGACAGGTTGCAGATATATTTCCAAACGAATATCGTCGCCGGATTCAACTTCGCCCAAGTCGCTATACGGGATTTGCAGTTCAAGCACCTGATCGCCAGCGGCACCAGAGGCACCGGTTTCAATCACTTGCCAACCGGATTCGCCAACCGCAAATCCTGTCACCTCGAGTCCATCCCATTCGAACAGATAGCTTGCCGGAGCTCCCAACAACACTAGCGAGGCAGCATCCAGGGATCGGGCGTATGGGGTATTACGGGTGGCACCAGGTGTGCTGATATAGACGCCGGTCACGGCGTCTTCCGGCAAGGGCGCGGTCAGGTCAAGCCGCAAGTAAAGAGATGTCGAATCAATCGCAACCGTCAAAGCGCTGGCAGACGTGTCAGCAGGGGCAGTGTACAATGCTGCACGATCCCACTCGAACTCTGAGATCACGCCATCGACAGCTGGTGAACTCAAACCGTCAAGCTGACGATCCGGCATCGCCGGCTTTTTCGGAATGATGGGAACGTTAACGAACGGCGGTACGGGTTCGCCAAGCGACTCATATACCTTGGCAAGCAAGGCGCGAAATCCGGTATCGAAATATTCATCCACACCGGATTCCTGATCGGAACCATACCACCAGAACCAGTCAGAACCTTCCGCCAGGTACATATAGTCCAAGGCGCGGGCAAGATTTTCCGGCGTGGTGGTCTTGCGCTTGGTGATATCATACTTGGCTAAATCTTCACGAACTTCGAGCAGATAGTTCCAGGCAGCCTTCTCTTCAGGTTCGCCAATCCAAGTATCGTAATTCGAGGAAAACCATGCGCCCGGGAAGAGATGATCCAAGGTGTGCTGTTCGGGGAACATATCCAGATACATCGAAGGGGTGACAGTTTTGATGGTATCACTTTCTGATAATTGCCGATACATGGCATTCAGAAAATCGCGCCCATCGTAAGGATAATTTTCCCAGGCGTTCTCGCCATCCAAAATTATGCTGACAATATGCGGACCCTCAGCTCCCTGTGCATTCAACCGTAAGCGGATATTCTCCAAACGCTGCATCAAATCCGCGGCGGCATCTTCGCCGGGGGTTTGGGAATAGGTGAAGCCCAGTTTATCGCTCAGTTGCAGATCACGGAAGAAGATAACTACCCGTTCTCCATCCCGGGTTTCAACATAATATGGGCGATAGAGGTCATCGGCTTCCTGGACGGTCTCGTTCGAATCACGGGTGAAACTGCCAATGCCCAACGATTGTGCCAGCACGGGTTCCCCGGTTGCCATCCACTGGTAACCGGCGCGGCTAACCAATGGGACAATCTCCTCTGCCACTGCCCCCTCGCCGGGCCATAAACCGACAGGGTCCTGATCGAAGATCGATTTGTAGATTTCGACGCTTTTTTGCAGGTGGGCAATGGCATCATTCGGGTAGGAATACCGTTCCGGCATCTCGGCAGCCGGATTCCCGACCAACGCCAGTTCATTGTTATAGATCAGCGGCAGAATGGGATGGGCATATGGCGTCGTGATGACTTGGATCTGCCCAGCAGCCTGCAGTTGTTTGTGCAGCGGTATCACTTCTGCCATGACCCGCCTGACCTCATCAAAGAGGATGACCTTATCGGCTTCAGAAAAATCCCGCCCTTGTTCCACCAAGGATTTTAGGGGTTCGGCTTCATGGAACATCGGGTCGAACCAAGCCAGGTTGAACCAGACCTGAAGGTCACGGAAATCTTGCTCGGTGAAATTTGCCAGGGCGGTGGTGATGGCAGCCTCATCCGTTCCGCCCCTTTTCTGCAACAATTCCTGATAGCGCGGAAAGCGCGCAACGATGTTGGTC
>JABLXM010000196.1 GCA_013177815.1 Anaerolineae bacterium | reverse complement strand
CGAGGACTTTCAGGATGGGCACCCCAGGCGCCAAAGCTTCTGCCATCCAACCGGCTGCCATGCCCTTGAGGATATCCATCAGCCCGGTGAGAATGCCGGCAACCGGACCGGCAGCGCGCATGGCATTGGTGCCACCCGTGCGTCCACTGGCAAAAAAACGGACGTCACGTCCGTTGATCAATTTAACAAACACCCATCCAAAAGGGATAGAACCGATAAGATACGCTGCAAGCGCAATAACGAACACCAATAATCCTGATACCATTAAATCTCTCCTATCAATAGAACCCTGGCGGTATTCACAGGTTACGCATCAACTACCCGCAGACTCAACCGTTCAACCTCATGATGATCCAATAGAAACGCACCGCCATGCCAGCGAACGCCTTGCGGCGACAGGATGACATGTGCCACGCCAGGATAAGCATGCTCACTCAGGTCCGTTTCAGATGGGTAGGCGGCGCCGGCAGGGTGAGAATGATAGATTGCGACCAGATCCAGCCCTTGTTCGTCCAACGACAAAAAAGCCTGCAATTGCTGTTGCGGCTGCATACTGAAGCGGGTGGTTGAATGGGCTTCATTTTCGATCGAATAATGGACAATGACCCGGTTGTCTTTGCCTCCCAACAAGCCACAAGCCTCACGCGGCGCTTCAGCCGCGATGTGCGCCACCATTTCATCCCAGATGGGGGTGGGAATGGCCAAGTCCCGGCTCACAACCCGTTCCCAAAAATCAACGCCAGCACCCAGATGACAACCGCCATGACAGCCGGTTCGATCCAAACAGTGCGCCAGGGACGCTCCTCTTCAAAACCCACTGCCAGGCCAACCGAAGCATAAACCAAGCCCAGGAGTACCAACCCAAATGAAACCGGTCGCATGGGGGTGTAATGTAATCCCAACGCTACCTGTGCGGCGAGCATGGCAACGGCGAACGACCACCCCATCATCCAGCGACCCGAGAGACGTAAATAAAGCGTGCGCAAACAGACTACGAAGGCAGCCAGAAGAACGACGGGAATCTCAAGATAAAGGCGCATCTCGGCTGCGCGGATGGCAATGACGAGCATCAAGAACAGCGCGAACGAGATGGCGTTCAAGCCGATGGCAGCCGGCACATGACGGGCATCGCTCAAGTCCACAACAATAAACTCCGCCCAAAATACAAGACCCAGCAACAAAGAACCAAGAGTCAAAACCACCCACCACTGCAACCCGGCATTCAACATGTTCAGGGTCAAACCGATCGCCCAGGCAGTCATGGCAGGAAGGATGATATGCTGATAACCAGTCCCACGACCGACCGAGGGATGCCCGTGCAGCAACCACAGCATGCCGGAGGCAGCCAACCCCGCCACCAAAAGGGATACGAGGGTGGAAAAATCGACCTGGAATGAGAAGCCAGCGCCGGGCAACTGAAGGACAAAGCCCGTGATGGGAATGTTGATGAAGGGCATGAAAGCATAGCCGAGGAGAATAACCGCCATCACCACACTCAAGCGGTTGGCATCCGGCGCCCGCTTTTCATCCGGCTGGGTAATTTCGTAGAGGGACATCGCTTCTTAATTGTACCCGGTCTACCGCGAGCGGGAAGGGAAAAATAGCGCTGTGGTAAAATAGATGGGTTATGAACACACCTGAAGCCCAGCAAAATACGCCGTTGCCACCGCGCTGGATACAAGCCATCGGCACCGGATTCAACGTCATCGCCAATAATGTCCACCTGATCATCCTGCCGATCATCCTGGACCTGTTCTTATGGCTGGGTCCGCACATGCGGGTGAAGACATTGCTGGAACCTTATCTATCGGATTTGATATCGGTGTTCGCCGGCGCCAACAGCGACGCATTAGCATTCAGCGAGAGTATGCAAGACTTGTGGCAAAATTTATTGACGCAATTCAATCTTTTCAGCCTGCTGCGCACCTACCCGGTGGGCGTTCCAAGTTTTTTCGCCAACGCATCGACGATCCAAACCCCGTTTGGAACCCCAATGATCATCGAGATGACGAGCACACTGCAAGCCGCTTTAAGTATGGCGGGAGTCACGATGGTGGGGTTATTCCTGGGCACGTTATATTACAATCTGGTGGCACGAGCAGCCACGACGATGGAAAACTCCACCAACCTGTGGAAAAATTTTTTACAGACATTCGCACTGACGCTGGCTATGGTGCTGTTCCTGTTCATCCTGACAATACCTTTTACGTTGTTGCTGTCGATCGTGGCTTTGATCGGTCCGGCTTATGCGCAGATCATGCTGATCCTGGCGGGGGTCTTACTCATCTGGATGTTGGTGCCACTGATCTTTTCGGCACATGGCATCTACGTCTTCCATCAAAACGCGATGATCTCGCTGCTGACCAGCGTGCGCATGGTGCGCTTCCTGTTGCCCGGAGTTTCGACGTTCATCGTCATAAGCATATTGCTGGTGATGGGACTGGACCTGATCTGGTCCATCCCTGGCGCAGAATCCTGGATGCAACTGGTCGGTATTGCAGGACATGCATTCATCGCATCAGCGGTGCTGGCTTCCAGTTTTGTTTATTACCGCGATGGTGTTCATTTCATGCAAGAGACATTACGCAAGTGGGCAAACCAACCGGCAACACCCGCGTAAGTCTTCCGGCAGTCATCTAACCATTATTTTTGGAGGCATTCGTGGCTCAAACAACTCCACCTGCATCATATGGTGAAAGCGATATTCAGGTTCTGGAAGGGTTGGAGGCAGTACGCCGGCGCCCCGGGATGTACGTGGGCGGCACTGACTTGAAGGCGCTTCACCATCTGGTTTACGAAGTGGTCGACAATTCGATCGATGAAGCACTGGCTGGCGTTTGCGATAATATCCAGGTAACAATACATGCCGACAGCAGTGTGACCGTGGAAGATAACGGACGCGGTATTCCGGTTGGCATTCACCCAGACAAAAAGCGCTCCACACTCGAAATCGTCATGACAGTACTGCACGCCGGCGGCAAATTCGGCGGCAACAGCTACAAGGTCTCCGGCGGTTTGCACGGCGTGGGCGTTTCGGCGGTCAACGCGCTATCGGAATGGTGCGAGGTGGAAGTGCGGCGCGATGGGAAAGTGCACATGCAACGCTATGAACGCGGCAAACCCACGGGGGAGGTCAGGGTGATTGGCGAGAGCGAAGCGGGAGCCACCGGGACGAAGACCACTTTCCGCTTCGACACACAGATCTTCACCGGCAATGTGGATTTCCGTTTCGACACGCTGGCGCAACGCTTCCGCGAAATGGCGTTCGTCACCCGCAAGGTGCGCATTTCGCTGATGGACGAACGCAGCAACCGGGAACTGAACTTCTTCTTCGAAGGCGGGATCACTTCTTTCGTACGCTACCTCAACCGCAACCGGGGCGTGCTGCACCCGGTGGTGTACGCCAGCAAGGATATCGAGAACATCGGGGTCGAAGTCGCCATCCAGTTCACGGACGCTTACGCCGAATCGGTGTACTCCTTTGCCAATACGATCAACACGGTGGATGGCGGAACGCACCTGACCGGAATGCGAACGGCGATCACGCGCGTGATCAACGATTACGCCCGCCGGGCAAGCCTGCTCAAGGAAGCAGACCCCAACTTCACCGGCGACGACACGCGCGAAGGGTTGACCGCGATCGTGAGCATCAAACACCCCGATCCGCAATTCGAAAGCCAGACCAAGGTCAAGTTGATGAACGCGGAGGTGCAAACCTACGTACAGCAGGCGGTGGGCGAATCGTTCAGCACTTGGATGGAGGAGCACCCATCGGAAGCCAAGGCGATCATCCAGAAATGCCTGACTTCCGCCCGGGCGCGCGATGCAGCGCGCAAGGCGCGCGACCTGGTGATCCGAAAATCCGCTTTGGAGAGCATGACCTTGCCGGGGAAGCTGGCGGATTGCTCAGAACGCGACCCGAACAAGACCGAGTTGTACATCGTCGAGGGCGACAGTGCGGGTGGGTCGGCGAAACAGGGGCGCGACCGGCATTTTCAAGCCATCCTGCCATTGCGCGGCAAGATCCTGAACACCGAACGCGCGCGGCTGGACAAGATATTGGGCAACAACGAGGTCAAGGCGTTGATCTCGGCGATCGGCTGCGGGATCGGCGAATCGTTCGACCTGACGAGCCTGCGGTACGGGCGCATCATCATCATGACGGACGCCGACGTGGACGGCAGCCATATCCGGACGCTGCTGCTGACTTTCTTCTTCCGGTACATGCCGACATTGATCGAGGCAGGACACTTGTTCATCGCGCAACCGCCACTGTACCGCATCGCGCATCGTAACCAGGTACGCTACGCATACACGGAAGCCGACAAAGACCAGGTCTTGAAGAGCCTGGGGGTGAGCGCCGAAAAAGCCGGTCTGCAACGATACAAAGGTTTGGGCGAGATGAACCCGACCCAACTGTGGGATACGACAATGGACCCGGAAAAACGCACGCTGCTGCTGGTGAGCATCGAGGATGCAGCCGTGGCAGACCGCACCTTCGATATGTTGATGGGCGCGGCGGTGCCGCCCCGCACACGCTTCATCCAGACGCACGCGCGGGAAGTGCGCAACCTGGACGTGTAGATTCGCCGGTTGTTGGCATGTTTTGGGGGAAGGGGATGCCCACAAAGAGCGCGGAGGGCTTTAAGCACGCAGTTACAAAGAAGTTGGTTGGGAGAAAAAAGTCGATCAGGGTAGGATTCTGTGGGGCTG
>JABLXM010000195.1 GCA_013177815.1 Anaerolineae bacterium | reverse complement strand
GCTGCCATCGCTCAAAAGACCAACAACATCCTGTTGGGCACCGGTATCACCAACCCTTATACCCGTCACCCTGCCGTCACAGCCGCGAGCATTGCGACTTTGGATGAACTATCGGGTGGCAGGGCGTTATTGGGCATCGGCGCCGGTGGTTCGCTCACCCTCGACCCGATGCTCATCGAGCGCAGGAAACCGCTCACGGCGGTTGGCGAAGTCATCGAGACCACCCGCGCCCTCTTTCGAGGGGAGGTGGTCACTTTCGATGGCGAGGTCGTCAAACTTAACGGGGCTCACTTGGATTATGCCCGCAGCGATATCGAAATCTGGATCGCCGGCAGGGGTCCCAAGATGCTGACGTTGGGGGGCAGGATCAGCGACGGCATCTCGCTTAACTTCAATCATAGAGAACTCATCCAGGAGAACGTCGACCTCATCCTGGCAGGCGCCAAACAAACCGGCAATAAACCCAAGATCGGTTACGCCACCTTCGTCATCACCAACGAAAAGATGCTGCAAAGGCTCAAGCCGTTCATGACCTTTTCTCTTGTGGATTCTCCGTCCAAGGCAAAGGAACTGATCGGTATAACGGAAGCGGAGGTTGAAAATATCCGCCAGACCATGGGGCGCGAGGGTCTTTACGCGGCGGGCAAATTGCTGAAGGATGAGTGGGTGCGCCCGTTCGTTGTCATGGGGTCCAAATCCGAGTGTGCCGCGGAACTGAGGGCGCTGGTGGCGAGGCACAACCTGGATGAGCTTATGGTTCCCATCTATGACATGAGCATGGCGATGGAGCAAATATCCGATCTGGCAGCCGTCATGTCATCGACGTGATCGAGCATGCTTGTGATGGTGAGCACGGCATGGATGGTCGCATTATCAGTGGATGGAATGCTTATTGGAGAATAGCTGGATGAAATCGATGTATCGCAGGAGGTGTCTATAAGGTGATGGCATTCACGTCATGATGAAAGAAGGAACGACTGGCAAGTTTCACAAGACCATGAATGGTTTACGATGAGTCGATCAATAAAAGGAGAGAATGAAAATGAAACGCTTGCTCACATTGACTACTGTTATCCTGCTGGTGGCGATGGTATCCGCCTGCACACCTGCGGCGACCGAAGCTCCCACAGATGTTGAGGCACCTGCAGCCACCGAGGCGCTTGCAGCCACTGAAGTCCCCGCGGCTACCGAGGCGCCTGCTGCAGAAGAGGATACTTTCAAGGTCGGTTTGCTCAGCCCAGGACCGGTCAACGACCAGGGTTGGAACCAAACAGCCTACGATGGTCTGGTGCTGATGGAACAGGAACTCGGCGCGGAGATCAGCTATGTGGAATTGGGCGAATCGCCCTCCGATTTCGAAAAAGCCTTCCGCGATTACGCCAGCCAGGGGTATGACATGGTTTTGGGGCACGGTTTCCAGTTCCAGGATTCGGCGGTGAAGGTGGCGGCTGAGTACCCGGATACGAAATTCTTTGTCTCCAGCAGCTATTACTATGAAGGCACCAATGTTTACGGCATCAACACCCGCAGCGACCAGGCTTACTATTTGCTGGGGGTCATCGCTGGTTCGTATGGCGATAAGGGCGGTTACGTTGGCGGCGTCGAGATTCCCCCCATCAAGGAAGGCGAGGTCGGCTTCATCAACGGCGGGCTGAGCGTCAACCCCAATTGGAGCGTCAGCGTTGCTTACCTGGGCAACTGGACCGATGTGGCGGCAGCCAAGGAAGCTGCATTGAGCATGATCGATGAAGGCGCCACCTTTGTAACCCCCAATGCCAACATTGCAGGCAATGGCGTCTACCAGGCGGCAGTCGAGAAGGATGTGTGGGCGCTGGGCAGCTTCGGCGATCAGACCGCTCAGGCTCCGGAGAATATCGTCGCCAGCTACGTGTTGAATTACGGTCGTGGCTTGGTCAACATTGCCAGGGAAGTCAAAGAGGGCACCTTCCAGGGCGATTCGAACATCCTGTTGGGTGTAGAGTCGCCGGATGTCATGTACATCTCGTACAATGAGGGCGCTAAAGAAGTTGTCTCGCAGGAAGTCAGGGACAAGGTCGCTGCCGCGATCGAAGGTTTGGTCTCCGGCGAGATCGACGCCATGGCTGGTTACGAGCAATAGGCGCCGGCAATAGATAATCTATGTTAGGGATGGGGTTGTCCCAACTATAATTGAGACAACCCCATATTCTGGTACATCGGAGTTGTCGATCAATGGCAGAAACAATGGTGAATCCACCACCAACCACACCGGAAGATCCAGGTTCCCAATCGTCCGCCTCCGGCGGTGACGCGTTAAGATCAAAGGCAAACCTCCGGCGCTTATATTCCATTATTTGGAGTATTACCATGCCGGTCATCGCGATCGTGGTTGCTTTGTTGGTCAGCGCGGTCGTCCTGTTGGTAGCCGGATATGATCCGCTCGAGGCTTATCCGATCATGTGGAAGGGTGCATTCTCCGACCAGCGCACCTTTTCTGAAGTATTGCTGAAGGCGACCCCCCTGATCTTGTTGGGCGCCGGGTTGTCGCTGACTTTTCGCTGCGGGATCGTCAACCTCGGTGCGGAAGGGCAATTCTACGCCGGTTCGGTCGTTGCCACCTTGATCGGCATCAACTTCGCCAACCTGCCGTCATATCTCCTCATTCCATTGGTGCTGTTAGGTGGCGCGCTCAGCGGCGCATTGTGGGCGATGCTGGCAGGTTACTTGAAGGTACGGTTCAACGCCAGTGAAGTTGTCACCACCATCATGCTGAACTATGTGGCCATTATCTTCACCGGTTACCTGGTGACCGGTCCGATGCAAGAATCGAAGGTGGGCTTTCCCCAAACTGCGCAAATTGGCGAAGCTGCCTGGTTGCCCCGCTTCTTGCCACCCACGCGCTTGCACATTGGGTTCCTGATCGCTCTGTTGGTCGCGTTGCTGATATATATCCTTTTATTCAAAACCAGCACCGGGTATGGCATCCGCGCGGTCGGCATCAATGCCGAAGCCGCCCGCTACGCCGGCATCAACGTCAGGCGCAATATCCTGCTCGCGATGGCGATTAGCGGCGGCGCTGCCGGGCTGGGAGGGGCGATAGAAGTTACCGGTTTGACCTACCGGCTGTTCCAGATGATCTCTCCGGGTTATGGTTTTGATGCTATTGCGGTCTCGCTGCTGGTGAACAATAACCCCATTGCCACCGTCTTGTCTGGTATTCTGTTTGGGGCGCTGCGCTCCGGGTCGGAAATGATGCAGATGAACCTCAAAGTTCCATCGGTGCTGGTTTCCGCCATTCAAGGTATCGTCATATTATCTGTCGTGGCGTTCAGCGTCTATCGCGACAAGATATTGAAGTGGTTCACTGAGAGATAATGGCTTATGGATATCCTATTGCTCGTTTCGATCGCACAAAGCATCCTGGCTGCTACCTGGCGCATGGCAACGCCGTTGATCTACACCGCCATTGGGGAAATCTTCACCGAACGTTCGGGCGTCATCAACATCGGTCTTGAAGGCATCATGCTGATCGGCGCCTTGTCTGGCTATGTGGTGACTTCTTATACGGACAGTTTGTTTCTCGGCATCTCGTCGGCGGTGCTATCCGGCATCATCAGCGGGCTGCTCTTCTCGTTGTTTACGGTCACCATCAAAGCCAACCAGATCGTTGTTGGGGCTGCCTTCAACATGATCGGAACAGGGCTGACCGGCTTTATCTACCGGACGCTTTACTCCGGCGGCAGCACGGATAAGCTGGTGCTGGATACCTTTCCGTCCATCAAGATACCGCTGTTGAGCGATATTCCATTTTTTGGCGAGATCTTGTTCCAACAAAACCTGATGGTCTACGCCACAGTCGTTCTGGTGCCGCTGGCGGCGTTCATTCTATCGAAAACGGCGTTTGGGCTGTATGTGAAAGCGGTTGGCGAACATCCCAAAGCCGCAGATACGAGTGGAATAAATGTCACCCTCATCCGCTATATCAGCACCACCATCGGCGCCACGCTCGCCGCCCTCGGCGGAGCGTACCTTTCCATGGCGCATGCCAATCAGTTCGTGGAGGGCATCGCCACCGGGCGCGGCTTTATCGCCCTGGCGGTGGTGGTGTTCGGACGCTGGTCACCTTGGGGGGCGATGGGCGCCTCGCTGCTCTTTGGCGTTTTCTATGCCTTGCAGTTGCGCTTGCAAGCCATGTCCGGCAACGTCATCCCCTACCAGTTCCTGCAAGTGTTGCCGTACCTGGCGACCCTGATCGTGTTGGTTTCCTTGAAGGGTCGTGGGGCGGAGCCCAAAGCGTTGGGCAAACCTTATAAAGCCTGAGATTATCGGATCATCGAGACTTATGGAACAGAAAAATCAAACACCCTTGCTTCGAATGGAAGATATCGTCAAGACGTTTCCGGATACGATAGCCAACGACGGCATCACGATCGAGGTGCGCTCCGGCGAGGTGCATTGCCTGCTGGGAGAAAATGGCGCCGGCAAGACCGTCCTGATGAGCGTGCTGTTTGGGCTTTATCGTCCGGACTCTGGCAGAATCATCTACAAGGGTGAATCCATCCAGATAAATTCCCCCAAGGATGCTATCAAGAATCGCATTGGCATGGTGCATCAGCATTTCATGCTGGTGCCAACCCTCACCGTGACGCAAAATGTCATGCTTGGGCAGTATGCTTACACCAAGATACTCAATAACACCGATAAAGTTGCCGAGCGGCTGCGGGAGATGAGTCAGCAGTTTGGATTGGATATCGATCCATGTGCGTTGATATCCGAGTTGTCCGTTGGCGAACAGCAGCGTGTGGAGATCTTGAAGGCGCTGTATCACGGCGCCGACCTGTTGATTCTGGACGAGCCGACTGCCGTATTGACACCCCAAGAGACGACCCACCTGCTCGGCTTCCTGCGTCAGCTTGTCGATAACGGGCTGACGATCATATTCATCACCCACAAACTGGAAGAAGTGATGCAGGTCAGCGACCGCGTCACGGTGCTGCGCGACGGGAAAGTCGTGGCGACCGTCGATACTGTGGATACGGACCCGCGCGAATTGGCGCGCTTCATGGTCGGTCGTGACGTCTTGATGGAACTGACCCGTGAAGCCACCCAGCCCGGTCCCGTCGTTCTATCGGTAAAGGGTCTTTGCGTGAATGATGAGCGCGGGTTGCCGGCGGTAAAAGGCGTGTCATTTGACGTCCGCGAAAAAGAGATCGTTGGCATTGCCGGCGTTTCAGGGAATGGTCAAACCGAGCTGGCGTTAGCCCTCGCCGGTCTAACCGAGTGCACCTTCGACGAGCTGGCATTGGGTGGAAGACCGGTGATGAACGTCTCGCCCCGCAAGTTGTTCGAAACGGGATTGGTGCACATCCCGGAAGATCGTCACAAGATGGGGGTGGTGTTGCCCTTCACCATTGCGGAAAATATCATCCTGGAGGACTACCACTGCCAGCCCAATTCCCATCATGGGTTCCTGAACAAGCGCTATATCTCTCAGCACGCCGTCATGCTGGTCGAAAAATTCGATATCCGTGCTTCCGGCATCAATGAAGAACTCGAGCATCTATCGGGGGGCAACCAGCAAAAGGTGGTCATGGCGCGCGAGCTGGATCGAAAACCAAGATTCCTTCTCGTCAATCAGCCTACCCGCGGGATCGACATTGGGGCGACCGAATATATCCGCCAGCAGATCCTGCTTCAGCGCGACAAGAATTGCGCTATTCTATTGATCTCGACCGATCTCGAAGAAATTTTCATGCTCAGTGACCGCATCCTTGTGATCTATGAAGGTCAGATCATTGGTGAAGTTCCAGCCGACAGAAAGTTGATCGAACAGGTTGGTTTATGGATGGCAGGGCAGCGCAGCACAGTTTGATCGTTCACGCCTTTCAGCCGTTTGCCGTAAGTTGCTGCCTGTTGGAAGAGAGGAGCCTTCTGAGCCGAAGCGCAGCGCAGGCGAAGTATCTCAACATTTCCCAATAGTTACAAACATCATAATTGTAGTCATACTTAACTTACTTGCTTTGAAATTTAATTGTCATTAACATAATAGATACACATGATATAGCCATTCATTGTGGCTTGAAACGATACAGGTGGCGCTGATTTTGGTCACCAGTCAGATCGATACCCAGGATGAAGCTTAAGAAAGGATGATGAGAAAATGAGTAAACCGGTGGAGCTTTTATTCCTCAGTCAGGAAGATGTCATCGCTGCGGGCGGGTTGGATATTAAAGCAACCGTGGATGCATTGGTCAAAGTCTATACGTTATTGGGGCAGGGGCAAGCCCAGGATCCGGTTTGCCCGCAGATCCAATATGACAATGACCAATCCAAACGGTTCCAGGCGGTGCATCCAGCCTGGCTGGCGGGCGATGTGAACATAACCGGCATGAAGGTGGGCTGCCGTATGCCGGATAACCCGCGCACGATCGGGTATCCAACCATCACGGCGGTCACTATCATCACGGATCCGGTCAGCGGACATCCATTTGCCATCATGGATGCCTCGTTCCTGACCGCCATGCGCACCGGCGGGACGACCGGTGTGGCGTTGCGGTATCTGGGTCGGCGTGATTATCGTTCGGCGGCGCTGTTGGGGGCAGGCGTGATGCAGCGTGCCCAGGCGATGGCGATAGACTCGGAATGCCCGCAACTTGAGGATGCCCGGGTATACGACATTTTTCCGGAAAAAGCCGAGCGTTTCATTCATGAGATGAAGGACCTGGTCAAGATGCCAATGCGGGTGGTTGAGAGCGCAGAAGCCGCAGTGCGCGGGGCAGATGTCATCGCGCCTTCGACGGTCGTCTCGGTGCGAGACTCGTACATCCAGGCGGATTGGATCAAACCGGGTGCGCTGATGGCGAACGTCTCCGATAACGACTATACCTTTGGCGCGGTGCAGAAAGCGGATCGGATTGTCTATGATGGGCATAAGCAATTTGGCATCCCGGTCACGCTGGGTGAAATGGTCAAAGCCGGATTGTTGGACCCGGAAAAAGATGCGGTAGCGATGGGAGATGTCGTCACGGGCAAAGCCCCCGGGCGGACGCGCGATGATCAGGTCATCTTCTTTTCAGCTCTTGGCATGGGTTTGTATGATTTGATGGTTGGGTATAGAGTCTATCAAAAGGCGAAGGAAATCGGCGTGGGCACCCCGCTCAAGCTATGGAATGACCCCTACTGGCTCTAACTTCCCCCCCATGCACATGGCACGAATCCGAATTGAACCGATGTTATGAGAAAGGTGGTTACGATGGAAAAAGCAACTCTCTATGTGGTCAAAGCTCCCAAGACCATCATGGAGATGACCTGGGAGGAAGTGGAAGAACTGGGCAAGAAAACCGATGTGGCGATGGTCGGCGTGGCATCCATCGAGGAGCACGGCTATCATTTACCGCTCGGCATGGATACTTTCTTCTGCACCGAGATCCTGAAGTTCGCCGGCGAAACGCTGGCGGCTGAGGGCTACCACGCCTTGATCGGTCCGACGGTTGAATATGGTTTCTGTCCCGGGACGAAGGACTATCCTGGGACGATCTCGG
>JABLXM010000194.1 GCA_013177815.1 Anaerolineae bacterium | reverse complement strand
AACGAAATTGCTTGCAAATTGCGTTCCGGCAAGTATGCCACACGGTTGGGTCGGGTGGGGTAGTGCAACATCGACATCAGGCAAGCGCCGGGTCGTATCTGCGAGACCGTTTCATCGCCGGGATAGCGCAGCACAATAATGATGTCCTGTTGGTACGCCTCAGGCAACGAGCAAAATTGGCTGCCGGGGGCGGCGGTACGGTAATCCTGTTCGCTGAAACCCATCCCTGCGCCGTAGCCGTGTTCGATAAATATGTTGAAACCGCAATCCGCCAGGTCGGCGACAAACGCCGGTAAGAAGGCGCGTTTTTCACCTGCTTCCAGGTGCATTTCAGGCAGACCGATATTGATATCAAGGCTCATTTTGCTCATCCAGAGGTGATCGATAATATCAAATTAGATTATATGGGTTATTGAGTGTGGGCACAAATCGATCGCCCGAATAAATTACTTCTCAGCGCTGTCCTGACCCGTACAATACCAACCACCTGCCCACAACGCCCCCAATTTGGGCGGCAGGGATGGCTTCTAGAAGCGCGCTCGCCAGGGGAGACCCCACGATAGGCGATTGTTATGGGGACGCCCCAGGGATGCGAATTATTTCATGACTATTTCTTGGACTCGTCCTCTTCAGTCTTTTCATCATCATTGACTTCGTCGCCCTGCACGCCTTTGCGGAAGGCACGAATGCCACCGCCTAACTCGCCGGCGATCTTGGTAAGGCGTCCGACCCCGAAGAGCAAGACTACGATCACAAGGACGATCAACAGTTCAGGTACACCAAGACGAAATGGCATTTTATTTTTCCTTTACTCGATTATAGTCGTATTAGCGCCTTTTTGCCAATGCTGCGAAAAGCACGCTCAAAAGGTAAATGATGATCAGCGGCGCCATGACCAACCCCATGTTGATCGGGTCGACCGTTGGTGTAATGACTGCCGCCAGGACGGCGATGACCACGATGGCGATGCGCCATTGTTGGAGCATCACTTTGGCGGTGATGATGTTCAGTTTTGCCAGCAAGAACGCAAGCAATGGGGTTTCAAAACACAACCCGATCCAGAACATCAAGTTGGTCACGAAATTGACATAGTTCGAGATGCGCGGCACCGCCTGGACATCTATGAACCCTAACAGGAATGGCAGCGCGTTGCGAAGCATGACGAATTGCGCAAAAGCCGCACCGGAAACGAACAGGATCATTGCCACCGGGATGCCGGCGCGGATCCAACGTTTTTCGCTTTCTTTCAAGCCTGCTGAAACGAACAGGTATGCCTCTATGAGAATCACCGGCAGCGCCAGGATGAAGCCTGAGAGCAACGATACGCGCATGAAGACGCCAATCGTTTCGGTCACTTCTATGGATTGCAGGGATTCGATCCCACCGATGGGAGATGCCAGCAGGTCGATCAATTGTTCGGCAAATGAAAAACTGATCACGGTTGTGATCAACATGGCAACGATCGAGATCAGCAGCCGTTTTCGTAATTCCTCTATGTGCCCCATCAGCGTCATGCCGGCAGGTTCATCCGCCGGTTCGGGAGTTGACGCCGCCGGCTGGTTACTATTATGATTGCTTTCGCCTGTGAGTGTCATGGTTGCCAACTTGTAATCTTATCATGATATAGTCATTATAATCATGACGGACATATCTTGTAGCATGAAGATCGTGATGGAATTACTTATCACTACCATGGCATGGAGGAACGAATGGATCTACAAGCATCCCTTGAGACACTCTTGACATCTTTTCTGGTGTTCCTGCCCAAATTGATCACTGCCATCGTGATCCTGGTTGCAACGTTCATCCTGGCATCCGTCTTGTCCAAGTGGGTCGATCGCACCATCCGCCTCAAACCCAAAGCGGACGAGACCGTGGTGGCATTGATCACCAAGGTTACACGCGCATTGGTGATCGTTTTTGGCGTGGTGCTGGCACTGGAGCAGGTGGACTTCAATGTGACCGGTTTCATCGCCGGGTTGGGAATCGCCGGCTTCACGGTTGGGTTTGCGTTACAGGATATCACGCGCAACTTCATCGCCGGGGTGATCATGCTCATCTATCGCCCCTTCAGCATTGGGGATTCGGTCAAAGTGGCGGAATATACCGGCGAAGTGCTGGATATCACTCTGCGGGACACGGTCATCAAATCCTGGGATGGTGAAAAGATCATCCTACCCAATAATAATGTCTTCAATGCAGCCATTATCAATTACAGCGACCTCCCGCTGCGTCGCAAGACCATCAGCGTGGTGCTATCACCGGATGAAGAGATTGGCAGGACCGTGGCAGTGTTCGAGAATGCGGTCGAAAATGTAGCGGGTGTATTATCTGACCCAGCAGTGACCGTTCAATTGGACGCGATTGGAGACAATGGGTTGATCCTATCGATCCGTTACTGGGTCGACCAGACGAAATCCAGCCTGGTGCAAACCCACTCGGACGCCGTCCAGGCGATTCAGCAAACTGCCAAAGCAGCAAAAATCAGTATGCCAAGCCCGGTGCAGTGGGTACATATCGAGAATAGCGATAAATTTAGTCCTGAAAATGTGACCTGAGTGACATACGGAAGTAGGCGCCCCCCCTTATAATTACGGCGGAGGTAAAACATGTCATCAGATTCCCCTCAGTCCGTCATTCCAAGCATCGCAGAGATCAAGTTGCATCTGGCGCCTTATTCGAAAGCAGAAACCGACCGCGCTGTGCGCCAATTGGTCTCTACCCTGGTCATGTACATCGCCGGTTGGGTAGCCATGTACTTCAGCTTGCAAGTTGGCTACTGGCTGACCTTGCTTCTGGCGATACCGACAGCGGGCTTACTGGTTCGCCTTTTTATCTTCTTCCATGATTGCGGTCACAACGCCTTTTTCCCATCCACCAAATGGAATCGCCGGGTGGGGTCCGTGTTGGGCGTATTGGTGTTCACACCCGGCGAGCATTGGTGGCATTCTCACGCCATTCATCACGCCACCAGTGGCAATCTCGATAAACGCGGCGTGGGCGATGTCACCACCCTGACGGTCGAAGAGTTCGAGCGCCTCTCGTGGCTGGGGCGATTGGGTTACCGCCTCTTCCGGCATCCGCTGGTGATGTTCGGCTTGGGACCGATTTGGATGTTCTTGATCATGCACCGTTTTGCCAAGCAGCCCTCGAACCGAAAAGAGACTATGAGCGTCGTGTGGACGAATCTCGGCATTCTGGTGCTGGCAACCGGGCTCAGTTTGTTGATGGGGTTCAAGACCTATGTTCTGATCCAACTGCCTGTCATATGGATCGCCGGGCTGGCGGGCATCTGGATGGTTCTATGTGCAGCACCAGTTTGAAGATGTCTACTGGAAGCGCGAGGCGTCCTGGGATTACATCGCTTCTGCCTTCAAGGGCGCTTCATATTATAAATTGCCGCGCGTGCTGCAATGGTTCAGCGGGAGTATCGGGTTCCATCACATCCACCATCTCAATCCGCGTGTACCGAATTATTATCTGGAAGAGGCGTATCATTCGAATGATATCTTCCGGCGCTCCCCTACCATTACCATTCGCGAAAGTTTCGATTGTATCCGGCTGGCACTATATGATGAAACCATCGGCAAGATGGTCAGTTTTAGACAGGCAGGCAGGCGCGACGGCGCTGTTGAAATGACCACGTGAGGTAGCTTCGGTTCCCTGGCACACCGGAACGAGCACCATTGGGCAGGGGGTGCCTGCGTCATGTTGAGCGTAGCGAAATATCTCATCTATCATATGAGATGTTTTCCCCCTGTGGGGACTTCGCGCTTCGTTTAGCATGACGATTGTGACTTTTTGGACAGTCTCTTTATTTTGCTTGTAATATTTCCCGGTACAACGCTTTTGCCCGCTTCAGGATCGACTGCCAGCAGTTATCCGGGTCGTCTCCCTGCGCGATCAGCGTGCATATCGGCGCGCCGGCGGGGATCGACTCGCCGGGGTGGGGAATATCCGCAATGGAGCGGGATTGCCAATCGCCGGTGTCGCCGACCGTAACGTCCTGATGGGCATAGAGGATGCCTTTGCCCCAGGCAACATCCTGGAGGAAGGAGGGCAGGCTATCCGGCAATCTCCCCTGGCAGGCGTCGATGTGCAGTGCAAAGGCGTTCACGCCCAGCAACCGTTCGAACAGTTCGAACGAGGCGGGCGGGCGCGGGTTGACCTCCAGGAAGGTTGGCGACCCGCCCTTGATGATGAAGTCGATCCCGTTCATCCCGACCAATCCGCATTCCGCCGTTATCTTGCCGATCACGCAGCGGATGATGTTTTCCAGCCCCGGATCGATCAATGGGGCGACGTTTCCGCACCAGGCGAACGGCGGCGCCCCCAAATTTCGGATGCCCGCGTACTGGCGGGTCATACCCACCAGTATGGCGTTCTTTCCGTCCGCCAAAAAACAAGCAGAAGCCAGATCGCCTTCGACGAATTGTTGCAGTATCGTGCCGGCTGACGGCGGGGTTTTTCCATCCCATTCCTGGATGCCCATGCCGCCACTGTGTTGGCTATCCTTGATCAGGTATCGCCCATGACCGGGAAGCGCCTCACCGGGATAGATGTTCTGAGGGAATAGCATGCCGGTGCCGAGGATGGTCTGTTTCATGCGCTCAAGATCGCGCGCCCGTGTGACTGCCGCTTGCCCATTGCTATAGGTGTTATTGGGATGGGCAAGCTCGAACAGCGCCGGTTCGTTCTCTAGCCCGGCTTCGACCACCACCGCATTGACCTGTGCGAGAAAGCTGGTCGCTGCTTCTGCCAGCCCGGCTAATTCCGGGGGCTGCCCGAAATCTCGCGTGAGGGAGAACGCCGATGCATCTTGGGGGTGATCGAGATCGCCGAATAGATCAAGGCTGACCACCCGCCAGCCCGCGGCAACCGCGGATTGCGCCAGGGCGCGCGTGGAGATGCCTACCAGTAATACGGTTTGATGTGTGTTGTCCGTTGTCATCTTCCGGTGTATGCTGTTCATCGATAAATCAAAAAATCCCGGTCTTATATCAACCTGAGGCAATGCGCTACGAGCTTATCGGCAATGTTTTCATTGGTTACCTGTTGCAAGCCACGCCAGGCAGGGATGCTGTTCGCTTCGATCAGGAATAATTGGTTGGAGGGATTGCGCAACAGGTCGACCCCGCAATAATCGGCGCCAAGCGCTTGTGCGGCTTGCAGGCACAGCGTGCGGGTTTCATCCGTCAATTCGGTGGGGGTTGGGGTGCCGCCGGCGGCGATGTTGGTCTTCCAACCCCGGGCGACCCGCTCCATGGCTGCAACGCATTCGCCGCCCATCACCATGACGCGCGTATCGCGGTTGTCATGCGGGATGAAGCGTTGCAGGTAATAGATATAGCCGCCCATCTGAAGGGCTGTGAATACCCGCTGCGCCGTCTCCGGGTCGGTTACCCGCACCATACCTTTGCCCCGGCTCCCGAACAGCGGTTTGATGACGACGTCACCGCCCAGATCATGAAAAGCGGTGCGCGCGTCCGAATTGTTCTCGCAAACACGCGATTCAGGCACCGGCAACCCGGCACCCTGCAACAACGACAGGGTGTAGTATTTATCGACCATCTTCTCGATGGCATGGGGGGAATTGACCACCCGCACCCCGCTGTTCTCCAGTTGGTGAAGCGCATCCATGCGGAAGATGACCTGCTCGAGCGACCCGCCGGGCACGTCGCGGACGAGGAGCAGGTCGCATTCGGAGAGAGCGATAGCCCCCACCTGCACTTTAGTAGCGCCGCCGAGGTGTGAAGCCAGCCGGGTGGGGTCGGCGAACGTGGGGGTGATGCCACGGCGCAGGAACGCCGCCGTCAATTGACGGGAATGCCAGGTCCCGCTCGAACCCAGGATGGCGATGCGCGGCTTATTCGGATCGCCGGACATTCAATACCTGGTCGATCTGCTGTTGGTTGATTTTCCCATGATGGAAGGAGCGACCGCTATCCAGATTGGAAAGGGTGATTTCTGCCGGTGCAAACAAGCCGGGATCGATGGCGTAGAAGTCGCCTGCCTTTTCCAGCGTCACCGAGAACGGTTGACCGTAATCCGGGCTGGCGCTGGATGGCACCTGGGCGGCTAGCTCGGCGAGTTGTGCATCCGGTGAGCCCGTGACCCCCAGCCACACCTGGCTGGCAAAAATGACCAGGTCATTGGTTCTGCCCATTGAGATACGGTCATCGCCGGTTGGGATGGCAATTGGGCAACGACCGCTTGCACCGATCACCTGTTGCAGCCCAAAACCAAGGTGATGCAATTTGTGTAGCGCCGTCTCGATCGAGCGCGCCGCGATCTGCACAGAGCCAGCCAGGCTGGCGGTGGGCGCGATCAGTAATGCCAAATGATCTGCCTGCACCCCGCACTGATCAGCCAGCGCCTGGCAGGTTTGGGCGTCCGGTATCGTTCGCGTTTCCAGTACCAGTACAGCCCGGTCAGCCGTCTCTTCGAACGCGAACGGTTCGCCGACTTCGAGGGCTTCATTCAACAAGCACGCCGGTCCGGAGCCCATCGCCTGGAAGTCTCCGATATTCACCGCCCAGTTAGCCGCCTGGCTGATGAAGCACGCAGTCAACGGGTGATCGCTGGTTGCAACCACCCACAACCAGGGATGATCGACCAACGCTGCCATTTCCAGCCGCACTTCTGCCATGCCAGCCATGCTGACGCGCGCCATCGCCAGCCCGGCAGCCAGGCTGCCCCGGCAGTGAACGCCGGCATCCAACACCAGGGTGCCGTTCGCCCGGGTTTCGACCGTGATACCCAGGTCATCGGCTTGTGTGATCATTTTTTCAATCAATTGCCGGGCGCGCTCATTCAATGATGTCATGGATGATCAATTCTCCTTTTCCCAATGCCAGGTGGTCGCCGGTAAACCGCATAGGGCTGGCACCCTGCTGCCAACCCGCGATTGGAAAATCATGCTCCTGCAGCCAGTTCTTCAACAGGTGCAGCCAGGTGGTATCCGAGAAGCCGGCGTGGCGAAAGCCCGGCAGGATGTTGCCCGCCGCGCCGGCGATGATGGAGCCGCGCTTCATGCCGATTCCGGCGTGCCTGCCCAGGCTGCCCAAACAAAGCACGCTGCCGGCGATCATGCGGGCTCCGCTAGATTCGCCGCAATTGCCGCGCACGGCGACCAACCCCCGCCGCATCCTGCTGCCTGTTTCGATCCCGGTGTTGCCCCACACCAGGATGGCGCCGCCCGCCATTCCCTGCGAGCGACCGGCATGAGCCGCGCCGCACCAATCACCGGCATCACCCATCACCCGGATCATTCCGCCGCGCATGGCGACGCCCAGGCAATCACCGGCGCTGCCCCGGACGATGACCGTCCCGCCGCTCATCTCGCTGCCGGTGTGGTCTCCGGCATTCCCATCCACAATCAACAGACCGGCGGTCATGCCGCTGCCGGCATGCGTCACGCGCTGCGTCTCGCCGCAGATCACCAACACATCTGGATCTGAGTCCGTTCGGGTGATGCGGAAATGGTCGCCAAGTGAACCTGCATGCGCGGCAGCAGGCAGCGGCAGGCTGGTGATTTCGCGGCAGGTCAATGCCAGCAGGTCATGTGGGTATAGCCCGCAGAGATCGAGATACCCGGCGCCTTGTGATAATGTGCATAGACGTATCTGCGTCACGGATACTCCGCCAATATCTTGTGGAGATGCAGGTGATAGGGACCAAGTTTTCCACCGTAGTTGCCGGCGGTGATCCTGACCACGCCGGGCAGGCAGGCTGCCCGCAACGCGGCTGCCATGGCGGCTTCGACGCTCACGAGGTCCACGCCATCGATCACCAACTCATAGGCGCAATGGCTCTCCTGGCTCATTTGAGATTCGACCTGGCTGCGCAGGGTGGGGCAGAAAAGGTCATTGGTCGAAGCGCGCAAGTTGTGGTAGCGGGAACGCGGTTTGCTCGGGCTGCGGCAGATGCCGCCGGGGAAAGGTGCGATCACGCCCGGTGAATTTCGCACCGCATGGGCGGCTGCCTGTGCGGCTACCAGCGCGCTGCCCCGGCTGCTCCCAAGTATGAGCAAGTTCCCGCCACCCACGCCTTCACCGATGCCAAAGGATTCTTCCACCACGAACTCGCCATCCGCCACCGGGATACGCCAGTACCGGCGACCGCCGACCTGTTTGCTGGATTGGAACCCATCGCCGAAATATCGCAAGCGCGCCCCGACCGGGACGGTCACATCGGAAACCAGACCATTGAAGCACGCGGAAGTGGCGGCGGGAAAGATCGCCTGACCGATGCGGTGCATCAGGGCTTCTTCCAGTTTTTCTCGTGAGTAACTGAAGAGGAGCACAGCTTGCCCAGGGCGGGAATCGGGGGTGTTCTTTTGCGGGATGGCTTCGACCAGACCG
>JABLXM010000193.1 GCA_013177815.1 Anaerolineae bacterium | reverse complement strand
TCATCGCAACCGCGCTGCTTGCGGTTGTGGTTCTATCCAATTGTGCAACGCCTCAAGATGACCTCTTCACGCTCATGAACGTGCCATCTTCCACCCCGACATCGTTTTCACTAGAAACCACCGCGATGCCCACGCTTGTGACGCCAGAGCCAACTGCGGCGAGCGGCGCGACCCGGGAGCCGCCCATGCGGTTCGACCTGCCAACGCCGGGTCCTGAGCCAATCTCACTGTGGCGCCCGCCGTTGAACGAAGTCCCCTGGGCTTTGGGACCAAACGACCATTTCTATTTCGCACGCCCGATCGCTGCGGATGAAGTCAACTGGCCTTTGGCGAATTACCGCTACGGCGGCATCTTCTTCGGTTGGGATATCATCCACACCGGGGTAGACATCCCCGCGCCGGTGGGCACGCCGGTGTTAGCAGCCGCATCCGGGAAGGTGATCTGGGCGGGATACGGGTTGCTGCGCGGTGACAACGATATCAATGATCCGTACGGGTTGGCTGTGGTGGTTCGGCATGACTTTGGCTGGCAAGGCAGGCGACTTAACACGGTCTATGCTCACATGGATCGCATCGATGTCAAACTGGGTCAATTGGTGGATACCGGCACACAATTGGGCATCATTGGCACCACCGGCGCGACCACCGGACCACACCTGCATTTCGAGGTGCGCGTTCAAACCAACACTTTCTTCTCAACCCGCAACCCGGAATTGTGGCTGGTGCCGCCGCAAGGATGGGGCGTGCTGGCAGGCAGGGTGCTCAACACCAGCGGCTCACTGATCATTCGCAAAGATGTACAGGTGCGCTCATTGGAAACCGGTCGGCGCTGGGTCGTCATCACGTACGGCGGCGCACCGGCAAACGGCGATGATTACTACCGTGAGAATGTGGCACTGAGCGACCTGCCAGAAGGGTGGTATGAAATCGTGATCGTGTATGATGATGATCGATATGTCAAAGAAATCTTTGTCCCTTCCGGTGGAATCGCGTACTTCTCGTTCCAGGGGAAAAAAGGGTTTGGCAATGATACCTTACCTACACCTGAACCAGAAAGCATCCTGAAACCCTGGTTGGAATAGACCATTCACTTTGTGAGCAGAAAATTAGAAAATTATCGCGCCCTTGACAGATATCCAATAATCCCATAGCATTCGCGGTATCAGTGCATATTCCGATCATATGATATGATACATCAAACGGAGGTACCGTTATGTCCACGAAAATAAAGACCATTACCCGGTCGATGGTTTTTACCATTCTCATCATTGGCTTGGCGGCGTGCGCCCCAGGTGGGGCAGCAGAGCCGACGCTGGATCCTAACGTGATCTACACCGCCGCGGCTCAGACGGTGGCAGCGCAATTGACGAACGAAGCGGCATTGAATCCAACGGCGACTTTCACACCTTTACCGCCGACACCAACCTTCACCCTGGTGGTGGAACAAACCGCCTTCCCTACATTGCCGCTGCCGGGCACACCGGTCTTCACCTTGGCGCCGTTGCCCGGCTTGGCAACTGCGACGCCCAACCTGCCGACCACCCCCGATAAAGCCCAATGGATCGAAAACTATCCCCCGGATGGTGCTCAGGTGGTCACCAATGCCAGATTCGATATCATCTGGACTGTCAAGAACGTCGGAACAACCACCTGGAACACAAAATATACGGTGCAATTCTTCAGCGGAAAAAAACTGGCTGAAAAGACATCCTACAATTTCCGAGAAGAAACTGCGCCCAATAACGAAACCAGGATCATTGTGGATGCTGTGGCACCCAGCACAGCCGGCGAGTACTTCAGTTGGTGGAAGCTGCAGAATGACCAAGGCGTGAACTTTGGCGATGTGGATATCACCATCGTGGTGGTCAAGCCCGGCGCCACAGATACGCCGACCAAAACTCCTACTGAAACACCGTGAGCCCTGACGACACCCAAGACGAGCCAATGTAGATATCCAATGTCTTGAGATGTTCGATCTGGAGAGGATGTGGCAATATGACAAATAAACGAACTTTTTTGAGTTTCGTGATCGTAATTAGTCTACTGATCATCAGCAGTTGTGCACCACAAAACCTGCCAACGGAACCGCCAGCGCCAACCGAAGATATCAACCTGGTGCGGACCCAGGCAGCCCAGACAGTGGTGGCGCAGATCACAGCAGAAGCACTGTTGAACCCCAGCGCCACCATCCCGGCGCCAACACTCCCGCCTGCCACCGAGGCGCCAACCCTCACACCTCTACCGGCATTGCCAACTGCTACATCGACCAAGGTGGTCAGCAGCGGCGGCGGTGGGGGTGGCGGAGGAGGCGCACCGGCAGCAACAGCGACCTCTTACACCGATGCAGCCAAATTGGTGGATTTTTGGCCACCGGACGGCTTCAAGATGAGCCGCGGGCAGGATTTTGACGCGAAATTCACCTTCAAGAACACCGGAAAACGCACCTGGACAACGGATTTCTATATCCGCACCAACGGCGGCGACATGGACCCGTATTACACCGATACCGTCATGGTCGCAGAGCCGGTTGCGGTGAATGATACGTACACCTTTGTGGTCGATTACGCCGCGCCATACGAGCCGGGCATTTACCGCACATACTGGAAACTGGTCAATGATGACGCGGTCACATTCTATAAGTTTTATATCGTCATTGAAGTTGAGTAATCAGGTGACCGATTTCGATTATTGAGGCATGGATATCAAGAATGACCTAAAAGCCGAGGCGCTTGCGCTCGGCTTTTCTTTTTTATCCGTGACAGATTGCAGCCCGCCAGGTTCATACCCGGCTTACATTGAATGGTTGGCGCAGGGTCATCATGCGGGTATGACATATATGGCAAGCGACCGATCCCGGATCATGCGTCAAAACCCCGCCATGCTGGCGGAAAACTGCCGCACCCTTCTGATCGCCGGGCTGCCGTATCCGATGATCCCACAGACAGCTATCCCCGCCAGCCAACACCCGACAGGGCGCATATCCGCATACGCATGCGGCAAGGATTATCACACGGTTATCCCGAGCCTGTTTGCCCGCTTGCTGGAGGGGCGGATCAATCACAGCTTGCCCACCGATTCCCACCTTACTTTTACCGACAGTGCGCCGATCCTGGAACGCGACCTGGGGCAACGCGCCGGCGCCGGGTGGATTGGTAGGAATACTCACCTGATCCGCCCAGGCGAGGGGTCCTATTTCTTCCTGGCGGAGGCTTTGGTCAATATCGACCTGGAGCCGGAACCGCCTTTCACACCAGACTATTGCGGCACGTGCCAGCGCTGCATCCAGGCATGTCCAACCGGTTGTATCCTGCCCAACCGGACAATCAACGCGGGGCGCTGCATCTCGTACCTGACGATCGAAAACCGCGCCGGCATCCCGCGAGAGCTGCGGTCCTTGATGGGAAATTGGATCTTCGGCTGCGATGCCTGCCAGCAAGTGTGCCCGTGGAATCGTTTCGCCAGGACGGCGATGCCGGATTCCGCACTACACCCCCGGCTCTCGATGGCTTTCCCAGACCTGCTGACTGAAGTCCAATTATCGCCAGAAGAATTCCGTGCAAAGTACCAACAAACGCCCATCTTACGCGCCAAGCACCGGGGATACCTGCGCAATGTTGTGGTAGCACTGGGGAACGCTCATGATGCCGCCGCCACTCCTTACCTGGCAAACATGCTCGAACATGACCCGGATAGTATGATCCGCGCCCATGCAGCCTGGGCATTGGGAGCGATCGGGTCAAGAGCAGCCAGAGAAACGCTGGAAAAGCGGTTGAGAAGCGAAACAGATGCCGAAGTGATCGTGGAGGTCAAACAAGCATTACAGGCAAAATGATATGATGCCGTATCATCTGGTTGGACGGCAAAGTAAGAGAAGCGATGATTCTTCGTGTATAATGCCAAATATGGACAGAAAAATAAAGTTCGGCTTTATAGCACTCATCTTGATGACGATGCCCCTTATGGTCGGTTGCACGCCGCAAACAGCGACTGAGGATGCACCGTCCGCAACACCTGAAGGTGTTTCTGCGACCCAGATCATCGAAACCTACCAGGCAGAATTGACGCTGACCGTACAAGCAACCCCCTTGCCTTCCGATACCCCGCCGTTAGCGACGACCATCGCACCAACGGTTGGAACACCCCTGCCCACACTCACGCTCAGTCTACCGGAAGCTCCGGATAAAGCTACATATATATACCAGGAACCCATCGACGGGGCGCAGATGGGTGTGAATACAAAATTCGACATGGTGTGGACCGTAGAAAACACCGGCACGACCACCTGGACACGGCGTTATGCCATCCGGTACTTCAGCGGATGGGCGCTGGGCGAACGCACACTATACTACCTGCGCGAGGATGTAGCGCCTGGCAATCAGACCAACCTGGTCGTCGATATGGTGGCGCCGAAAGACCCGGGCGTCTATTCCAGCAACTGGGTGCTTTCCAACGCTGAAGGCGTGAACTTCCAATTATTAACCCTGACGCTGCAAGTGGTGAGAGGGGACACCGCAACCCCCACCGGACTGCCAACGCCGACGTTCGACCCCAGTAATCCACCCGGTTAGGGCAACCAACGGGGCATTCCCGCTTGCTCGCTCACCAGCCTGGAAGCGCCTGTTTCCATATCCCAAAGCCATATTTCTGGCTCGAATTGCGAACTGCCTAGTTCGAAACGCTGATAAACCAGCGCATCGGATGCTGGACTCCACTGATGCGAACTGTGGGTATACCTGGCATCCTGGGTAATCCACTGAATATCATAGGTCTGAGCATCAATCAGAACAAGCTGCTGGTCATTTCCGCTATTGATATATCTGGCAGTGCTGGCAATCCATTTGCCATCCGGCGACCATATTGGATTGTTGAATTCAAGCGCCGGGTCAGCATCCAACACCTGCATGATATCCTCAGCCTGTAAGTCAGCAATATAAATGATCACCTTCCCCAACGCGCCGACGAACTGCAAATCATTATATATGAGCCTGTTCCCATCCGAGGACCAAGACCCAACCCGTCCCATCTGCGAAGGAAGTTGAATATTGCTATTCGTTCGGAAGTTGTGTACGCGTATG
>JABLXM010000192.1 GCA_013177815.1 Anaerolineae bacterium | reverse complement strand
CAGCAGAATGCCAGCCACCGGACTTGCGCCGGTGTTGTTTGGGATGAACAGCAGGCTGCCGCAATGTTCCATGCCCAGGTGTTCCGCCAGGGTGGCTTGGTCGTCGCTCTCTTCGGCTTGCGGCGGCAGCATCAACGGTTGCCCGCGCATGATGGCATTGAGCATCCCCGGCAATTTGTCCTGGTGGATGCGGGTTGCGGGGATGGTCTCGTCCTGCAGCAGGTCGTAACCGCCGCTCAAGGTGATCACGCCCTCATTGTCTGGCGGTTCGACCACAAAACACAGGTCAGCCGGGATGGTGTGGCTGATTGCGCGCGTCACGGCAACCGCGCGATCCTCACCTGCTGCGCCCAGCGCCATCAGCCAACTGTTGAGCGCGCGCGGTGTGATGTTGGGGTCCTTCTCGCTGTTGGCTGGTTTCTCAACTGCCGGCTGTGCTGCGGTTGGTACGGGGGGACGCTCCCGGAACGCCAGCACCGGCAGCAACGGATAGATCAGCAATTGCGCCAATCGCACCAGGGCGGGCAGGTCGCTGGTGGTATCTTTCCACAACAGGTGGGCGACGCTCCCAAGCATGAACAGGATCATGCTGGTGGCGCCCACCCCCCAGCGTGGGGGGCGCAGGATGGCGATGGCAACCAGACCGGTCAGCGCGATCACACCGGATAGGATCTGCCAGGCGTAATCCAGCCAGCCGGCGTTGAAAGCCATATCGAGCGGCGCCTGTCTCCAGATGAACAGGCTGGAAACCAGCATCAGCACCACCACCAAGTTCAATGTGCCGTGCGTAAAGTCACCCGGTGTGCTGGCTTCCGGCGCCGTCCACAGCCAGATCAACCACACCAGGCAGGTCAGTGTGACCGCTCGGTCGAGGATGGGCAGAATGGAGTGGGGCGGCAGGTTGTTTTGCCACTGCAACCCGCCAAAAATGAAGAGCGCTACTTGTGCGATCAACAGCACCGACAGACCGCCCACCAGCCGGGTGGGGAAACGTCCATTGTTCCGGTTCAGGAGGGCTGCTTGCAATCCCGCCATGATGCTGACCACGATCGCCAGATGATATAACAACATGCCGGGCGGTGTCACCAGTAAGGTTAGCACATCCTGGATGAATTTGAGCATGCGTCAGGACTCCCTTTGGTGATTATAGCATTAGACGGATGGGTGGGGGTAGTTCATTACTTCGCGAGCGCAGCGAAGCGATCTCCGTCCACCACCGTTCGAGATCGCCACGCCGCCTTCGGCGGCTCGCGAAGTCAGTCATTCAACTTTGTGGGGAATCCGTTCACCGACCGCCATCGCCGCCGCCCTCGCAAAGCTCCCTACCCACCGTCTAATCATCTCTTCTCTCATTGACTTTTTACTATCCCACCACCGTCTAATGCTCTAATCACTAATTGACTTTTTACTGACCAACAGCGAAAGGTTGACAAGTAACTAAAGTACGATAAAATAATCCCAGCCCGTAGCAAGACCAGCCGAAGTGGCGGAATTGGCAGACGCGCTACGTTCAGGGCGTAGTGGGCTTACGCTCGTGTGGGTTCAACTCCCACCTTCGGCACAAGGGGCTGACCAGACAGTCGATATCGTCATGCTGAGCGAAGCGAAGCATCTCACGCAGTAATGTGCGGCTCTTCGTTGCGTTCGGAGGGGCGGACTGGAGTTGAGTCAGCCCTTTTTTCTTTGCAGGATGCCGGGCTGGCTGTACTCGAATGAAGCGCAAAAGCGGGGGAAAGGAGCTGTTGTTCGCAAGCCGTCGCGACCAAGCCTTGATCGTGCGTCGGATTTCAGGTAATATCACTGTATGACCGAACGCCCCGCGCCAATATTGAAAAAACAGCATATCGTCGTGGTTCTCCTGGTGCTGATCATCGGTGCGTTGATGATCGATCTCAATACGCGTCTGGGCAATCTCTCAAAATTGCGCCAGCAAGAGAGCGAACTCCAAACCCAGGTGAGCGTGCTGAAAGCCACCGACCAGTTCATGGCGACCGAAGTGGCTTTTGCCACTTCCGAAGCCGCGGTGGACGAATGGGCGCGCCGGTTGGGTCACTACTATCGTCCCGGCGATATACCCATCATCCCGCTGGCTCCCAATGAATCCACACCCGAACGGGTGCAACTGGCAACGCCGCAACCGCAGGTCTCCAGCAATTGGGAAGTCTGGCAGGCATTGTTCTTTGGGAAATAGTGGCAGGGTGGGGATATAGATCAGGCTTCGGCTGCCGGCAGCCTGCCGATCGCCAACAGGGTGATGTCATCGGATATTGGGGCGCCACCCCGGAATTCCGCCAGGGCTGCATCCAGGCGCTCCAACAGCATTTTGACGCCATCGCCGGATGCCCGGTTGACCAGGCGCACCAATCGTTGCTCGCCAAAAGCTTCATCACTGCTCGAAAGCGCCTCGGTGATGCCGTCGGTATAGAACAGCAGGCAATCCCCCGCTTGGATCTTGAACGATTTTTCGGTCAGCATGGCGTCTTCGTTCGCGCCCAGGGCAATGCCGCCCTTTGGCAACAGGCGCGCCGTGCGTTTCTCACCATTACGCAGGATGGGGCGGTTGTGACCGGCGTTGGTATACACCAGCTTGCCGGTGGATAGATCCAGCACCGCCACCACTGCTGTCACGAACATGGCTGACCTGGAACTGCTCAACAGCGCCTGGTTGACGCGCGTCAACACTTCTGCCGGCGAAGCTTCCGGAGTCAGAAAGGAGCGGATCAACGTGCGGGTCACGGTCATGTAGAGCGATGCCGGCAGACCTTTATCGGAAACATCCGCGATCACCAATCCAAGCCGGTCTGGTGTAATATGAAAGATATCGTAGAAATCGCCGCCCACCGTCCGAGCCGTCTGCCACTTGGCGTCCACCTGCCAGCCGGGCGGGTGCGGTAGTTCATCCGGCAGGAAGTTCTGTTGGATCTCCCTGGCGAATGCCATCTCCCGTTCCAGGGCTTGCTGCTCAACCACTTGCTGTTGGTAGCGGTCGTTCTGGATCGCCAATGAGATCTGCTGCGCAATACCGGTCAGCATCTCCAGGCGTTTTTCCCGGATCCCGGGGGTGGTCGGGTTTTCTTTGACGACGAAGACCCCGAAACGCTCTTCCTTGACGGAAAGCGGGATCGCCAGCACCAGCGCCTGCCCTGCGAATTCGACCAGCCGGTTCTCATCATCGACGTGAACGCAGGATAGCCCCGACCACTGGGTTACATCCACGTCCGCGCTGCTCAAAGGTATGAAGGATATTTGCTCTTCGAGGAAGGTATCGAACAGCAGGTCAAATTCTTGTGGGCGAAATTTGCGTGATTGCCAATAGTCCGTGTGAGCCTTGACCTGGCAATAAACCTCGGCGGGTTCGAAAGCCTGCACGCTTTCATTCCACAGGTAGATGATGCCGGTATCGATGCCCAGCAGGATTGGCAACAGGTGGATGATGGTATCCAGGATCTCCGTCAGGCTGCTCTGCGTGACCACAGCCTGCGCCACCTGCAGCAATGCAGCCGTCACGTAACCTTCCTGCTGCCGGGCTTCGAACAGCATCAGGTTTTCCAGCGCCGTGCTCACCTGTTGCGCAATACCCTGGAGGAAGGTCAGTATCTCGTCATCGATGATATGCGCCAACCCTGCTGGTTCGGCGGCGGTGTAGCTGATCAGGTATGCGCCCAGCAACTGCCCGCGCGAGATCAATGGTAGCAGCGCCAGCGTTTCGTCTTGCGCCAACGCTGCCATACCGGGCAGTGAAATTTCTTCCGAATTACCCCGGATGATGAGCGGTGCCTGGCTGCCAAAAAGGCGCTGTAGTGGCGGGTAGGCTTCTGGACTGAATAGCGCTGTTTGCGCCGGCGCTTCCAAACCGTATGAGGTTTTTAGCCGGAAAGCATTATGGTGGTTTTCCCATAGATAGATCGCGCTGCGATTGATTCCGATCAAAAGTGGCAGCAGGCGGGTGATCGTTTCCAACAGATCGTCGATCGACTCGCTGTTCTGGCATGCGTTCGAAACCTGCAACAGGATCGTCGAGATCCACGCCTGCTCCTGCGCGTTGGCGAACAACTGTGCATCGCGGATTGCCATGGCGGCGTAGGATGCAAAGGTCGCGGTGATCGAACGTGCCTCTGTGCCGTATCGACCTGGGGTCGGGTGCGCCAGGGTCAACAGTCCGAGCGATACGTCACCGGCGCGCAACGGCGCTGCGATCGAAGAGTAATCGCTTTCATACCCGAGCGCTGCCCCCAATGGACCGATCAGATCCTGGGGAGATCGGACGGTGGGGTCCGGCAGGTTGATGACCTGGTTGAACCAGGCTTGCATCTGAGGCGAATCCGACAATCGTTGTTGGATTTCATATGACTCGACCCCGTGGCTGGTTGCCAGCAATAAAGCATTGTTTTCCTGCCCGGCGTTGCTCGCGGCGTCCGGATACAGCCATATGGCTGAAACCTCGCAGGGCAGCAGCGCCTCCAGCTTATCCAGGATAGCGTTCAACAGGGTTTCCAGGTTTTGACCGGTGGATACCAGTTCTGCAACGTCGCGGAATCCCACCGCCACTTCCCGGCGCCATTGCTCCGCACGGTACAGGTTGGCATTCCGCAGTGAGATGGCGATAGTGCCCGCCAGCGCCTCGAACAGGCTGGTATCGCTGGCATCGAAGGCATCCATCTCGTCACTCTGGATATCCAGCACACCCAGCACTTCCTCGCCGATCATCACCGGGATGGTCAGTTCCGACCCTGTTTCGGATGGCAGTAATTGTGAAGGGCGATAGACGGCGTCTTTGGTGACATCATTCGTCAGGTAGGATTTACCGCTGCGCGCCACGAGCGGGATGATGCCGTTCGGGTCGTCCAGGTCATATGCCAGTTCCTGCGCTGCCAGGCTACGGCTGCGCGCGCCGCTGCCGGCATGGTAGAAGATCTTGCGCCTGCCGCTGTGTACGGTGAATAAGTGGATGAAAGGGTAACCGAAACGCTTGTGAAGTGAGTCCACCACTTCATCGATCAGGTGGTCGAAGTCCAGGATCGAGGTCAATTTGTGGCTGACCTCCAGGATGGCTTCCAACTGGTCTACCTTCCACTGCAATTCTGCCAACAGGTTGGCGCTGTGGATGCCGATTGCGATGGAATCTGCCAGCGTGTGCAGCACCAGTTGGTCGACCTCGTGCAAACCGCCCAACTGGTTGCTCTGAATATCCAAGACCCCCAACAGGCGA
>JABLXM010000191.1 GCA_013177815.1 Anaerolineae bacterium | reverse complement strand
ATGTGATTCCCTCGTTGAGGGATTGGCACGAGAAATACGCCGATGCGGGTCTGGTCATCATCGGCAACCATTATCCGGAATTCGGGTACGAGGAAGACCTGGGGAACCTGCAAGAAGCCGTGAAACAACTTGGCATCACTTACGCAGTGGCACAGGACAATGACGGCGCCACATGGCGCGCATACAACAATCGCTACTGGCCCACGCTCTACCTGATCGACAAACAGGGACAGATTCGCTATCGCCACATCGGCGAAGGCGCCTACGCCGAAACCGAAGAAGCCATTACACAACTGTTACAAGAAACGGCACCCTAGATAAAATCAAGACAGGAAGGATACGGTAATGAAAAAACCATATGAAACCGTTCCAGTGAGGTCATCCGAGATCACCCCGGAACATATCTACATCAATCGCCGGCAATTTTTGAAAGGTCTGGCAGCCGTGGGCGCCGGTTCGCTGCTGGCGGCATGCGCTCCCGATATTGCAAAGACGCTGACACCGGGCGAACAGGCAACCGGCGCGCCTGAGGCTCCCAACCCATCCGGATTGACGGATGAACTGGGCAACGCCGCCAACAGTTACGAGCAGATCAGCCAATACAATAATTTCTACGAATTCACCATCGACAAGGAAGGCGTTGCCCGGCTGGCAGAGGGGTATGCCACCTCGCCCTGGACGATCGAGTTCAGCGGTCTGGTGAACAAACCACAGACGCTGTCCTTCGACGACCTGGTCTCGCGGTTCGACCAGGAGGAACGCATTTATCGGCTGCGCTGCGTGGAGGGGTGGTCCATGGTGATCCCGTGGTTGGGTTTCCCGCTATCCAAACTGCTGAGCCTGGTCGAGCCGATGGGCTCCGCCAAATACGTCAAGTTCACCACCATCCTGGACCAGGACCACATGCCAGGACAGAACACCTCTTACTACCCCTGGCCTTACATCGAAGGGCTGCGCATGGATGAAGCCATGAACGACCTGTCATTCGTGGTGACCGGGCTGTACGGTAAACCGCTGCCGCCGCAGAACGGCGCCCCGCTGCGCATCGCCGTGCCGTGGAAGTACGGCTTCAAGAGCGGGAAATCAATCGTCAAAGTGGAATTGACCGAGGAAGAACCGTACACCTTCTGGAACACGATTGCGCCTCACGAATACGGATTTTACGCCAACGTCAACCCCCAGGTGGATCACCCGCGCTGGTCGCAAGCTTCCGAGCGACGGATCGGCGAATTGAGCCGCCGCAGCACACTGATGTTCAACGGCTACGCCGACCAGGTCGCCTCAATGTACAGCGACATGGACTTGACAGTCTACTACTAGGAGAACGGCATGGAACAAAGCAGCGCGACCAACGACCAACCAGTCGTCCGAAAACATAAAAGTCTGAACGCCAATCCGCCACGCTTCACACCCCTGCAATGGGTGGCGCATATCGCCGGGTGGGCGCCACTGGTGACGCTGGCAGTGCTACTCTTGAGCAACAAGCTGACCGTCAACCCGATCCAGGCAGCCACCCAACGCACGGGGGACGTTGCCATCATCTTCCTGCTGCTTTCGCTGGCGTGCACCCCGCTGATCACATTGACGGGGTGGAAAGCCCTGGGCAGGGTGCGGCGACCGCTGGGGTTGTACGCCTTCATGTACGCCGCCATCCACTTCACGCTGTTCGCGGTGGTGGATTACGGGCTCAACCTGGAGCTGCTGCTGCCGCAATTCCTGGAGAAGCGCTTCATCTGGGTCGGTTTGCCGGCGCTGCTGATCTTGAGCATTCTGGCGATCACATCGATTCGCGCGATCATGAAACGCATGGGCAAAGCCTGGAAACGACTGCACCGGCTGGTCTATCTCGCCGGCGTGCTGGTGATCTTCCATTACGGGTGGGCGCTGAAGGGCGACTTTTTGCGATTGAAGGGCAACGTGGGGCTGCCATTGCTGGCTGGCGGTATACTGGTAATATTCCTGCTGCTGCGCATCCCGGTGGTGCGTGAGCAGATCAAAACCTGGCGCAAACAAGTAGTGAGCAAATAGCCTGAAAGTGAAAAACCCGTGAACGAAAACCTGGTGCTGGTGGTGGAGGACGAACCCTCGGTGGGGGAGATCGTCAGTTTGTATCTACGCCGGGCGGGCTTCCAGGTGGAAGTGATCGATGACGGTCAAAAAGCCTTGCAGTGGCTGAAGCAAAACGAGCCAACGCTGGTGGTATTGGACCTGATGCTGCCCGGCGCAGACGGTTGGGAGATCACACGCCAAATGCGGGCGCGCAACGACACCCCCATCATCATGCTGACCGCCCGCCGCGAGGAAATGGACCGCATCGCCGGGCTGGAAATGGGCGCAGACGACTACCTGACCAAGCCATTCAGCCCGCAGGAACTGGTCAGCCGGGTACGCGCCGTACTACGGCGCACGCGCCCGGTGGCGCCCGCCGAGAGCGAGACCAAAACGATGAGCTTCGGCAAACTGGTCATCGACATCCAAGCCAGACGGGTGCTGCTGGATGGCGAAGAGAAGACCCTGACCGCCAAAGAGTTCGACCTGCTGCTGCACCTGGCACGCCACCCGAGGCAGGTTTTCAGCCGCGACCAGTTGCTGGAACGGATATGGGGCGAGAGCGACTATATCGATCCCGGCACCGTCACCGTCCACATCCGCCGGCTGCGCGAGAAGATCGAAAATGACCCGGCAGCCCCGGTGCACCTGCAGACGGTTTGGGGCGTGGGCTATCGGTTCGAACCGTGAGTGAAGACATGAATACGATCCAGGAAAAACGTTCGGTCAAGTTCGGGGGGTTGGCGGTTTCGGTGCTGCTGCCATTCACCGTTTCATTGGCATTATTCTACTTGTTGCTGCGCCCTGCCGCGCAGGATTTCAACCTGATGGTGCGGTTGATGAGCGCCACCATGTTGATCTCGATCGTGGTGGCGTTCACGGCTTATCGCCTGGGCTGGTTGACGCTCTTCGCACGCGTGCAGGCATCGTTGGTGTTGGTCTATGCCCTGGCAGGCGTGTTGGTATTCATCAACGTATGGGTGACCGCCCGTATGATGTTCGCCAGCCAACACGACTTGATGCTGGCGACAGTGCTGCTGGTGTTCGCCAGTGGGATCGCCATGGCAATCACTTACTTCCTCACCAGCGCATTGACCGACCGGGTGCAGACGCTGGAACAGGCTGCGGGCAAGATTGCAAAGGGTGAACTGACCACGCGGGTGGAGGTGAGCGGTCGCGACGAAATCGCATCGCTGGCGGCATCCTTCAACCAGATGGCGCAACAACTCGAGAGTTCCCAAAACCAACAGCGCGAGTTAGAGGGCATGCGCCGAAACCTGGTGGCATGGGTCGGTCACGACCTGCGCACACCGCTGACTTCCATCCGCGCCATCCTGGAGGCGCTTGGCGACGGCGTGGTGGAGGACCCCGCCCAGGTGCAACGCTACCTGCGAACGGCACAGCAGGACATCCGCTCGCTCTCGCACCTGATCGACGACCTGTTCGAACTCTCGCAGATGGATGCCGGCGGACTGCGCATCGATTGCCAGCCAAACGCGCTGAACGACCTGATCTCCGATACGGTGGAATCTTCTCCGAGTTGGCGCAACGCCAGGGGGTGCGGTTGGCGGGCGAGATCGACCCGGACGTGGACCCGGTGGTGATGGACGCGACGCGGGTTGGGCGGGTGCTCGCCAACCTGGTGAGCAACGCCCTGCGACACACCCCCGGCGGCGGTGTGGTAACGATCTCTGCCAGGCGCAACACAGCCGGGGTGGAAGTGACCGTCCGCGATAGCGGCGAGGGCATCCCCACCGAGGACCTGCCACACATCTTCGACCAGTTCTACCGGGGGGAGAAATCGCGCTCACGGCAGACCGGTGGCGCCGGCTTGGGGTTGGCAATCGCGCGCGGGATCGTGCAGGCGCATGGCGGCACGATCCGGGCAGAAAGCGCACCGGGCGCAGGCACGCGCGTCATTTTCACCCTGCCCTCGGTCGAATCCGGCTGCGAACAGGCAATGATCTGAGCACACGGGACGACATTCGTCACCCCTGTCACCTGAATTATGACACAATTGTCCACTTATCCGCACCCTTTTGCGTTTTTTGTATATAATTCATGCAATACATTTTCCAAGGAGCACACTGTTGCGGATCTTCGAACGATTATCGGAAAATGCCCTCACACAGGTACTCCACCTGGGGCTGACCCAGCAGCTTAAACTGAAACCAATCCAAGAACGGCGACTGCCCGACCCCATCGCAGGGCATGCATACGCGCTCTACCTGCACGTCCCGTTTTGTGAAAGCCTTTGCCCGTACTGTTCATTCAATCGCTTCTTGATGAATGAGACCCAGGCGCGACGTTATTTCGACCTGCTGAGACAGGAAATGGAAATGACCGCCGCGCTTGGCTATCAATTCAACACTTTATACATCGGCGGCGGTACGCCGACCGTGCTGCCCGAAGAACTGGCTAAGACGATCGACCTGGCGCGGGCGTTGTTCGATATCCGCGAGGTGTCCTGTGAGACCAACCCCAACCACCTGACCGCGGACAAGCTGGCACACCTGGCTGGTCGGGTCGACCGCCTTTCGGTTGGCATCCAAAGCTTCGATGATGGACTGCTGGCGAAAATGAACCGCCTGGAAACGTTGGGCAACGGCAGGCAGTTAATGGCTGATATCGCATCGGCGGTCGGCGCTGTACCGGTCCTGAACATCGACTTGATCTTCAATCTGCCGACGCAAAGCGAGGAATCGCTGCGGCGCGATCTGCGGATGGCGCTTGAATCTGGCGCCAACCAAATCACCTATTACCC
The DNA here is from genome assembly GCA_013177815.1 of Anaerolineae bacterium. GTDB lineage: Bacteria > Chloroflexota > Anaerolineae > Anaerolineales > Anaerolineaceae > JABLXM01. The sequence goes on along the minus strand of JABLXM010000191.1, from coordinate 8,245 downwards.
GCTGATGGCGGCACCCGGTACGTTGCATTCGATGGAGAAAACCATGGGCGTCTACAGCGCCGGCGCCGAGAAAGCCTACTACGAAATCATCTACGATATGCTTTCTCCCCACCTGCCCGCCAGTTCCGCCTGGACCTTCTCGGAACAGTCCGTCAGCATGATCGATGAGTACATCGTGGATTACGGCGAGCACGTCGGTCTGGGCTCCGGGTCATTCTCCTACCTGGACGGCACCCTGTATGCGAACAGTTTTTCACTCAGCGATTATGAAACCATGATTCACAACAAACAGGCACCACTGCTGGGCATACACCCCTACGGGCGTTACCAACAGATGTGCTATGACTTTTTGATGAACTTCTTTGGGCTGGAGATGGCGCGCGCCAAGTTCGAACAGCGCTTTGGTCTGCCGATCGAACTGGCGCTGCCAATCGAGATGAGTTTTATGCTGGTCAACGGCGGATTCGATACTTATAACCGGGAGAAGGTCACGCTCTCGCGCCGCGGTCGTTACCTGATGATCGTGATGATGCGGGAGTTCTTCAGCGGGGTGAACCTGCTGCGCGAGCAGGCTCGCGGCGTGTTGAAAGCCTGCCAGCAAACCAGTTCACCTGCCAGCGTCACCCTGCCGGTTCGATAGACGATTACTGCACCCTGATGACAGCGACTGCTCGCCGATACTTGAAGGCAACAGCAGTTTGCGGTCCGTCGTCCAAGTTATAATGCCGCAAGCGATGCTAACCGAATTCGAACGCGTCACCCGTGCCATCCAGATGCGCCCAGCGCTGCCGCCCGGCGGCGCCCAACGCCTGTTCAACGGTTTTACCGAAGGCTGGGCGCAGGTGGTCATCGAACAGTTCGCCGATACGCTGGTCATCTATAACCACGCTCAAAGCGGCGAGGGAAGCGCCTGGTTGCCCGATTTGAGCGCCCACTTGCTTCAATTAGTGCCGGAAGCACGGCAGGTGCTGGTCAAACACCGTCACGCCCAGAACAACGATCTGCGCAAGGGCGAACTGCTGGCAGGCAGCAGCCTGCCAGACATGATCGAGGAGAATGGGGTGCGCTACGCCCTCAACCTGCGGCTAAACCAGGATGCCAGCTTCTACCTGGACACCCGCTCGTTACGCGCGTGGTTGAAAGACCACCTGAAAGACCGCACGCTGCTCAATACTTTCGCTTATACCGGCAGCCTGGGGGTGGCAGCGCTGGCTGGCGGCGCACGCCAGGTGATGCAATGCGACAGCAAACGCGCCTTCCTGGCGCTTTCAAAACGATCCGCACAGATCAACAACCTGCCGCCGGAGGCAAACCAGATGCTGACGGGTGATTTCTTTCGGGTGTCTGCCGACCTGCGCCGGCAGGACGCACGCTTCGACTGCGTGGTGCTCGACCCACCTTTCTTTGCCGCCGGCTCCGGCGGTCGGATCGACCTGCAACGCAACGCCGCCACGCTGATCAACAAGGTGCGCCCGTTGATCAACGACGGCGGATGGCTGGCGGCAATCAACAACGCATTGTTCCTGAGCGGTCAAGACTATATGCAGGTGCTGACGGCGTTGGCGCAGGACGGATACATGCGGATCGAAACGCTGCTGCCAGTGGCGCCAGATTGCAGTGGCTATCCGGAAACGATCACCAATCCGCCGCCCGCCGACCCGGCGCCGTTCAACCACAGCACCAAGATCGCCATCCTGCGGGTGCGGCGGAAGTGAAGCGAAACACTTCGCATGGTGGATTAACTAATGGGTGATAAAGACATCGCGGGGGTGTCCCAAAAGTGATTAATTTATCATGGCGCGGGCAGGAGTTTTTCATTAACAGGGGAGATGCTTCGCTTCGCTCAGAATGGCGAATCTGACTTTTGGGACAGCCCCGCGCAATGGGCTATCTTCTGGATAGCCTCCGATCAACACAAGAGTGAAATCTTAGACTTCGGCTACATTCTGCCAGGGGTAGATCTCGGTGCCCTTGGCAGCCTGGCGGCGCGCCGGGTCGTCCGAATAGAACCCGCGCACCTCCGGCGGGATCAATTCCGCGATGGCGCGCATCATGGTGTGCCCGATTTCATCCAGTTTAGCGCGGTCGTTGGTGCCACGGTCAGAAACATAGAACGGTCCGATCGGTTTGCCAACATTGACAAGGAGCTTGGAGCGTTTGCCCTTGCTAAACCTGGGGAACAGTTCCGTCATTCCGTCTAAACCCACCGGCAGCACCGGCGCATTTACCCGGCTGGCGACGACCGCCGTGCCCGGTCTGGCGGGGCGAAGGACGGTCGCCCAACTGCCGCCCTCGGGCGCAATTGCCAGCACGCCACCATGGCTCAACAAACTTTGCCCGGCGAGGATGGAATAGCGCGATCCGGTGCCGCGCATGGTGGGAATGACGCCATAAGCACGTTGGAAGATCTTCGCCCACTTTGGCGCGTTGGGCGTGGCAGTACCGCCGAAGAAATCCATGTACCAGGGCGCGACGCCGATGAGCACCGGCGGGTCGACGAACGAGAAGTGATTGAAGATCACCAACAGCGGACCGCCTTTGGGGAAGTTTTCCCGCCCGGTGACTTGGACATCCGCCATGACTTTTAGCAGCGATTGGATGCCCCTTTTAAGGAAAGCGCGCAAGACACGACGGCGACCGGGCTGGATGACTACTCCACTATCCGCCATGGATTAGTTCGCCTCGAGGGCTGCCTCGTGCTTGCGAGGGCGTACGAACATGAAGAGCGCCAGACCCACCACAAGGAAGAATACGATGGAGATGACCGCGACGCGGATGCCGGTCTGTTCGGCAGCCAGCGGCGCCAGCCCCTGGTTGCCGTAGTAGATCGCCAACTCCGCCGCCAAGAAACCAAAGATAGCCGGTCCGATGAAGGACGACGTGCGCCCGCCGACTTCAAAGAAGCCAAAGAACTCCGCGGATTGTTCTTCCGGCGCCATCACACCCACAAGGGTACGGCTGACCGATTGCAACGCCGGTCAACGCAAAGCCAGCCAGCCCACCAATCACATTAAAGAACATGAGTGAATCGGCGAAGAACAGACCAGACACGGCGATGATCATCAGAACAATCGAAACCACCAGCGTGGGTTTACAGCCGATCTTATCCGACAGGATGCCAAAGATATAGGCTCCGGCGACACTGGTGACCTGAACCATGACCATAAAGATGATCAACTGCTGCTGGTTCATGCCAAACAGGGTCGCGCCAATGATGGCGGCAAAATCCAACGTCATCATGATGCCGTCGTTGAATATCAAGAACGATACAAAGAATTTTATAAATTCCTTGTACTGCTTAATGGATTTAAAAGTCTTTGCCAACTGGCGGAAGGGAATGGTGAAATAGGTTTCACCTTCGGGCAATTTTTGCGGCTCGGCACGTTCCCGGATGTTAACGAAGGTGGGTATCGCTGAAGCGGCATAAAAAACAGCCGTGATAATGAAAGAAAGCCGCACCATCAAGTCCCCGCCGATGGTCATGATGAGCGCCAGGACGATCAACAGGCAGACGACACCGCCGGCGGAGCCGATCGCCCAGCCATTGCCAGACACCTTGCCGATTTCATCCGGTCCGGCGATCTCGGGCAAGAGGGCGTTATAGAAGACCTGGGCGCCACGGTATCCGATCTCTGCGAGGATGAAGAACAACATCCCGATAAAGACATCGCCCGGGCGAACGAAGAACAGCATGGCTGTAAAGACAACAGCCAGGCTGGTGAAGCCCAGCAGAAATTTCTTCTTGCTGCCGGAAAAGTCTGCCAGCGCACCCAAGATGGGAGAGATGATTGCAACGACCAGCATGGCAATGCCAACGGAAAGACCCCACAAGCGCGTGCCTTCCGCGCCGCCAACCACCTGACCTTTGAAGTAAGCAGAATAGATTGCCAGTGTGACGACCGCAGCATAAGCGGAATTGCCGAAATCATACATGTACCATGACCAGCGCTCACGCTTCGTTGCAGGGATGCGCTGGCGTTTCTTGCGCGGTAACGCGCCGACAACGGGTTTTTCCAAGGTCTGTTCTGCCATCATTTACTCCTCAAGAATAAGATCGCTCCATAACCTCAGAGCATGGGGGATTTCGATTGAACTGTCTTAATCCAAGTTGCAACTTTTTCAACAGGCAACAACTTGCGTTATTTTAAAAAACACCCACCACCTCCAGCACAGTGGCTGGCACGTGCCAGAACACCAGCAGCAAGAAATGGTTATGCCAGATGAATCAGCCAGAATTATTCTACCCCCAAATCCCCCCCTCGACCATGTTCACCGGCGGGGTTTATCATGTAGCGATAGGCGTTGGTCTCCCGCTGGGTGAACCCCAGGCGCCGATAAAGCCGGTTGGCGGCTGTGCGGCTGGGACGCGAAGTGAGGTCAACGACACCTGCGCCCATACGGACGGCTTCATCCAGCGCCATGCGGGTCAATGCCGCACCGAAGCCCTGACCACGTTGATCTGCATCGACCACTACATCTTCGATGACAGCATGCGTGCCCGTGGGGATGCGATAGACGACGAGCGTCAACATGCCAACGATCGCGCCCGCTTCATCGCGCGCAACGAAAAGGCGGGTATGCGGGTCGGCAAGCATTTCCGCCAGATGCGCGCGCTGCGGCAGCGGCATATCGGATAATTGCGGCAGCAGGCGCGCGAGGGCATCCATCAATTCGGGTGTGACGGTTGTAACGGTCTCAATCATGGCGCGGTCACCTGGGGGTTGCCACCCGGCGCAAGCCGGCAGCGGCGCAGTATAGCGGAGACAGAATGAAGCGATGGGAATGTGCGCCTGCTGCACTTGCGAGCGGAGATCGATCCTCTGCATGGCGCCGGCGGCGGGTAACGCCGAAACAACGCGACCCATAACGAACACACCCTCAACGGTCATCCGGTATCCAATTACAGCAATTATAACTGAACGTCATTGCCGAGCAGGTGCAACGGAATGTTATGGTCTTGTTAAATCGCGTTCATATGGAAAGCGGTCATTGATACGATCTACGCAACCAGATATCGGACACGCAATAGACAACGACGCCGGCTCTCAACAGCCACTTGAGCATAACGATGCCGAAATGGGCAGTAATATAGCCAGGGAAGAACACAATGGCTGCGGCGACTGCCAGCATACATGCGACAAATGCGTTCCTCGCCGCCCGATCGTTGATGACCTGGGTGCGTTCATCCCGCCTCAATGCAAAGATGCCAAATTCGGGATGCACCGAATAGCGCCCGCTGAGGGGCGACAGAATGAACAACAGCACCAAAACAACCGTGAAAAGAATAGCTTGCCATGCAACCATCCCATTTACATACAACAATATACCGAACGCGGTCGAGAAAATAATGCGGCTAATATAATAAGGATAAAGTTGTTTGTTCATTTCCCTTCACCTTCATCATCTTGCAGCCAAAACAGCCTATCGATCGGGGTCCCCAACGCGCGCGCCAGTTCCAGCGCCAATTTCACCGAGGGGATGAATTTGGATTTCTCGACCGCGATTATGGTCTGGCGGGTGACGCCGACCCTATCCGCCAGTTGTTCCTGGGTCAGGTTGCTTTGTGAACGGAGCTCTCTCAATTGATTCGCAAGCTTCATGTTCCTCCAGCAATGTAAAGCATACTGTACATTATAGTTATTTCCCAGCAAATGTCAAGTATGGTTTACATCCATTTTTATCGGAATTGAGATATCATTATGTTCGAGGCACGGATACAATGTCAAACACCCCCATCTACCTGACGAATATCCATACGCCGATCGGAGGCATGGTCGCCGGCGCTTGCGAGACGGGCATCTGCCTGCTAGAGTTCAACAGCACGGAGCGGATATCCACCGCCCGGAAGGAACTCTCACGCCGGCTGGTGGCGGACTTCATCACTGGCAGCCACCCGCACCTGGCGACGCTAATGGAGCAACTAGACGCTTATTTTGCCGGGCAGCGGCGTACTTTCGACCTGCCGTTGGTCTTCCCGGGCAGCGCGTTCCAGGTATCGGTGTGGCAGCGCCTGCTACAGATTCCCTATGGGCAGACCATCTCATATGAAAAACTGGCGCTCGACCTGGGGAATATCCTTTCCATCAGGGCAGTGGCGCACGCCAACGGACAGAACCGGCTGGCAATCCTGATCCCGTGTCACCGGGTGATCAACAAAGACGGCGGTTTGGGGGGATACGGCGGGGGACTTCCCGCCAAACAGTGGCTGTTGGACCTGGAGCGCGGTCAAGCCAGGCTGATGTAGCCGCCTCAGGCAGCCGAGCCGGAGTCGCTTTTAGCCGTCATCCCGTCTGCAATAGCAGCGCCGTCAGGCGCGTCATATTGGGCGAGCCAATCGACCATCTGCTGCGTTTCCGGAAAGGCATGCCAAAACAAGCCCACCAGGTTGGCATGGTGCCGCCCGGGGACGATCAACACCTGCGCCGGGCAACCACCCTGGCGCAGTCTTTCGGCAAAGGTGATGGAATTGGCAGGATGCACCAGTTGGTCTAACTCACCATGGATCAACAACGCCGGGATGCGTTCACTGCCATCCAGGTTCTGGTAGGGGTCGGCTTCGTCGAACGCCTGCTCATTGCCGGTAAACTGGTCTATCATGCCGTGGATGGCGGGGTTGTTGCAGTGGGCGAAGTTCAGCGGTCCACTGATGCCGAGATAGGCTTGGAAATTGAAATCCTGACGCGCCTGTTGCGCGATGCGCACCTTGCCGTATGCCAACAACGCCGCCAACTGGGCGCCGGCTGACTGCCCGGACAAAATGATGCGCTGACCGGACATATCGTTCGCATCGAGGAGGCGCAAGCCGGCGCCCAAAGCGGCAATCGAGTCAGCCACCTGGACGGGGTATTGCATATGCGGCGCCAGGCGGTAGCCACCCATAATGGTCGGATAGCCCAAGCCGGCGAAAAAATAGGCGATGAAGCGCATCAGCACCGGGCTGCCGCTGCGCCAGCCGCCGCCGTGGAGAAAATAAACCACGCTATCACGGCGATCAGCGGCATCGCAGGGCCAGCAGACGACCGCCAACTGCTGTGGATGCCAGCCGTAATGGATGGTTTTTTCGAACAGCTTGAAACGCTGGCGCTCAAGCTGGAACAAACCCGGCAGAGTGGGGATGCCCGACAGGTAATCATCCAGGAACCAGGGGGTCTTCCAGCCATTGCCCGCATCGTTCATGCTGCGTTGCCACCCAGCATGCGCTGCTTTTCCGCCAGGCGCTCGTCAAAACGCGCCTGATCGATGATGAAACGTTCGTGAACGCCCTCGGCAATCTTCTCGACCTCGTCCCAGGCTTCGACCTTGAAGGTCAAGCGGCGGCGGTCAACCTCCAATAGCTCGGCGTGGAAACGCGCCCGCATGCCGACCGGCGTGGCAGCCAGGTGGCGCACATTGACCACCACCCCCACGCTGCTCTGTCCAGCCGAAAGGTGCGGCAGGATGCCCAGGTGACAGGTGCGCTCCAGGTAACCGATGAGGCGGGGTGTGCTGAGCACCAACGGCAGCGTCTCGCCGCCCGAAGCGCGGGCAGTCTCGCTTTCCTGCACTGTGATGTGAATCTCGTGGGTCAAACCAGGCTCAAGCGGCATGGCAGTCTCCTGTATCGATTGGTCATCTGACTTCGCGCCAGTTGATCAATTTTACCTTGCTTCAAGCCAGCGGGGCGGCACAGGTCCAATGTCATAAATCATGAGTTGATCAAATGCGGCTACGCCGCTGCATACGATATCAACGGGCAACATAGCAAACCAAGCCTGTGGGGTTGGATGCCGGTTTACGGATCGGCGCTCATGACTGTGGGATCTCCGCTAATTGCGCGGCGTGAGTCTCGAACTCCTCCGCCATGATGCCCAACCAGGTGGTGAAGATGGAATAATCGGAGGGATGCTGGACCATCAGGCGTTCAACAGCATGTTGCAGCGCCAGGTGCCCGGCGCGCAGGTCTGCCAGCACCTCTTCCCAGCTCCAAGCGGAACGCATCGCGACCGAGTTGGCGTTGAATCCGTCAATATCATAATCCTGCATTGGGGCAAGCTGTGCGAGCCAGGCAGTCAAAGAGCGGGCGGCTTCATGCTCCCAGCCTGCCAAGTGGGCAGCCACCTGGCGCGCCGACCAGACCCCGCAGATGCCGGGTTGGTCTGCCTGCGCAGGCGAGAGCCGGCTAGACTGATTGATGAATTTGCCAAAAGCGCGGTGGTAGGCTTCCAGGTTGCCCTGGAACGGGGTAACGCGTTCGGGTGCCATTGGT
>JABLXM010000190.1 GCA_013177815.1 Anaerolineae bacterium | reverse complement strand
CACCCCGCGCCGCCCGGCGCCCCTCGCTGGCAAGGCGCAACCGATCGCCTATCCTTTGACGTGTCTGGCGTGCGCCAGGCGCTGCTCGACTTGGATCTGCCGGTCTATCTGGTTGACGTGGACGGCGCAACGGCTGCCGGTCACCACGGGCAAGCCGAACCCGGTGGGCTGCCGTTGCTGGCATATCTGCCGCCGTTGCCTTACCGGCGCCTGGGCGATCCTGAATTCCAGCGGGTCTATAAGACAGGTGCCAGTTACTACGCCGGTTCGATGGCGAACGGCATTTCGTCGGTGGAAATGGTGCTGGCGATGGCGCACCAGGGCTGGCTGGCTTCCTTCGGCGCCGGCGGTCTATCACCTGAGCAAGTGGCGGGTGCCATCCACCAGATCAAGCAGGCAGCGCCCGAAGGTCCGTGGCTTTTCAACCTGTTGAACAACCCCTTTGAAACAGGCATCGAGAATGCGCTGGTCGATCTGTACCTGGCGCAAGGCGTGCGCGCCATCGAAGCCTCGGCGTACCTCACCCCCTCCCTGGCGCTGACGCGCTATCGCGCCGCCGGGCTTTCGCTGCTGCCCGATGGGAGCATCCATATTCAAAACCGCATCATTGCCAAAGTCTCGCGCAAAGAGACGGCTGCCAAATTCCTGGCACCGGCTGCCGGGCGGGCACTGGCGCAACTGGTGCAGGAAGGCAGCATTAGCGAGCAGCAGGCAACGCTGGCGCAGCAGGTGCCGCTGGCGGACGATATCACCGTCGAAGCGGATTCGGGCGGTCACACCGACCATCGCCCGCTGCTGGCAGCACTGCCAGCCATCCAGCGCCAAGCGCGTGAAGCGCAGAAGAAGTACGGCTACGCGCAGTTAGTGCGGGTCGGCGCGGCGGGCGGTATGGGGCGTCCGGAGGCGCTCTGGGCGGCTTTCGCCCTCGGCGCAGCTTATATCGCCACCGGCTCCGTCAACCAGTCCTGCCGCGAGGCTGCCACCTCGCCCGCTGTCAAGGCGCTGCTGGCGCAGGCTGAATCGACCGATGTGACCGACGCGCCTGCCGCCGATATGTTCGAGATGGGCACACGTGTGCAGGTGCTCAAGCGCGGCACCCAGTTCGCCCAGCGCGGGCTTCAGTTGTACGACCTGTATACCCGCTACGACCGCTTGGCTGATATCCCACCGGCTGAGCGCGAAAAATTGGAGCACACCCTCTTCCAGCGCCCCATCCAACAGGTCTGGCAGGAGACGCAAGCCTTCTTTGCCAGCCGCGACCCCCGTCTGTTGGAAAAAGCCCGGCAGGATGAGAAGCAGCGCATGGCGCTGGTCTTCCGCTGGTACCTGGGGCAGGCATCCCACTGGGCAATTGCAGGCGCGCCCGGACGCGAGGCGGATTACCAGGTGTGGTGCGGTCCCGCCATGGGCGCCTTCAACGACTGGGTGCGCGGCTCGGGGATGGATGACCCCGCCGACCGCAGCGCGCCGCTGATCGCAGACCGGCTGATGCGCGGCGCGGCATATTTTGCCCGTCTCAGCGCGTTGGATGTCGCCGGCATCCGCATCGCCCCGGACCTGCGCGCCTGCCCGCCGGATGCGCTGGTAGGCTGAACGCTTCCCCCGCCAAAACCACCCGCCACACCCACCCACAACCCTCTCCCATCTGTTATAAAATAGATACAACCACCAGGTAGCCAGTCCCGATCTGATAGTTTTTGCCAGCCAGACGCGGGTATCATCCAATTCATTGGTGAGGTGAAGTATGCCGAAAGGCAATGAAGAACGAAAATTTTACGAATTATCGTTGCAGGAACGACGCGCACTGCTGCAAGAAACTGCCGGCATCGATGCATCAACGCTGGCAGCGCTGACCGGCGCTGCCGGGTTGACCGATGAGGGCGCCAATCACATGATCGAGAACGTCGTTGGGGTTTTCGGTTTGCCCCTGGGGATTGCGCAGAACTTCCTCGTCAACGGGCGCGAGGTGCAGGTGCCAATGGTAGTGGAAGAACCCTCCGTGGTCGCGGGCGCTTCCTTCATGGCGAAGCTGGCGCGCGCGGGCGGTGGCTTCTTCGCCAGTTGCGATGCGCCCGAAATGATCGGGCAAATGCAGGTCATCGACCTGGATGAGCCTGCCAGTGCACGCCTCAAGCTCCTGGAGCAGAAAGCCATGTTGCTGGATGAAGCCGCTCACATCGACCCGGTGCTGATCGCACTAGGCGGCGGTCCGCGCGACCTGCACGTGCGCCTGATCGAACAATCCCCCATCGGCAGCTTCCTGGTGGTGCATCTGATCTATGACGTCCGCGATGCCATGGGCGCCAACGCTATCAACACCGCCACCGAACGGCTGGCACCACTGGTGGAGCAGATCAGCGGCGGCAAGGTGCTGCTGCGCATCCTTTCCAACCTGGCAGACCGGCGGCTGGCGCGCGCGCGCTGCGTCATCCCGCTGCGTTCCCTGGCTTTCGGCGAATACAGCGGCGAGGATGTGCGGGATAACATCATCGCTGCCTGGGCTTTCGCCGCGGCAGACCCCTACCGCGCTGCTACCCACAACAAGGGCATCATGAACGGCATCGACGCGGTGGTAATTGCCACCGGCAACGACTGGCGCGCGGTGGAAGCCGGCGCCCATGCCTACGCCGCCCGTAGTGGCTCCTATACCAGCCTCTCGACCTGGGGGCGCGATTCGGACGGCAACCTGACCGGTGCATTGGAATTGCCCATGCCGGTCGGCACGGTGGGCGGTGCCACCCGTGTGCACCCGGCGGCTCAGGCTGCGCTCAAACTGATGGGCGTCACCTCGTCAACCGACTTGGCGCAGATCATCGTCTCGGTTGGGCTGGCGCAGAACCTGGCGGCGCTCCGCGCCCTGGCGACTGAGGGCATCCAGCGCGGGCACATGGGGCTGCACGCCCGCCAGGTTGCCGTGGCAGCCGGCGCCGCGCCGGGTCAGGTGGAGCGTCTGGCAAACATCCTGGTGCAGGAAAAAATGGTGCGCGTCGACCGCGCAAAAGAGATCTTGAGCGAGTGGAATACACAGGATGAATAAGGATTTCAATGCCCACACACCATAAAATTATTTTTGGCAATTCCATATCTATGGAGGAAATTGAAAACTCTAGTGTGCACTTAATGGTGACTTCGCCTCCTTATTTCAACGCTCCATTTGACTATAAAGACGCTTTTTCAACCTACGGTCATTATCTGGATATGTTGAAAGAGGTAGCGCAAGAAGTTTATCGCGTGCTGCAGGATGGCAGGATCGCTGTTCTCAACATCGATGACATGCTTGTAAATGGGGAAAAGTTTCCAATTGTAGCTGATGCAACCAGGATATTTATGGATGCGGGCTTTCGCTACCGCGACCGCATTGTCTGGAAAAAACCTGAAGGTTACCTCAGAATATCAAGGCGAAGCGGTGTCATCCTCCAAAATCCCTACCCGATGTATTTTTACCCCGATAATCTTTTGGAAAGCATCATCATTTTTCAAAAGGGCAAGTTTGACTATAAATCAATACCGTCTTCCATTCGGGAAGAATCACACGTGGATATCGAGGAATTTCAAAAGAACAAATGGTATATGACCCTTTGGGAAATGACCAACGTTCTACCCTCACCTGGCAACACATTAACCAAAGATATTGCTGCCTTCCCAGACGAACTTCCTTACCGCATCATCAAATTGTTTTCTTACAAAGGCGAAACTATCTTGGATCCGTTTCTTGGCAGCGGAACCACGATGAAAGTAGCACGAAATTTAGAGAGAAACTGCATTGGCATTGAATTGCTGCGAGATTTGGAGCCCAACATTCTAGAAAAAACCGGCTTTGGTTTAAATCGTACTCTTATGGAAATGGAAGACCAAGTGGAAGTGGTTTATCGGGCTGGTGAAACATACGGTTACCTTTGCAAGCAAAGGAACGATCATGGACATCAAGGCAACGATTAAGAAGGTCGAATACCAGCCATATCTGTGTCGAGACTTATCCGAGATCCCAATTGAGGAGTTGGAGAGTTCGCTTTGCATGCGGGGAAGTTGCATTGTCCGCTTGGATGATCAAAATAAACTTGCCCTGAGTTCATGGGTCTCCGCGAAACGCACAAGATCGTACCCATACGCCAGGATTTATGACACATTAGCATTTTCTGGACGCAAGGTCACGGTAATTCCTATCTACAAAGATGAGGGGGCGGACGGCGACCGGGATTTTATTCAATGGGACACCATATCATTGATGAGTTTACTTGGCGTTTATGTCATCATCAGCTATTATGCCCAGGCGTCAAAGAATAGCCGGTACGCGAATAAAATAACCAATCAAAGATTCGATATTACACACATCAAAAAACAGATCGATGATTTGAGGTTCTTTCAATCCGATGCCCTGCACTGGAATTTGATTCAAGCTGATTCGATTGGTGAAGTAGCCAACCTCGCTTTCGTGTCATACCGGCAAATTACATCCGTCACCGGTGTAAAGATGCATTCCGAAGTTCCGGCGTTAGAAAGGATAAATCAGATTTCAAATAACGCAAACCGATTCAAGGACCTATCCCGAAAAATGTCCCAAGCCGCCCAAGAACGCGAATCGGTAACCACACAACCAAAAGAATTTGTCAACCAGGTTAACAAATCCACCATTACAATCGAAAACTACCTGGGTGGAGAATATTATTTAACCACAGATGAGACTTGGGTTGAGGGCAATCAGGCATTTCTGGTAGAATGCAAACATTCTAAACGCTCTGATCTTCCTTCCCAGTCAGATATCAAAGATGGCCTAATTAAAATGGTATTATTTTCCAACCTTGATCAGGTCACCATTAACGCAAAAAGCTATACGCCTCACCCCATCCTTCGCCTGACGTCATCAGTTCGAGCAGATGACAACTATCTCACAAAAGCTTTTGTAAAAAGCTTACTCTTGGAAGCTGAGAAAAATCATTTTGAGGTTAGGTTTACATAAAAAAGGTAAATCCTATGGAAACGATGCATCCCACTGTAAAACTACTAAAACCCAACGCCCCGGTCGGCATCAGCGGATATGGTGCCTATGTGCCGCGTTACCGCCTGCCAGCCAGCGATGTAGCCCGGGTATGGGGCAGTTCGGAAGAAGGCAAGCCCGTCAAGGAGAAATCAGTGCCCGGCATGGACGAGGATGTCATCACCATGTCGATCGAAGCCGCGCGCAATGCGCTGGCGCGCGCCGGCATCCACGCCCGCGCCCTGCGGGCAGTGTGGGTCGGCTCGGAGTCACATCCTTACGCCGTCAAACCCAGCGGCACCCTGGTGGCGGAA